>CAZWDK010000098.1:0-10670 GCA_964633095.1 uncultured Polaromonas sp. | reverse complement strand
TCAGTACGCTGCCGCGGGCTTCACCAAGCAGGGGCCGCGGGACTGGCTTCGCCAGCCCGCAGGCGCAGCGGCCCCCTCGGGGGGCAGCGCATTGCGCGAAGCGAAAAGCGTGGGGGCCATACCTACCTCCAGGCCTGGGCGAACTCGCTGATGACGCGCTCCAGGTGCGCACGCATGGCGGCCCGCGCCGCAACCGGGTCGCGTGCCAGCAGGGCCTTGAAGATGCGCTGATGGTCGGCATGCGATGCCAGGCGCAGTTCGGGGGTGTGGAAGTGGTGCTCGATCTTGGTCCAGACCGGGCCCCTGGCCTGCGCCCACATGGCCGTGACCATTTGCAGCAGCACGCTGTTGCCGGTGGACTCCGCGATGCGCAGGTGAAACAGGCGGTCGGCCGCCTCGTTGGCCTCCTTGTCGTCCATGTGCTCGCGCATGTCGGACAGGGCCGTGAAGATCCGGTCCAGATCGCCGTCATTGCGCGTCTCGGCCGCGACCGAGGCGATCTCCGACTCGATCAGGCAACGGGCGCGCAGCAACTCGAAAGGACCAGGCCCGGTTTCCGGCATGAACGAGGGGGCCGCCGCGGAACCGCTGGCTTGCGTCACATAAATGCCCGAACCACCGCGCACCTCGACCACGTTCTGCAACTCCAGCGCGATCATGGCTTCGCGCACCGAGGTGCGGCTGACATCAAAGCGCTCGGCCAGCGCGCGCTCCGACGGCAGGCGTTCGCCCAGCTTGAATTCCCCTTGCGCAATCAGCGCCAGTATTTGCGCGGCCAGGCGCTGGTAGGAGCGGTCGGAACCGATCTTTTGTGCAGGTGCATCGTCGCTGGACTGGATGAGGTGAAGTGCCATGGCTTTTCAAAGTGGTTGGACCAAATATAAATTGGTAAGCCACAATTTCGAATAGTGGTTTACCACTATTGGTGAATTGGTCGGTCCAGATGTTCAATCGAGCTCTTTTTCCCAGAGCACCCAGATTTATGCGCGCACTTTCCCAAGCCTCTCTCGACGAGCTCAAAGCCTCCACGCGAGGCAAGCAGGCCAGCCTGCAACTGCCCCACTACGACCGCCGGCAGATGGCTGTGGGCGTCGTGCACCTCGGCCTGGGCGCATTTCACCGCGCGCATCAGGCGCTGGTGTTCGATGCCCTGCTGCGCCAGGGTGATGCCCGCTGGGGCGTACTGGGCGTGGGCATGCGCAGCACCACGCTGGCCGATGCGCTGGCGCCGCAGGACGGTCTCTACACGGTGCAGGTGGCCAGCGCTGCGGGCCGGCGCTGGCAGATCGCCGGCGCGGTGCGCCAGACCTGCGTTGCGGCGCGCGAACCGCAGCAGGTGACAGCCGCCATCGCTGCGCCGTCCACGCGCTGGGTGACCTTGACCGTGACCGAAAAAGCCTATGGTCCCGAGCTGGCCACGCTGCTGGTGAAAGGCCTTGCCGCACGGCGCGCCGCCGGACTGGGCGGCTTGACGCTGGCCTCCTGCGACAACCTGACCGGCAACGGGCACAAGCTGCGCCAGTTGTGCCTGGCCGCCGCTCAGCAAGACGACGCCACCCTGGCCGCCTGGATCACCGCGAACTGCACCTTCCCCAACAGCATGGTGGACCGCATCGTGCCAGCGGCCACGCCGCAGCACCGCGCCGATGCCGCCGATGTCACCGGCCTGGACGACGCCTGCGCGCTGGGCACGGAAGGCTTCTGGGAATGGGTGATTGAGCGCGACTTTGCCGACCCGCTGGATGCCGGCGTCCTCGCGTCTGCCGGGGTGACCGTGGTGGATGAGGTCTTGCCCTTCGAGCAGGCCAAGCTCTGCATGCTCAACGGCAGCCACACCGCCATCGCGCTGATGGGCGCGGTGATGAACCTGCCCACGGTAGCCGACTGCGTGGCCCATCCGGACATCCACTGGTATGTGCATCAGTTGATGACCGGCGTGATGATGCCGCAGCTGCGGCGCCCTGACCTGCCGGCCTACCGCGATGCCCTGCTTGAGCGCTTCGCCAACCCCGACCTGCGCCACAAGGTCCACCAGATCGCGTCCGACAGCTCCCTGAAGATTCCCTTGCGCTGGCTGGGGACGGTCCACGCGCGGCTGGCGTCCGGCCAGCAGGTCGAGCCGCTGGCCTTTGCCAGCGCCGTGTGGATGCGCTACCTGCTGGCCGAAGACGAGCAGGGCCAGCCCTATGCGATTTCCGACCCTCTGGGCGACACGCTGCAGGCCCTGGCGCAGCAACACCGCGGCGATGCCGCCGGCACGGTGCAGGCCATGCTGGCGCTGCCGTCGGTCTGGGGCGACACCCTGCCCGCAAACCCGCAATGGACATCGCGCCTGACCTTCTGGCTGGAACGCATCCAGGCCATGGGCGTTGCCGGTGCGCTGTCGCAACTGAGGGCGGCCGCGACAACTTCACCCTGATCGGGCATGGCATTGCAGGCCCGCATTCAGAACTTCCATTCAACCACTCCAACCGAGAACCCATGAGCCCCAACACCCCCCTCATCCAGGACCAGGTCGCCCTTGTCACCGGCGCCAATGCCGGCATGGGCCTGGCCACCGTGCGCGCGCTGCTGGAGGCCGGCTACCGCGTCGCCGCCACCGACCTGCGCACCGACCAGCTAGCCGGCCTGTCGGCCGCGCATGGCGACCGCCTGGCCTGCTTCATCATGGACGTGAGCGACTACGGCGCGGTCCATGCCGCCTGCGACCAGATCGAGGCGCAGTTCGGCCGCATCGACGTCTGCGTAAACAACGCCGGTTTTTTGCAGTACGCCAATTGCGAACAGACGACGCCTGAGCTCTGGCACAAGACCTTGCGCATCAACCTGGACGGCGTCTTTTATGTGAGCCAGCGCGTGGCGCCGGGCATGAAGGCACGCGGTTTCGGCCGTATCGTGAACATGTCCTCGTACGGCGCCAAGACAGGCGGGCTGTCGCCGCTGCCCGCCTACGCCGCCAGCAAGGGCGCAGTCATTTCGCTGACCTTCAGCTTTGCCCGCGAATACGCGCCCTTTGGCGTGACCTGCAATGCGCTGGCCCCGACCTTCGTCAAAACGCAGATGCTGACCGAGCAGGTCAGCGCCGAGCGCCAGGCCGAGCTGCGCCAAAAGATACCGGTTGGCCGTTTTTGCGAGCTGGAAGAACTCGCGCACAGCGTGCTCTTCCTGGCGCACCCGCTCAGCGGCTTCATCACCGGCGAGGTGCTCGATCTCAACGGCGGCCTGCAGTTCGACTGAAGCGCCAACCTGAAACCGGCCGGGCCCCGCACCCTGGACGGCCTGGCGCCGGCAAGCTGGCGCGAGGCCCAGGCTCTTAGGCCTATTTCAGCGGCGCGTCGACCTCCAGATAGCGCTGCACCAGGTCGAAGAACCGGTCATAAAAGGGTTCGGACGAAATGGTTTCGCTGGCCACCTTGACCATGGAATCGTTGCTTGAGCTGAAAGGCAGCGAGACCGAACCAATCGCCCCCACGCCCAGGCTGGCGGAGTTGTTGCTTTTCTTCAGGGCGTAGCGGTCTTGCAGCGCGGTAACAAAACCCAGGCTGACCTTTCCGTCGCTGCTGTCCGGCACGCAGACGACGCGAATTTCCATCTGCAGGTGCGACTCGGCCTCGGGTTGAAAGCTTTTGCGGCCATCGACCAGTTCCGCGCTGGCCGTGCTGATGAGGTAGCCCTGGCTCAGCAAGGCGCGCCGGGCGGCCTCGCAGGTTTGCGCAGGCGTGGCGTCAAACAGCCGGGAATAGGTCGTGCTGGAGCCAAATTGCTCCTGTGTAGGAAGCGCTTTCATCGGAAGCGCGCAAGCTGTCAGCAGGCCTGACAGGCTTAAAAAGCCCGCCAGCCAGACGGCGTTTGCTTTACGGCGCAGGTCATACAGCTTCAAGGCCAGGCACTCCTTCAGGCATCAAAGATCGTACTGTAAATCAGCGGCACGGCAACCCAACCGCACCACTCAGCTCCCAGTCAGGGCCTGGTAGGCCGCACGTGTCTCGGGCGCCACGGCCGCCAGCACTTGCGCATGCGTCGTCTGGTGGCGCGCCATCAGCCGGGCCGACGCCACCGCCTTCGAGTTGCAAAACCAGTGGCAGCTGTGCTGCATCAAAAACAGCTCGGCAGACAGCGTGTAGGCCTTGTCTCTGGGCGTGCGCTGCTGCGCGTTGCCGGCGGCCTGCGCGAGCCCCTGCGCATGGATGGCCAGCGCCTTGCGCAGATCAAAGGTGGCGCGCGGGAACAGGCGGGAGGCATAGGGAATGGCCAGCGCGAGCTTGCTGACGCGGGTGTCGGCCGCATCCAGCCGGGAGAACTCGGCGCAGAACTGCTTGAATTGCTCGCACAGCTGCATCTCGGCCGTGTCCAGGTAACGCCAGATTTGTTCGCGGCGCGTCAGGTCATCCTCGCCCAGCGCACGCAGATAGCCATCGGCCAGGGTTTCCATCAGTTTTTCAATCTGGTAGTGGCCCAGGTGGCTTCCCAGCAGGGCAATGCGTTTGCGCTGCTCACTTTTCTTGAGCAGGAAAACGGCCACGGCCAGCAGGAACAGCAGAGAAAGAATTTCCATCGCCAGGTTCGGTTTTCTTTTGTGGATGGGTGAAAGTTGAAGGTAGGCAAAACGAACAGTGGCCGCGTTGCCTGGGGGCATAGCTTAAACGACGGGCAGGCTCGATTTTTTCGCGAAAAATCGCGGCGCAGGCCGTGGCTGATACACCCGGCACATCATGATGGCGGTCATGTGCTCTTCTTTTAATAGCATCTTGCGCCCATCCATATTGGGCTAGAGGCTTTTTTTATAGGTATTCCCAGACATTTTCAGCCGCATGGGCATCACTTAAACTCCAGCAACCCCGTCAAGCAGCTTAGCGCCTCGCATTCACCCATGACCCCAGTCGCCCCCGCCGCTAGCGCATTACCTGCCCCAGCCACCCATCTCGCCCCCCTGCTGACCCCGCACGGCCACCTGCGGCTGGCATTGGTTGACGATGCCCCGCCTCTGCCTGCCGCGCTGCACGAGCGTCTGACCGCGGCCTTTGGGCTGGGCGCCGGGCATGGCTTGCTGCACCTGGGGGCGGCTGAGGTGGCCAGCGCGCTTGCGCCCGGCTGGGCATGGTGGCGCGACTTTGCGGTGCGCTACGTGACGGGCCTGTGCGCTACGGCTGAGGGCGGTGAGATTGCCGTCAGCGTGCCCGATGCGGCGGCGCTTGATGCCCTGATTGCCGACGCGCCGCCCATGCTGGGTGTCGAATACCTGAGCCCGGACGTGCTGACAGCGCTGTGGCAACAGCTTGATGCCGCGTTGCGCGCCGAACTTGCTGCGTCAAAGCTGTCGCTGCAAGAATTTCTAAAAGCGCGTCATCCGGCGTGGAACCTGGTGGGCCGGGTGTATTTCAACCTGGCTGAAAACCGCAAAGACCCTGAAGCGCCGTTTGCCTTCTTGGCGACCTACACCTCGCGCCTGTCGGCCCATGGCAAGGCGCGGCATTTACCGCTGTCCAAGGCCTTGGCGGAATATTCGGACGGAAAAAGCCGCTCGCAACTGCTCTCGCTGCTGCTGCCGGTTCAACGTGCGGCGGAGCACTGCGAGTGGCTGCGTGAGATGGTGGAGGCCAACGAGATTTACCACCCGCTGCGCTGGACACCTGTTGAGGCTTTGCGTTTTCTAAGCGATGTTCCCAAAGTCGAGGCGGCTGGCATCGTCGTGCGTACACCGGGGAACTGGCAGGCGGGGCGGCCCAGCCGGCCGGTGGTCAAGGCCAATATTGGCGCCAAGCCACCGTCACAGTTGGGCATGGCGGCGCTGCTTGATTTCAGCATGGAGGTCACGCTGGACGGCGAGACGCTCAGCGCGGCGGACATTCGCGACTTGCTCAAGCAGGTCGATGGCTTGCAACTGATTCGCGGCCGCTGGGTCGAGATAGACCACAACAGGCTCACGCGGCTGCTGGAGCGGTTTCAGGCCTTGAGCGAAGCGGCGGCGACCGATGGCTTGCCGTTTGCCGAGGCCATGCGCCTGCTGTCTAGCGCATCGCTGACTGACGGCGGCGACGCCAGCGATGACTACTGGTCGCAACTGAACGCCGGGCCCTGGCTGGCTGACACCTTGCGCGGGCTGCGGCAGCCCGAGGGCTTGGCGCAGGTCAGCCCCGGCGCAGAGCTCAAAGCCACGCTGCGCCCCTACCAGCAAGCGGGTGTGCGCTGGCTGTACCTGCTGACCCGGCTGGGGCTGGGCGCGTGCCTGGCCGACGATATGGGGTTGGGCAAGACCATACAGGTGCTGGCCTTGCTGCTGGTGTTAAAGCGTGAGAACAAGAATGCGTCCGCACCCAGCCTGCTGGTGGCCCCGGCCTCGCTGCTGGCCAACTGGGCGGCCGAAGCCGAACGCTTCGCCCCCTCATTGCGCCTGCTGGTGGCCCACCCGTCGGCCATGCCCACCGCCGGACTGCGCGCGCTGGATGCGCAGCAGCTGGGCGAGGCAGACCTGGTCATCACCAGCTACGGCACGCTGCTGCGGCTGCCCGCGCTGGCCGACATGCACTGGCGCGTGGCCGTGGCCGACGAGGCGCAAGCCCTGAAAAACCCCAGCGCCAAGCAAACGCAACAAGTGAAAAAGCTCAAGGCCCAGTCGCGCATCGCGCTGACCGGCACGCCGGTCGAAAACCGGCTGTCTGACCTGTGGTCGCTGTTTGACTTTACCCACCCCGGTTTGCTGGGCACGGGCAAGGTGTTTGCGGCTTTCACCAAACGGCTGGCGGACAAGCAGCACTTTGGCCCCTTGCGGACGCTGGTGCAACCCTACATCCTGCGCCGTCTCAAGACCGACAAGCGCGTGATCGCTGACCTGCCCGACAAGACCGAGCTCAAGGCCTGGTGCCACTTGAGCCCGACCCAGGCGGCGCTGTACCAGCGTGCGGTGAAAGAACTCAAGGTCGCGCTCGAAGACGCCGAGGGCATTGGCCGCAAGGGCGTGGTGCTGTCGTTCTTGATGCGCTTCAAGCAAATCTGCAACCACCCCTCGCAGTGGCTGGGCGACGCCGCCTGGCAGGCCGAGGGCAGCGGCAAGTTTGCCCGCCTGCGCGAGCTGGCCGAGGTGATCGCCGCCAAGCAGGAAAAGGTGCTGGTGTTCACCCAGTTTCGCGAAACCACCGCGCCGCTGGCGGCGTTCTTGGGCGCCATCTTTGGCCGCGAGGGCCTGGTGCTGCACGGCGGCACGCCCGTGGCCAAACGCCGCGAGCTGGTCAAGCGCTTCCAGGAGGACGAGCTGACGCCGTTTTTTGTGCTGTCGCTCAAGGCCGGCGGCTCCGGGCTGAACCTGACGGCGGCTTCGCATGTGATTCACTTTGACCGCTGGTGGAACCCGGCGGTGGAAAACCAGGCCACGGACCGCGCGTTTCGCATCGGCCAGCAGCGCAATGTGCTGGTCCACAAGTTCATTTGCCGGGGCACTGTGGAGGACCGCATCGACCAGTTGATCGAGTCAAAGCAGCAGTTGGTAACGGATGTGCTGGAGGGCGGTGCCGAGCTGATGCTGACCGAGATGAACGACCGCGAGTTGCTTGATCTGGTGCAGCTCGACATTCACACTTCGCAGGAAAATTAAAGGATAAAACCATGAGCTTTTGGGGATACGCGCCTTATGTCTCGGTCGCCGAGCGACGTAAAAAGGCCGAAAAAGCCGCCGCCAAGGCCAAAAAGGCGGGCGCCAGCTTCTCGCCCATAGCGCCCTCGCGCGGCGCCATCGCCAAAACTGTCTGGGGCAAGGCCTGGTGCGACAACCTGGAGCAGTACAGCGACTACGAAAGCCGCCTGCCGCGTGGCCGCACCTATGTGCGCAACGGCTCGGTGATTGACCTGAAAGTCTCGGCTGGCGAGGTGCGGGCGCAGGTCATGGGCTCAAGCCTTTACAGCGTCAAGGTCAGCGTCCAAACCGTTCCCGCCAAACAATGGAAGGCGATCTGCACCGATTGCGCCGCCTCTATCGACTCGCTGGTGGAGCTGCTGCAGGGCAAACTTGCCCAACCGGTGATGGCGCGCATCTGCACACCCAGAACCGGCCTTTTCCCGGCCCCCAAAGACATCCAGTTCAGTTGCAGCTGTCCCGACTGGGCCTCGATGTGCAAACATGTCGCAGCCGTGCTCTATGGGGTCGGCAACCGGCTCGATCAACAGCCCGAGTTGCTGTTTAGCCTGCGACAGGTTGATGCCCAGGACCTCGTTGCGCAGGCCGGCAGCGGTCTGCCCAAAGCCAAAAAAGGGCCTGCGGCCGGCAAGGTGCTCGACGACTCGGCCTTGGGCGATGTGTTCGGCCTGGAGATGGACGAGCTTGAAGCCACGCCCATGCCAAAACCGAAAGCGAAGCCGGTCAAGCAAGGCACCAAGCCGGCCCCTGCAAAACCAGCAAAAACAACCAAGGCGGCCGCTGTCAAGCCAGCCAAAGCGCCAACAAAGACCACGCCGGTAAAAGCGACTCCTGAAACGGCCCCCGCCAAGCCCTCCACGGCTACGCGCAAGGTTGCCAGCAAGACCGTCAAAGCGGTCACGGCAAAGACGAGCAAGGCTCCCGCAAAGACCCCGACCGTGAAGGCCGCGCCAACGAAGTCCTCTGCCAGCAAGGCAAAAACCTCCATGGCGATGAAAAAGCAAAAACCCAAACCAAAGACCGTGGCCAAATGATGAGTTTTTAAGTCCGCCACACCCATCAAGCAGCAAAAACGGGGTTCCCGCCGGCGCTTGCAATGGCCTGCCCTATCCCCATGTGAAAAAAATGACCGAATCACTGCACATCGTCTGCCCGCACTGCCACACCACCAACCGCGTGCGCACCGACCAGCTGGGCAGTGCGCCCAGTTGCGGCAGCTGCAAGAAAGCGCTGTTCAGCGCCCACTCTGCCGCGCTCGATGAAGCGGCCTTTGACAAACACATCAGCCGCAACCAGATTCCGGTGCTGGTCGATTTTTGGGCACCCTGGTGCGGGCCTTGCCGCCAGATGGCGCCGGCCTATGAGCAGGCCGCGGCGCAGCTGGAGCCCAAGCTGCGCCTGGCCAAGGTCGATACCGAGGCCGTGCCCAGTCTGGGGGCGCGCTTCAACATCCGCAGCATCCCGACGCTGGCGCTGTTTGTGAATGGCCGCGAGGTGGCGCGCCAGCCCGGTGCCATGGGCGCGGCCGACATCATGCGCTGGGTGCAGTCCAACCTGCGCTAGCGGCGGGATGCCTCCTTGCAGCGCGGGCCTGAGCAGGCCCGTGCGGATGCACCCGCCAACCCGCGCTCTGGGTAGACTGTGCATCATGCTGATCGTCCCCTCGCTAACCCGCAAGCAAACCCTGCTGCTGGCCGTCGCAATCGTCGTCGGCCTGGCAGCGGCGCTCTCCATGCTCTCGCGCTCCATCAGCCCCGCACCCCCGAGCAGGGTTGAGATGACCACCGGAGCGGTGGATGGGGCTTCGCACCAGTTTGCGCTCAAGTATCAGGCCTACCTCAAGGTCCATGGCGTAGCGCTCACGCTCAAGCCGTCCACCGGCTCTGTGCAAAACCTGGAGCGGCTCAACGCGGACATGCCGGTAGGTTTTGTGCAAGGCGGCCTGGGCCTGCTGGCACTGGATTCGCTGGAGCCCGAGGCAAGCACGCCGCTGCGCGCGCTGGGCGTGGTGGGCTACGAGCCGATCTGGATGTTCACCTCGCCCGCGCTGGCCAAAACGCTGAGCAAGGGCCTGGGCCCGCTGGCAGGCAAAAAGGTGGCCATTGGCGCCGAAGGCAGCGGCACGCGCAAGGTGGCGCTGGAGCTGCTGCAAACCTATGGCGTCACGCCGGCCAATGCCACGCTGACGGCAGACGGCGGGCTGGCGGCGGCCAATGCGCTGCTGGCCAAGGGCCTGGATGCGCTCATCATGATCGGTGCGCCGCAGACGCCTGCCGTGCAGTTGCTGCTGGCCAGGCAGGATTTGGCGCAGCTGGTTTCCATCGAGCATGCCGAGGGGCTGACGCGGCGGCTGCCTTACATGTCGCTGGTCACGCTGAAGGCCGGCTCGGTAGACCCGGCGCAAGACCAGCCGCGCCAGGACATCACGCTGCTCACCACCACGGCCAACCTCGTGATTCACAAGGATCTGCATCCCGCGCTGGCCTACCTGCTGCTGGAGGCCGCGCGCGACGTTCACCGGGGCGCAACGTTGCTCAACAAGCCGGGCGAGTTCCCGAACGGCAACGCGACCGACTTCCCGCTGGCCGACGAAGCCGTGCGCTACTACAAAGACGGCCGGCCATTCTTGCAGCGCTACCTGCCCTACTGGGCGGCCAATGCGCTGCAGCGCCTGCTGCTGGTGCTGATTCCCCTGGTGGCGATTTCCGTGCCGGTGTTCCGGATCGTTCCCAAGCTGTTTGAGTTCAAGGAAAAAAACCGGCTCTACCGCCGCTACGGCGTGCTACTGGAGATGGAGCGCGACATCAACTCGCGCAAGCTCAGCCCGCAAGACATTGCCAAAGCCACGGCCCAATTGGACAAGATTGAGCACGACGTGAGCCACATGAAGTTCTCGCTCGACTTTTCCGACCGGGTCTACACCCTGCGGCAACATGTGGACTACGTGCGCCGGCAGTTGCACGCCGAAAGCGAAAACCCGAAAGAAGACCCCGACTGGACATGACGCCCCTCCGCTATGAAATTAATAGCTGCTCATGCCCTG
>CAZWDK010000097.1:0-10844 GCA_964633095.1 uncultured Polaromonas sp. | reverse complement strand
GGCATCGTCCTCGAGCACTCCTGATCAGCGGTCGCTTCCCATGCAAACTGTACAAGCGGCCCTGTGGGTCGTCGCGCTGCTGGTGTTTCTGGCCATTGCCTTTGACTTCATGAACGGCTTTCACGATGCGGCCAATTCGATCGCCACGGTGGTGTCCACCGGCGTGCTCAAGCCGGCACAGGCCGTGGTGTTTGCCGCTGCCTTCAACCTGATCGCCATCTTTATCTTTCGCCTGAGCGTGGCCGCCACCGTGGGCAAGGGCATTGTCCAGCCCGACATTGTCGACACGCATGTGGTGTTCGGCGCGCTGACGGGCGCCATCACCTGGAACCTGGTGACCTGGTATTACGGCATTCCGAGCAGTTCCTCGCATGCCCTGATAGGCGGCATTGTGGGCGCCGTGATTGCCAAGGCCGGTGCCCACGCGCTGGAGTCGGGCGGCATTTTGAAGACGGTGGCCTTTATTTTCATATCCCCGCTGCTGGGTTTTCTGCTGGGCTCCCTGATGATGTTTTTGGTGGCCTGGGTCTGCCGGCGCGCCACGCCCTCGAAGGTCGACCGCTGGTTCCGCCGCCTGCAGCTGCTGTCGGCCGGCGCCTACAGCCTGGGCCACGGCGGCAACGATGCGCAGAAAACCATTGGCATCATCTGGATGCTGCTGATTGCCACCGGTTATGCCTCGGCCGGCGACGCATCACCCCCGACCTGGACGATTGTCAGCTGCTACACGGCGATTGCGGCCGGCACCATGTTTGGCGGCTGGCGCATCGTCAAAACCATGGGCCAGAAAATCACCAAGCTCAAGCCGGTGGGCGGTTTTTGTGCCGAAACCGGCGGCGCGCTGACCCTGTTCCTGGCGACCGGGCTGGGCATTCCGGTGTCCACCACCCACACCATCACCGGCGCCATTGTGGGCGTGGGCTCGAACCAGCGGGCCTCGGCCGTGCGCTGGGGCGTGGCCGGCAACATTGTCTGGGCCTGGATTCTCACCATTCCCGCCGCCGCCTTCGTGGCGGCGGTTGGCTACTGGCTCAGCCTGCAGATTTTTTAAATCGCAGTTCGCGTCAAGGGGGCTGGTTGGATGGGCATGGGGCCATGTTTGAAATCGTGGTCACAGACAATTTTCCGCCGGGCCGCCCCAAGGAAAATCAGCCCCCTCGGGGGGGCAGAGAGCTACACGAAGTGAGCGAACGTGGGGGCAAATTTATTGCGAGATTTTTCTCGCCTCTTCAACCTGGTATTCAAAGTAGCGCTGAAAGCTGAAGACAATGCTCGACATCAATGCAATGGTGCCGAACAGCAAGGCAAACACCACCGCGCCTATGGTGAGCCAGTTGGTGTGGCCGGCGCTGGCCTCGGGTGTGCCCGGATTGTGCTGCGCATTCCATTTTTCAGACGACATCAGGCCGTAATAGATGGCGGTCAACGCGGTTGCCGCCAGCGTGAAGCCCAGCAGCGGAATCATCAGCCAGGCCAGCTGGTCGTCCTGCCCATAAAGCCGCACGCGTTCCACGCCCCACCAGCCCAGTGCCGCCGTGATGGGGTGCACCCAGGCCCACAGGTCACCCAAGCCAAACAGGTAGAGGCGGTGCAGGCCCAGCTGGCCGGTGGTGAGGGCCAGCCAGGCGGCGGCCGTCTTGTTTTTTCGGGTTGGTAAGCTCATGCGGGAATTATCGGCTCGGCGGGTCTTGCGGGGCTTGCGTGTCGCCCAACCCCAGGGTTTTTTGCATGATGACGATGTCGCGCCAGGCGCCGAACTTCCAGCCGCAGGACTCCACAATGCCCACCTGCGTAAAGCCCAGCGCACGATGCACCCCGACGGAGCCGGCATTCGCCGAGTCGCCGATCACGGCCATCACCTTGCGCACGCCCACGGCCTCGCAGCAGGCCAGCAACTCGGTCAGCAGGGCCCGGCCCAGCCCCTTCCGGTGCAGATCGGGCGCCAGGTAAATCGAGTCTTCCACCGAGTAGCGGTAGGCCGGGCGCGGCTTGAACCAGTTGCCGTAGGCAAACCCGACCACCCGGCCCTCGTCCTCTGCGACCAGGTAGGGCAGCCCCTTGGACAGCACATCGGCGCGGCGTGCCGCCATGTCGGCCACGCTGGGCGCTTCGGTTTCAAAGGTGCCGGTGCCGTAAAGCACATGGTGGCCGTAGATGGCGGTGATGGCGGGAAGGTCTTCGTCGCGGCTGGGGCGTATGAGGGGCATGGGCGTAGTGGTTTGGGCTAAAGTGCTCATTTTCGGCCAAAAACAGAGCCAAGTCGGGCGCCGGGCTATAATGTCAGGCTTTGCAGCATTTCGCTGGCCGGGTGGCCATGTCGTGTGTCTCAAGCGCTGCAGGAATATTGGGGTGTCAAATCATTTTTACGCCCCGCCACCCAAAGGATAAATCATGGTCGTCATCCGACTTTCACGCGGCGGTTCCAAGCATCGTCCGTTTTTCAATATCGTTGTGGCTGACAAGCGCGTTCGCCGCGATGGCCGTTTCATCGAGCGCATCGGTTTTTACAACCCGATTGCCAAAGGTGGCGAAGAAGGCCTGCGCATTGCGCAAGACCGTTTGACCCACTGGGTTGGTGTTGGCGCCCAAGCGTCCCCCACCGTTCAGCGCCTGATCAAGCAAGGCGCCGCCAAGGCTGCCTGAGCGATAGCACACCCGCATGCTGCCCGGTCTTGAACCGTCTGGATTGCCAGGCGATGCCGTTGAAGTCGGGCGCATTCTGGATGCCTGGGGTGTCAAGGGCTGGGTGAAAATCCAGCCGCACAGCACCGATGCAGAAGCCCTTTTGTCGGCCAGATCCTGGTTCCTCCAGGTGCCCGACGCGAAATTCCGTCCCGGTTTCGCGGGATTTTCCGGCACCGTCTCGCTCAAGCTGGACCAGGTCAAACCCCATTCCGATTCGGTGGTCGCCAAAATCAGCGGCCTCGATGACCGCAACGCCGCCGAGGCCTTGCGCGGAGCCCGGATTTTCCTGCCGCGCAGCAGTTTTCCGGCCGCTTCCAAAGACGAGTATTACTGGGTCGACCTGATCGGCCTGAACGTGGTCAATCGCGAAGGCGTGGCGCTGGGCTGCGTGCGCGACCTGATGGCCACCGGGCCCAGCTCGGTGCTCTGCGTTGAATACGCCGTTACCCAGCAAGACGGTTCGAGCAGCACGGCCGAGCGCATGATTCCCTTTGTCTCGGTCTATGTCGACGCGGTCGACATCGCCGGCAAATGCATCACCGTCGACTGGCAGCCCGACTATTGAGGCGGAAAGCCTGGGGCGAATTGCCTGCGCTTGTCTGTACCTTGTCTGCGCGCGCACAATAGCCTTTCCATGCGCTTCGATGTCATCACCCTGTTTCCCGAGCTTTTTGCGCCGTTTCTGACCAGCGGCGTGACCCGCCGTGCCTACGAGACGGGCCTGGTCGAGGTCAAGCTCTGGAATCCCCGCGATTTTGCCGAAGGCAATTACCGCCGTGTCGACGATCGCCCGTTTGGCGGCGGCCCCGGCATGGTGATGATGGCCGAGCCACTGGCGCGCTGCCTGGCGCATCTGAAGGCGGATCGGCTGGCTTGCGGCGCGGCCGAGGCGCCCACCGTGCTGTTTTCGCCCATAGGCGAGACCCTGAATCACGCCAGCGTGGAGCGCTGGTCCGCCAGCAGCGGTGCCGTGCTGGTGTGCGGCCGCTATGAAGGCCTGGATCAGCGCTTTATCGACCACCATGTCGACCAGCAGATCAGTCTGGGTGACTTCGTGCTGTCGGGCGGAGAGATCGCCGCCATGGCCTTGCTGGATGGGGTGGCCCGCTTGCAGCCCGGCGTGTTGAATGACGAAGGCAGCCACCAGCTGGACAGCTTCAACCCGGCGCTGGACGGCCTGCTCGACTGCCCCCATTACACCCGGCCGGAAGCTTGGCATGGCGAGCCTGTTCCCGCCATCCTGATGTCGGGCAACCATGCCCATATCGAGCGCTGGCGGCGCGACCAGCGGCTGGCCCTGACCCAGCGCCAGCGGCCCGAACTGGTGCGGCAGGCAAGGCGGGCCGGCCATTTGAGCGCGACCGACGAAGCCTTTCTGGCCGACCTGGTCGAAAATCCCGAGCAGGACGCCTGAGGCGGCATGCGCTGCGCCGGATTTGGCGCAGCGCGCTCAAGTTGCTATAATCAAAGGCTTTTCGATCCTCTGGCGGCCACTGCAACCATCTGATTGTCTTCGGATGAATCCATGGATTTGCGGTCTTTAGCGTAGCGCGTGCATGAACGAGAAGTTAAAGAAAAGTTAGCAATCATGAATTTGATCCAGACTCTTGAGCAAGAAGAAATTGCTCGCCTGAACAAGACCATTCCTGCTTACGCGCCTGGCGATACCGTCATCGTGAGCGTGAACGTGGTTGAGGGCACCCGCAAGCGTGTGCAGGCTTTTGAAGGCGTGGTGATTGCCAAGCGCAACCGCGGCCTCAACTCCAGCTTCATCGTTCGCAAGATTTCGAATGGCGAAGGCGTTGAGCGTACCTTCCAGGTCTACAGCCCACTGATCGCCAAGATCGAAGTCAAACGCCGTGGTGATGTGCGCCGCGCCAAGCTGTACTACCTGCGTAGCCGCAGCGGCAAATCCGCACGTATCAAGGAAAAGCTGGGCGCCAAGGCTGCATAAGCCCTGTGCCAGGCAGCTCAGCTTCGTGAAAGGCCGCTCTTCGGAGCGGCTTTTTTATGTCTGCTACGCTTTGGCATCGCCCGTACGTCCCATGAAATTCACCAAGCCATTGCCCAAATTTGATCCGCGCAGCATTCCGGTCGTGGGCGTGGATGACCATCTTGCCGGCGTTGCGCTGGAGCGCCTGACCCCGCTGGCGCTGCGCGAGCGCTTCAGGCATCCGCCGGTCTGGACGCCCGAGCACAGCGTGGAAAAAAAGTTCGCCGACCGCGAACCGGCCCTGGCGGCGGTGCTGTTGCCGCTGGTGATGCGCAGCGAGCTGACCCTGCTGCTGACCGAACGCACCACCAATCTTTCGACCCATTCCGGCCAGATCGCCTTTCCGGGTGGCCGCACCGATGAATCCGACCAGGATGCCGTGGCGACGGCCTTGCGGGAAGCCCACGAGGAAATCGGCTTGCCGCGCACCCATGTGGAGGTGCTGGGCACCTTGCCGACCTATGTCACGGGCACGGCCTTCATCATCACGCCCGTGGTGGCACTGGTGAAACCCGGTTTCGAGCTGCAGCCCAACCCGGGCGAGGTGGCCGATGTTTTTGAAGTGCCGCTCGGCTATTTGATGAATCCTGCCAATCACCGCCGTCATGAGTTTGAATTCGACGGCGTGATCCGGCAATGGCTCTCCATGCCCTACGCCGATCCTGTGGGGGAGGACGATGCGGGCGAATCGAAAGAGCGCTATATCTGGGGCGCGACGGCGGGCATGCTGCGCAACCTGTACCGGTTTTTGAGCGCCTAGCCAGCTGGCGCGCGGGCCGGCAACAAAGCCCGCGTACGGGCGCCACGCGGCGTGATGAGCCGTTATGATTTGGCATGAGCTTTTTTGCCGTTTTGTTTGCACTCATCATCGAACAGGCCAGGCCCCTGGCGCGCGGCAACTGGGTTCATGCCGGTTTTCGCGAATGGGTGCGCTGGGCCAGCCGCAGCCTGGATGCCGGCAAACCCTCACACGGATGGATTGCCTGGACGGTTGCCGTGCTGCTGCCCGCGCTGCTCACGCTGCTGGTCCACGGCCTGCTCTGGCGCGTGAATCCCCTGCTGGCGTTTGTCTGGAGCGTGGCTGTTTTGTATGTCACGCTGGGCTTCAGGCAGTTCAGCCACTATTTCACGGACATACGCGACGCGCTGGAAGAGGGCGACGAGACGACGGCGCGCGAGCTGCTGGCGCAGTGGCGCCAGGTGGACGCGAGCGAATTGCCGCGCAGTGAAATTGTTCGCCATGTGATTGAATATTCGGTGCTCGCCGCCCACCGCCATGTGTTTGCGGTGCTGTGCTGGTTCTCGGTGCTCGCGGCGCTGGGGCTGGGGCCTGCGGGCGCGGTGCTCTACCGCATGGCTGAATTTGTGTCGCGTTACTGGACCCACAAAAGCAGCTCTGCCGCCGGCGAGGAGGCCAGCCCGGCCCTGCAGTGGGCCGCCAGCCGGGCCTGGGGCCTCATCGATTTTGTGCCCGCCCGCATCACCTCGCTGGGCTTTGCGGTGGTGGGGAGTTTTGAAGACGCCATCGATGCCTGGCGCCACTACACGCAGCGCTTTTCGGCCAATGCGCCTGCGGCATCCCAGAGCCGCAATGACGGCGTGATTCTGGCCGCCACGTCCGGCGCGGTCAATGTGCGTCTGGGCGGAGAAGCGCTCAAGGCGGTGTTTGTCGCCGACGCGTCACAGGCCTTTCAGGCCGGTGGGCTGGATGCCGAGGAGCCCGTCGCCACGGAGTCCACGCCGGGCCGGGAGCCTGAAGTGGCGCACCTGCGCAGCATCGTCGGGCTGGTCTGGCGCTCCGTGGTGCTGTGGATGGTGCTGCTGGCGCTGCTGACCTTGGCGCGTTTGCTGGGCTGAACGGGCCCGCACTCTTCAATACCGCGTTTGCGACAGCTCGGCGAACAGTTCGCTATACAAACGATAGCGGCTTGCGCTTATTCCGCTTGGGCTGGAAGCTGAATTGACCTCGGAAATCACGCCGCAACCGGGCTCGTGCAGGTGCGTGCAGTTGTAGAACTTGCAGTCCTGCGCATGCGCCTTGAGGTCGGGCATCAGGCTGGCCAGCTGCATCGGCTCAATGTGATGCAGGCCGAATTCCTGAAAACCGGGCGAGTCGATCAGGGCGCTGGTTCTGGCCTCGTCCATCCAGTACAGCGTCGTGCTGGTGGTGGTGTGCTTGCCCGAGTTCAGCGCCTGGGAGATCTCGGCCGTCTGCACCCTGGCACCGGGCACCAGCAGGTTGGTCAGGCTGCTCTTGCCGGCCCCCGAGGGGCCCAGCACCAGGGTTTTTTTGCCCTGCAGCAGCGCCAGCAATTCGGCGGACTGCCTGTCATTGGAGGCGGCAGCCGGGGCCTTGGGCTTGATGGCCAGCGGCAGCATGGTGTAGCCCATGGCGCGATAGGGCGCCAGCTTGAGCCAGGCGCGCTGAAAGGGTTCGGTCAAGTCGCTTTTGTTCAGCGCGATGATCGGGGTGATGCGCTCGGCTTCAGCGGCAATCAGGGCCCGCGTCAGCTGGCTTTCCGAAAACTCGGGTTCCGCGGCCATCAGGATCAGCACCTGGTCCAGGTTGGCGGCAAAGGACTTGGTGCGCATTTCATCCTGCCGGTAAAACAGGTTGTTGCGCGCTTCAATTTTCTCGATCGTGCCTTCGTCCCGCGAGGGCAGCCACTGGATGCGGTCGCCGACCACGGCCTGGCTTTTCTTGCCGCGCGGGTGGCAGATCAGGCGTTCGCCGGAGGGGGTTTCAACCAGCACATGGCGGCCAAACCCGGCCACCACCAGGCCGGGCAGGGTGCCTGAGAGCGCCGCCGCCCCGGGACGCGCCGGCTTGCTCAAGCCAGCAAGGCGTCAACCTTGGACGCGCAGAAAAAGTCACTGACGGAAATGCCGTTCACGTCGTGGGTGTTGAAGCGCACCGTGCATTTGCCGTAACTCACCGCCAGATCGGGATGATGGTCTTCGGCGTTGGCGATAAAGGCCAGGGCATTCACGAAGCCCATGGTCTCGTGGTAGTTGTTGAAGCTGAAGGTTTTCTCCAGCGCGCCATCGATCAGGCGCCAGCCCAGCGCCTGCTCGCCGTTGAGCTGGCTCAGCTGGGTAACGATTTCCGTGGCGCTCAGGGCCCGGCGGTTGTGATGGATTGGGTGGCTCATGCGGCTGCGCTTTCTGGGTTCGGGGACAGGGAGGTCAGGCGGCCCAGCCGCTCGGAAGCGGGTGGGTGCGAGTAGTAAAACTTCACAAATACCGGGTCGGGCGTGAGCGTGTTGGCGTTGTCCTGGTAGAGCTTGAGCAGGGCGCTTTGCAAGTCCTTGCCGTCGGTCTGCGCCACCGCATAGGCGTCGGCCTCAAACTCATGCTTGCGCGAGAACTGGGCCAACAGGGGCGAGACGAAAAAGCTGAACAGCGGCACCACCAGCATGAACAGCAGCAAGGCCAGCGCGTCGTTGGCGCCCGCCAGGTTGGGCCTGACCCCCAGCCCGGTGTAAAACCAGGCTTGCGACGACAGCCAGCCCAGCAGCGCAAAGCCGGCCAGGCTCATGGCAAACATCGAGACGATGCGTTTGATGATGTGCTTGTGCTTGAAGTGGCCCAGCTCATGCGCCAGCACCGCGTCGACCTCGCCGGGGCTCAGCTGCTTGAGCAGGGTGTCGTAAAACACCACACGCTTGGCGGCGCCAAAGCCGGTGAAATAGGCATTGGCATGGGCCGTGCGCTTGCTGCCGTCCATCACGAACAGGCCCTTGGCGGCAAAGCCGCAACGCTGCATCAGGGCCGTCACCCGCGCTTTCAGGGCTTCATCCTCCAGCGGCTGGAACTTGTTGAAGAGCGGTGCGATGACGGTGGGGTAGAGCAGCAGCACCAGCAGGTTAAAGCCCATCCACGCTCCCCAGGCCCAGAGCCACCACAGGCTGCCGGCGCTGCCCATCAGCCACAGGATCAGGGCCACGATGGGCAGGCCGATGACGATGCCGACCAGGGTCGATTTCAGCAGGTCGACCAGCCAGAGTCTGAACGTCATTTTGTTGAAGCCGAAGCGCTCCTCGATCCGGAAGGTGCTGTAGAGCGTGAAGGGCAGCTCCAGCAGGCCGCTGATGAGGCCGAAAGCCGCCAGCAGGGCCAGCTGGGGCGCCAGGCTGCCGTAGCCGGCCAGCTCCGAGTTGATCAGCAACTGGTTCAGCGCATCGATGCCGCCCAGCAAGGTCCAGCCCAGCACCAGGACGGTGCCGAAAGCGGTTTCCAGCATGCCAAAGCGCGCCTTGCTGATGGTGTAGTCTGCGGCCTTCTGGTGCGCCTCCAGCGAGATGGTGGCGGCAAACGCCGCGGGCACCTGGCCCCGGTGCAGCGCGACATGGCGGATCTGGCGCGATGCCAGGTAGAACTTCACGAGCAGTCCCAGCACCAGAACGGCGGCAAACACCAGGGTAAAAACAAATGAAGAGTCGAGCGAGTAAGCCATCATGGGTGGCAGTTTAGGCGATCGGCGAGAATCGCAAGATGCCCGAAATTGAACCCCTACTGAAAAAATCAGACCAGAACCTGATCTGGCTGGACTGCGAAATGACCGGACTTGACCCGGAAAAAGAACGCATTATTGAAATTGCCGTGGTCGTCACCGGCCCGCTGCTGACGCCGCGCATCGAAGGTCCGGTGCTGGCCATCCATCAGTCCGACGAGTTGCTGGACCAGATGGACAGCTGGAACAAGGGTACGCACGGCCGCAGCGGACTGATCGACAAGGTCAAGGCCAGCAGCGTGACCGAAGAAGACGCCGAGGCGCAATTGCTGGCGTTTTTGGCGCTGTATGTGCCCAAGGGAGGCTCGCCTTTGTGCGGCAATAGCATCAGCCAGGACAGGCGCTTTCTGGTCAAGTACATGCCCAAGCTGGAAGCCTTCTTGCATTACCGCAACGTCGATGTCAGCACCTTCAAGGAGCTGGCCAAGCGCTGGCGGCCCGAGGTCTACAGCGCTTTCAAGAAGCGTCAAAGCCACACCGCGCTGGCCGACGTGCATGAGTCGATTGACGAGCTGGAACACTACCGGGAACACTTTCTGAAGTGATTTTCAAGCCATTTTGGGCTGATTGCCAAGGCTGGACGGGCGTATATTGCTCCTGAAATGAGAGCGATTGGGGGCTTGGCGCGCGGCCGCAAACCAGGGCAATACCCTTTGCAAATGCAAGGGACTGGTAGAAACCCGTAATGGGCGCTATAATCATGGGCTTGCGGCAAGCACAGGGTGCGCTGCATTTGCACATCTACCTCACGCTTTTGGACTCTACCAACAGAGTCGCCGTTTCGGGCCAACTTTCAGCCCGGACCGCATATTCGTTTGATGGTTGATGTTTTATTAACCATGAACGAAGCCTTCTCGCAGCGCGAGGGGGTGGAGTTTCCTGCATCTCGCCAAAAGCGTTGCATGCAGGGGATTATGAGAAAAAACATGACTGACTCTTTTGAGGCTCGTGGCGACTTTTTGCCCGAAACCACTGCCGATATCCAGAACGATATCGAAATCAATGTCATCCCGGACTTTTCTTCCGATGCGCCTGCTGTCGCAGCCACATCGCTGGAAGCCATTGCTGCCGAGCCCAACGGCTTCGTGAAGCTGGGCCTGGCCAGGGAACTGCTGCAAGCCGTCGCCGACATGGGGTTCACCCAGCCGACCGCCGTGCAGATGGCCACCATCCCCAAGGCCATGCAGGCACTGGATGCCGACCCGAAAGCAGCCAAGTTCACCGACCTGCTGGTGTCCAGCCAGACCGGCAGCGGCAAGACCGCCGCCTTCCTGCTGCCCGTCCTGCACACCCTGCTCAAGCAGCAGGAAGAAGCCGAGCGCCACGAACGCGCCGAATTTGAGCGCCTGAGCGCCGAAGCCATCGCCCGCGGCGAAGCGCCACCCAAGAAAGCCAAGCGCAAGGATCCGACCAACCCGCGCAACTTCAAGGCCGCCACGCCCGGCGCGCTGATTCTGTGCCCGACCCGCGAACTGGCCCAGCAGGTCTGCGCCGACGCGATCGACCTGGTGCGCCATTGCCGCGGCCTGCGCATTGCCAACGTGGTGGGCGGCATTCCTTACCAGCTGCAAATTGCCAAGCTGCAGAACGCCAACCTCGTGGTGGCCACGCCCGGCCGCCTGCTGGATTTGCAGCGCAGCATGCAGATCAAGC
>CAZWDK010000096.1:0-10868 GCA_964633095.1 uncultured Polaromonas sp. | reverse complement strand
TGGGCGGCCGCGCACCCGATGCCGATGCCGAAGTGGAGGCCCGCAAGCGCGAGGCCCTGACCGCGCTGGCGCTGCACGCCGAGCCGTTTGAGGCGCACAGGGCGTTGTGGGACACGCTGGACGTGAGTTATTTCATGCGCCATGAGGCGGCCGACATTGCCTGGCACGCCCGGCAGCTGTCGCGCCATGTCGGCAAGCCCAAGACCATAGTCCGCGCGCGCCGCTCCCTGGCGGGCGAAGGCATGCAGGTACTGGTCTACACCCCCGACGCGCCGGATTTGTTTGCGCGTATTTGCGGTTATTTTGACGAAGCGGGTTTCAGCATCCTGGACGCCAAGATTCACACCGCCCAAAATGGCTACGCGCTCGATACCTTTCAGGTGGTGAGCCCGACGCTGGCCGACCATTACCGCGAACTGGCCGCCATGGTCGAGGCCGATCTCGGCCGCACCCTTGAAACGGCAGGCCCGCTGCCGCTGCCGGGCAAGGGCCGCGTGTCACGCCGTGTCAAAAGTTTTCCGATTGCGCCCAGAGTCGATTTGCAACCCGATGAAAAAGCCCAACGCTGGCTGCTCAGCGTGTCGGCCAGCGACCGCGTCGGCCTGCTTTACCTGATCGCACGCGTGCTGGCCCGCCACCGCATCAACCTGCAACTGGCCAAGGTCACCACGCTGGGCGAGCGTGTGGAAGACACCTTCCTGATTGACGGGCCGGAGTTGCAGCACAACAAGGCGCAGATCGCGATCGAGACCGAGTTGCTGGAAGCGCTGAACGCCTGAAAGACGCCTGAAAGCGTTGCAGCAAGCCAACTAATTTCCTTCACCTGACGTTTGTTACATGGGTTTCTGACAGCTGATCGGGGCACTCTTCTGCCGCCGTTTTAGCGCCGATAAGTCCGGGCATCGCGTCAACACGACCGCTCATCGCCCCATCAGCATCAAATTATTTCCGACGTTAAAAGTTGTATCTTCATTTGCGGCGTCCAGTTGCCGGCCCTGTTAAATCTGACAGGGGATAAACGCTGCAGAAATTTGTGCTGGCATTGGTGCGCTCCTAAACTTTCCCTACGTGTGCCCTCCGGCGCATGACGAGGAAACCTTCAGTATGAAATATGCTGACCAAGAGCTGCACCTACAGAGCCAAGTCACCCCCCTACACACCTCACTTGACCGCAGAACCCTGTTTTCATTGGGTGCCGGCGCCTTGCTGCCGCTTGTGCCGGCATGGGCACAGAGCCCCGGCCCCGGCAAGAAAGCCCCAAGCGGTCAATGGCGCCTGATCATTAACGAGGCCGTCACGGGTGACACCAACATCTTCCTCCTGACGAGCCGCTACCGCCCAATGGCCGATTTCCTGGAGACGCAACTCAAGGGAAAGTCCATTGGCCTGGAACCCGTGGTAGACATCAAGCGCTTTATGGCGCTGGCGCAAGGCCAGTCCAAACCGGAGCTGGTGTTTGGCAAGTCGGTCAACCAGTTGGCCAAGCTGGTGCGGGATCACGGCTATCAGCCATTGGTGCGGCGTGCTGACCCCTACAAGGCCGCGTTCATCGTCGACAAGACTTCACCGATGAAGAAGCTTTCGGATGCGGCAGGCGCAAAAATCATCATGCCCGACGAATACGCGGCGACCAGTGCCGTGGCCAAGGCTGAGCTGCGCCGGCAAAACGTCAATGCAAGCGTGGTGCATATCCGCTACCAGGAAGCCGTGGCCCAGCAGGTGAAGGCCGGTTTGGCGCAAGTGGGTGTGGTCAACCCGACCACGGCCCGCAAATGGGTGGAAGAAGGTGGCCGCATGCTGGCCGAAACCCAGCCAGTGGTCAACTGGTCTGTCTTGGCGGGACCCAGCCTGTCGGCGGAAGTGGCGCAGCAATTGCGCGAAGCGCTGCTCAGCATGAACAGCCAGGCGCCCGCGCTCATCGCCGCCATCGGCGTCAAGGCATGGGCCGCGGCCGAGCGCAAGGACTATCTCGATTTGTTGGACTACACAAAGGAATGAGGGAAATGTTCGAAACGCTTTACAAGTTTCACGGCATCCGGACCGCAGTGGCGGCCTTCCTCTGCGGGCTTGGGCTTGTCGCCACGGCGGCCTCCCTGCCCAAGCGGCAATCACCCGATCCGGTCGGCGTGCCACCGGCGATTCAGCAAACGGCGCGAGATATCGCCGCTGAACTGGCCTCTCATTGCCCGCTGGCGGCTGCGGGGGATACCGGGGCCTACAACACTTGCCGCAAAGGGCTGTTCGGGCCAAGCACCCTGCGCTCCCATCTGCCCAGCTTTCTGCTGTGGGGCCGGCAAAGCAAGGCGGCCAACGCCACCCTGCGCCAGACCAATCTGACCCAGTTCGCGCCGGACATCTGGACCAGCATGTACGCGCCTCTTTTCATGTTCAATGGGCGCCACAACGTGGAGTGGGTGGCAGAAGAAAAGATGTTCCGGGTTGAGCTGGAAGCGGCTTTTCGCAACCGGCTGGCACCGGGGCAATTCCCCTACCCTTTCTGGCATGACGAAGGCAAATGGACGATGTATGAAAACGCCAATGCCTTCATTCTGTGGATAACGCCCGAAACCGGCAAGATCCGGGCAGCGCAGTTCACCGACCGCGCATCGACGCCCATGCTGCTGCCGGTACAGCCAGTCAAGTATGCCAAGTACGAAGGGCCCTGGCTGTGGACCGACGAAAAGGGCAATACACAGCCAGCAGTGACCCTGTTCGATGGCCTCTACCGCCCCGAGAACCCCTACATCAAATCCATCGATCGCCAGTACCGCGACCTGGCGCTGCAGATGCGCGAGTCACAGTGCACAAGCTGCCATGTGCCCAGCAACCCGGACAAAATGAGCCGCCTGGTACTGCTCTCGACACCCGCTCACGCAGCCGGAGAGATTGACCGCCTGATCAAGGCCGTCAAAGAGGACCGCATGCCGCTCGACGAGTATCGGCTTAACTATGCCCTGTCTCCCGAGAACAAGAAATGGCTTCTGGAAAGTGCCATCGCTTTCAAAATGACCCTGGAAGCCGCGCAGGCTTGGGAGAAGCAGGCTCCCGGCAAGTCGACGGCCGGCTTGACGCCCTAGCGGCGCGCCGGTGTCGGTTCACCCGACGCCCTCGGACCCGAGCGGCGGTCTTCAAGCAAAGGCCTTGGGCCCCTTGGCCATGCATCCATAAGCCGATGCGGTGGGCGGAGCAGCCCGGGCATGTGACCTGGCGGAACATTTTCCTGCCTGCAAGCCGCCTCAACGGCGGCAGTCACTCGGCGTCAGACGCATCCAGCTCCGGAAACAGCACCGAGGTGTAGCCAAACTGGCTGAAGTCGCGAATGCGCATGGGATACAGCTTGCCGATCAGGTGATCGCACTCATGCTGCACCACGCGCGCATGAAAGCCGTCCACGCTGCGGCTGATCGGGTCGCCGTAGGGGTCAAAACCGGTATAGCGGATGTGCAGAAAGCGCGGCACCACACCGCGCAGGCCGGGCACCGAAAGACAGCCTTCCCAGCCGTTCTCTTCCTCGCCCGTCAGGGGCGTGACCACGGGATTGAGCAGCACCGTGCGCGGCACCAGGGGCGCATCGGGGTAGCGCGGATTGAGCTGGTCGGTGCCAAAAATGACCAGTTGCAAGTCGACGCCGATCTGCGGCGCGGCCAGGCCCGCACCGTTGACCGAGCGCATGGTGTCAAACATGTCACTGATCAGCAGATGCAATTCATCCGTGTCAAAGGCGGTGACGGGCTGGGCCACACGCAAAAGCCGCGCATCGCCCATTTTGAGAATTTCGCGAATGGTCATGCGCCGATTATGGCGGCGCAGAGCGACTTATGCAGCACTATCCGCAGCAGTCTTAACGCCAGTAACGGGGACCGTAGGGGCGGTAGCCATAGTAGCCCGGAGCAGGCACCACGACCACCGGTGCCGGTTCGACGTAAACCGGGGCCACTGGATAGGCGGCGTAGGGGCGATGGCCTATGGGGGCGACCACGCAGCCGGTCAACAGGGCAGCGACACCCGCAGCAAGCAGCAAACCGGCAAAACGAATGTGTTTCATGAAAAGCTCCTGAGTATTCAGTGCTTTTAACGTTTGGGCCTCTGCGCCGGCGTGACATCGGGCGTGCAAAGCCCTGTAACGCCGTGTAAGCCCCGCAGCCGGGCCATCGCCGGCCTTGACAGGCCGTTGACTTTACGGCCCGGACGCTACGGCCAGCAGTGCCTGCAAAGCCGCCTCATCAATCACGGCAACACCCAGTTCCTGCGCCTTGAGCAGCTTGCTGCCGGCCTCGCTGCCGGCCACCACGTAATCGGTTTTTTTGCTGACCGAACCGGCCACCTTGCCACCCGCCGCTTCCACCAGTTCCTTGGCCTCGTCCCGGCTCAGCGTGGGCAGGGTGCCGGTGATGACAAAGGTCTTGCCAGACAGGGGTTTGGGCACCCGCGCAGCCGGCTCGCCCTCTTCCCAGCGCACGCCGCAGGCGCGCAGCTGCTCGACCACCTCGCGGTTGTGCGGCTGGTCAAAAAAGGTGCGCAGGCTTTGGGCGACGATGGGGCCGACATCGCTGACTTCCAGCAACTGTGCCTCGGTCGCGTCCATGATCGCATCGAGCTTGCCGAAATGGCGTGCCAGTTCCTTGGCGGTGGCCTCACCCACATGGCGAATGCCCAGACCGAACAGAAAGCGCGGCAGGGTGGTCTGTTTGGATTTTTCCAGCGCTTCCAGCAGGTTGCTGGCCGATTTTTCCGCCATGCGGTCCAGGCTGGCGAGCGCCGTCAGGCCCAGCTTGTAAAGGTCGGGCAGGGTGCGGATCACGTTCGCATCCACCAGTTGCTCGACCAGTTTGTCGCCCAGGCCTTCGACCTCCACCGCGCGCCGGTGCGCGTAATGCAGGATGGCTTCCTTGCGCTGGGCACCGCAAAACAGGCCGCCGGTGCAGCGGTAGTCGGCTTCGCCCTCTTCCCTCACCGCATCCGAGCCACACACCGGGCACTGCCGCGGCATGGTGAACATGGACGCATCCTGCTGGCGCTTTTCCGGCAGCACGCTGACGACTTCCGGAATCACATCGCCGGCGCGGCGCACGATTACCGTGTCGCCCACCCGCACATCCTTGCGGCGCGCCTCGTCTTCGTTGTGCAGCGTGGCGTTGGTCACGGTGACGCCGCCGACAAACACCGGCGCCAGCTTGGCCACCGGCGTCAGCTTGCCGGTGCGGCCTACCTGCACGTCAATCGCCAGCACGGTGGTGAGCTGCTCCTGCGCCGGGTATTTGTGCGCCACGGCCCAGCGCGGCTCGCGCGTGACAAATCCCAGCTGCTTTTGCAGCGCCAGGCTGTTGACCTTGTACACCACGCCATCAATGTCATAGGGCAGGCGGTCGCGCGCGGCCCCCATGCGCCGGTGATACGCTATTAATTCAGTAGCACCATGCGCCCGTTCCACCTGGGCTGCAACCGGAAAACCCCATGATTCCAGGGTTTTCAGCAGTTCGTAATGGGTGTTGAAGCTGGGCCCGCCCTGCTCCGGCGGCGTGATGTCTCCCAGCCCGTAGGCAAAAAAGCTCAGGCGGCGCTGGGCCGCGATGGCCGGATCCAGCTGGCGCACGCCACCGGCCGCCGCATTGCGCGGGTTGACAAAGGTTTTTTCGCCCTTGGCGCCCTGCGCGATCTTTTCGCGCTGCTTTTCATTCAGGGCTTCAAAATCGGCGCGCCGCATATAGACCTCGCCGCGCACTTCCAGCACGGCAGGCGGAAAAATCGCCCCCACGCCCGCCATTTCATGTGCTTCGCTGCCCCCCGAGGGGGCTAGCCTTGCGCGGGGCGGCGCGTCGCTGCGGCTCGACAGCCTGAGCGGGATCTGGTTGATGGTGCGGATGTTTTGCGTCACGTCCTCGCCGACCTCGCCGTCGCCGCGCGTGGCGGCCTGCACCAGCACGCCGTGCTCATAGCGCAAGCTCATGGCCAGGCCGTCGAACTTGAGCTCGGCGACATAGTCGACCGGTGGGTCGGCCGGCGTCAAGCCCAGCTCCTTGCGCACGCGGGTATCGAAATTCTGCGCGCCGGTCGCCTCAGTGTCGGTTTCGGTGCGAATGCTGAGCATGGGCACTTTGTGGCGCACGCTGGCAAACTGCTCCAGCGGCTTGCCGCCCACGCGCTGCGTCGGCGAATCGGGCGTCAGCAGTTCCGGGTGGGCCGCCTCCAGCGCCTGCAACTCCCTGAACAGCCGGTCGTATTCGCTGTCCGGAATGGTGGGTGCGTCCAGCACGTAATAGCGGTGGGCATGCTCCTGCAGCGCCGCGCGCAGTTGGGCCGCCTGCGCCGCGGCAGAGGTCTCGGGGCGAGGCGGCTCGGACGGCGCAAACAGGTCAAGGGTCGCCATGAAAACAATCGAAAGAAAAGAAGAAAAAAGGCCGAGGCCGGAACATCACGAAAACAGCCGCCGCGCCAGCGCCGAGCCGGCCGACAGCTCGCGCTCGTCCAGCGTGTCGTACAGCTGCTCCAGATCGGCGTGGATCACCTCCATGGCCTCGGACCGGATGGGGGTGCCGTTGTCGTCGATGATCGCGCCGTCCATGCTGGCGGCCAAAGCGATGGCGGCCTCGCACATGCGCGCAAACGGCTGCTCCGAGCGCAGCACCTGCGGCACGTCCAGCGACAGCGTGAGCTCACGCAGCGCGGTCTGCTCGGGGTCTTCGGCCATGGCGGCCTGAGTGTCAAAGGCCAGACCCAGAATCGGCGCATGGCCAGTCTGGCTGGCCGGCAACACCATGCGGCCCGGAATGGAACCCGCGACAAAACCTATCCTGGCCGCGCTTTGCTGCACATAACCCGGGCTCCAGGCCGTGTGGAGGGCGCGCAGGGTGAAGCTGAGCTGGGCATCGTGGCCGCTGGCAAAGTTGTCGAGCTCACGGGCGCGCGCCACTTCATCCTGCATTTCCGGAAACTCCGGCTCGCCGCCCACGGCATCGGCAAAGGCCTGCGCCTTCATGACAAATTCCGAATATTCAATCTGGTTCAGCGCACCGGTGCGGTTGGCCAGCTGCACCCCGCACTGGAATGCGCTGTAGCGCTGGCCGGCGAACGGAAATTCCCATTCGCCCGTGCTGACGCTCAGCCCTTCCACGCCAAAGGGCTTGCTGCCGGCGCGGCGCGTGCTGGGCATGGCCGCCAGCGCGGCCTCGCCAGACACCACGGCATCCACCTGCACAGGCGCAATCACGTCGATCAGCGCGTCCAGGCCCGGCTTTTTTTCGGGCGTGGTCAGGCTGGTCAAGGCCGCCAGGCCGGAGTCGCTGTCAGGGCCGGTATCGGTATCAAAACTGGGCTCCTGACGCCCCTGGCTCTCGAGCAGTTCGTCAGGCACTGGCGTTTTTGCGGCCTCCGGCGCTGGCGCGGCCGGCGGCGTGGCCTGCTTGGGCCGGTTTCGGCGTGTCGACCAGGCGCTGTGGGCGACCACGCCCGCCAGCACCAGGCCACCGGCCACGGCCATGCTGATTTGAAAAGTACTGCTCATGCGTGCTGTTACGAGTTATTAGGACAAGTTGCCCGGATTCAGGCGGCCTCGGCAAAACCGATGGCCGCCTCCATGTCCACCGCCACGATGCGCGACACGCCCTGCTCCTGCATGGTCACGCCTATCAGTTGCTCGGCCATTTCCATGGCGATCTTGTTGTGGCTGATGAAGAGAAACTGCGTGCTCTTGCTCATGCTGGACACCAGTTTGGCATAGCGCTCGGTGTTGGCGTCGTCCAGCGGCGCGTCCACCTCGTCCAGCAGGCAAAACGGGGCCGGGTTGAGCTGAAAAATCGCGAACACCAGGGCGATCGCCGTCAGGGCTTTTTCGCCGCCCGAGAGCAGATGGATCGTCTGGTTTTTCTTGCCGGGCGGCTGGGCCATCACCTGCACGCCGGCGTCCAGGATTTCTTCGCCGGTCATGACCAGGCGCGCATTGCCGCCGCCAAACAGCTCGGGGAACATGCGGCCGAAATGCTCGTTGACGGTGGCAAAGGTGCTGCCCAGCAAGTCGCGCGTTTCCATGTCGATTTTCTTGATTGCATCCTCCAGCGTCGCCATGGCGTCGTTCAGGTCGGCCGACTGCGCATCGAGGAACTGCTTGCGCTCTCGCGCCGTGCTCAGCTCGTCCAGCGCGGCCAGGTTGACGGCGCCCAGCGACTGGATGTCGCGGTTGATGCGGTCAATCTCGCCCTGCAGGCCGTTCAGGCGCACATTGCCGGTTTGAATCGACTGCTCCAGCGCCGCCAGATCGGCCTGCGCATCGGTCAGCAACTGGGCGTATTGCTCAAAGCCCAAACGCGCGGCCTGCTCTTTCAGCTGGAACTCGGTGATGCGCTGGCGCAGCGGGTCGAGCTCGCGCTCCAGCTGCAGCCGGCGCTCATCGCTGGCGCGCAGCTTGCTGGTCAGGTCGTCGTACTGGCTGCGCTTGGCGCCCAGATCGGCTTCGCGCTCCAGCTTGACGTTCAACGCCCCCTGCAGGCCCGCCTGCGCGGCCGCATCGCTCAGACGCGACAGCTCTTCCCTGGCACGTTCTTCCTCGCTGGCAATCGAGGCCGCCTGCTGGGCCGCAATGGCAATCGAGCGGGCCAGTTCCTCGCGCCGCGAGGCCAGGCTGCGCAGCGCAAACTGCGCCTCCTGCGACTGGCGCTCCAGCGTGCGCTGCTGTTCGCGCGACTCGCTTAAGCGGCGCTCGGTTTCAATCACCCGGTCGTCCAGCTGCGCGTGGCGCTCCTGGCTGTCGGCCAGCTGCATGTCCAGCTCTTCAAAGCGGGCCTCGGCCGTCACCTTGCGCTCCTGCAGCTCATCGAGCTGGGCGTTGATCTCCGCCATGTCGCCCTGAATCTGCTCGGCCCTGGCCCGCGTTTGCTCGGCCAGCTGCGTCAGGCGCAGCACCTCCACCTGCAGCTCGTGGACGCGGCTCTGGCCTTCGGTGGCTTCACGGCGGGCCGTGGCCAGGCGCTGGGCGGCATCCTGGTAGGCGGCCTCGGCGCGCGCCAGGGCGCTACGCGCCTCTTCGCTGATCAGCACCTGGGCCCGCAGCTGTTTGTCGAGATTTTCGATTTCCTGCGCACGCGCCAGCAAACCGGCCTGTTCGGAGTCCTGCGCGTAAAAACTCACGCTGTGCTGCGTCACGGCATGGCCGCTCCTGACGTAAACCACCTCGCCGGCCTGCAGTTGTCCGCGTGCCGCCAGCGCGTCATCCAGGCCGTGCGCGGTGAAGCAGCCATGCAACCAGTCGCCCAGCAGCGCCGACTGGCCGGCATCGTTCAGGCGCAGCAGGTCGGTCAGGGGCTTGAGGTTGATGGCCGTGTTGGAACGGCCGGGCGCTGCGGCCTGCGGCGGCGTGTAGAACGACAGCTTGGCGGGCGGGCTAGCCTGGCCATCAGAGCCGGCAAAGCCGCGCACCATGTCCAGGCGGCTGACTTCGAGGGCGCCCAGGCGCTCGCGCAGCGCGGCCTCCAGGGCATTTTCCCAGCCCTGCTCAATATGGATGCGGCTCCACAGGCCTTGCAGGCTGTCCAGTCCATGCCGGGCCAGCCAGGGCTTGAGTTTGCCGTCGGTCTTGACCTTTTCCTGCAGCGCCTTGAGCGCCTCCATGCGGGCCGACAGCTCCGCCCGTTTGGCCGACTCCTGGTTGACGGCCTGCTGTTTCGCGCGGCGGTCCTCGTCCAGTTGCGGCACGGTGTCGGTCAGCTCGTGCAGGCGGGCTGCGGCCTCGGCCTGCATTTCCTGCGCGCTGGCAAATTGCGCGCTGAGGTTGAGCAGCCGCGCCTCGTCGGGCGCGTTGAGCGCATTGCGGTCTGCCATCAGGCGCTCGTGGCGCAGGTTGAGCGTGCGCGACTGCTCCTCGATATTGCGCTGGTCGGCGGCCAGCACCTGGATCTGCTGCTGCACCTGGCCCACGCTGGTGCGCTGCTCATTGGCCTTGGCCTGCGCCTGGCGCAGGGACTCTTCCAGCGCGGGCAGCTGGTCGGCCTGCTCTTCGCTTTGGGCGACCAGCAGTTCGGATTTTTCCTCGGCCTCGATCGCCTGCGCGGCCAGGCTTTCGGTCTCGACGGCCGCGTCTTCCTTGCGCGTGGCCCACTGGGCGGTTTGCTCCCTGAGTTGCGCCAGGCGCTGCTCCACGCGCAGCCGGCCATCGACCACAAAGCGGATTTCGGCCTCCAGCCGCCCGACTTCGGCGCTGGCCTCGTACAGCTTGCCCTGCGCCTGGTTGACCTGGTCGCCGGCCGAATAATGCGCCTGGCGTATGGTTTCCAGGTCGGCTTCGATGTGGCGCAGGTCGGCCACCCGGCTTTCCAGGTCGTTCACCGCTTTTTCGGCGTCGGCCTTGACCTTGGCCTGGTCGGCCTCGCTCTCGCTGCGCTTCAAAAACCAGAGCTGGTGCTGCTTGAGCGTTCCGTCGGCCTGCAGCGCGTTGTAGCGCATGGCGACCTCGGCCTGCTTCTCCAGCCGTTCCAGGTTGGCATTGAGCTCGCGCAGGATGTCTTCCACGCGGGTCAGGTTTTCGCGCGTGTCCGCCAGCCGGTTGGCGGTTTCGCGGCGGCGCTCCTTGTATTTGGAAACGCCGGCGGCCTCTTCCAGGAACAGCCGCAGCTCTTCGGGCCTGGACTCGATGATGCGGCTGATGGTGCCCTGGCCGATGATGGCGTAGGCGCGCGGGCCCAGGCCGGTGCCCAGGAACACGTCCTGCACGTCGCGGCGCCGCACCGGCTGGTTGTTCAGGTAGTAGCTGGAGGTGCCGTCGCGCGTCAGCACGCGCTTGACGGCAATCTCGGCAAAATGGCCCCACTGGCCGCCGGCGCGCTGGTCGGCATTGTCAAACACCAGCTCCACGCTGGAGCGGCTGGCCGGTTTGCGGGTGT
>CAZWDK010000095.1:0-10877 GCA_964633095.1 uncultured Polaromonas sp. | reverse complement strand
ATCAGGGCGCGCAACTGCTGCGAGTCGGTGTCGGGGTGCTCGGTCAGCCAGCTGCCCAGCGCATCGTCCGAGGCGATCAGCTTTTCGCGCCATTGCTCGGCCAGGTGCAGGATCAGCGTCAGGTCGGCCGAGCCGTTGGCCTGCTCGTCGATGGCGGCACGGATGGGCTCGGGGTCCAGCGGCCGCATCAGCTTGCCAATGAACTGCATCTGGCGGCGCCGGCCCTCGAAGTTGGTGATGCGCTTGGCTTCCTTCAGCGCTTCCAGCAGTTTGTCGGGCAGGTCCAGGCGCGCCATCAGGTCGGCGCGCAGGGTCAGCAGCGCCTCACCGAGCGCCTGTTTTTCATCGGCCTCGGCCTTGAGCTGGGTTTTACTGGGGGGGCCGACTTCTTCCAAAGCAATTTCTTCGGGTTTGACGAATCGGCCGTTGGACCAGTAGCCCTTGATCGGCTTGGGAGTCTTGTTGTTCATAGCAGTCAGTATCATAGCTACCCATATGACCCAAAAAACCTCTGACCGTTCACCACGCAACGCTTCCCCTGAGAAAACCAGCCAGCCCGAGGCCGGTTTCAGCTACCACCGCGACTTTTTCGAGGGGCTGGTCGACACCGCGCTGGACCATGCCAAAAAGCTGGGTGCCAGCGATGCGGCGGCCGAGGCCTCGGAGGGTTGCGGCCTGTCGGTCAGCGTGCGCAAGGGTGAGCTGGAAAACGTGGAACGCAACCGCGACAAATCGCTGGGCATCACGGTCTACATCGGCAAAAAGCGCGGCAACGCGGCCACCAGCGATTTCTCGACGGCGGCGATCCAGCAGACCGTCAAGGCGGCCTACGACATTGCCCGCTTCACGGCGGAAGATGAGACCTCGGGCCTGCCCGATGAGCAGGACATTGCCCACGACCACCCCGAACTGGACCTGTTTCACCCCTGGGCCATCACCTCGGAAGAGGCGGCCCAGCTGGCCCTGCGGTGCGAGGCTGCGGCGCTGGAGACCAGCCGCCTGATCACCAACAGCGAGGGCGCCGGCGTGTCGGCCCAGCAAAGCCATTTTTTCAGTGCCCACACCCAGGGCTTTCGCGGTGGTTATGCCAGCTCGCGCCACAGCATCTCGGTGGCGCCGATTGCCGGCAAGGGCGACAACATGCAGCGCGATGCCTGGTACAGCTCGATGCGCGACGCGGCCGAGCTGGCGCGCCCGGAGGCCGTGGGCCGCTATGCCGCCGAGCGCGCGCTGGCGCGCCTGCGAAGCCGCAAGATCCCGACCATCGAATGCCCGGTGCTGTTCGAATCGCCGCTGGCCGCCGGCCTGCTGGGCGGTTTTGTGCAGGCCGTCAGCGGCGGCGCGCTCTACCGCAAGAGCACGTTTTTGCTGGACAGCCTGGGCAAGGCCGCCTTCCCCAAGCATATCCAGGTCACCGAAGACCCCTTTCTGCGCAAAGGCAAGGGCAGCGCGCCGTTTGACGAGGAAGGCGTGAAAACCAGCGCGCGCACGGTGGTCGACGCCGGCCGGGTCGAAGGCTATTTCCTGAGCACCTATTCGGCCCGCAAGCTGGGCATGCGCACCACCGGCAATGCCGGTGGCTCGCACAACCTCATCATGACCAGCCGCCGCACGCGCCCCGGCGACGACCTGGATGCCATGCTGCGCAAGCTGGGCCGCGGCCTGTTTGTGACCGAGCTGATGGGGCAGGGCGTGAACTACGTGACCGGCGACTACTCGCGCGGTGCCTCCGGTTTCTGGGTCGAAAACGGCCAGATTGCCTTTCCGGTCGAGGAAATCACCATTGCCGGCAACCTCAAGCAGATGCTCATGGGCATCGAGGCGGTGGGGGCCGACGCCTACAACTACGGCGCCAAGACCGTGGGTTCCATCCTGGTCAACCGCATGAAGGTGGCGGGCAGCTGAGCGCGCCCTGGCGCATGCCTTCTGAAGTCTTGGCCCTGCTGGCGGCCGCCTGCTGGGCCAGCTCCAGCCTGTTCTCTGCGGCGGCGTCCGGACGCATGGGGGCCTTTGCCTTCACCCGCTGGCGCATGGCCTTTGCCAGCCTGGTGCTGTGGGGTGCTGCGCTGGCTTCCGGTGGCTGGCGGGCCCTGACCGGCGATGGCCTGGCCCTGCTGGCCGCGTCGGGGTTGATCGGTATTTTTGTCGGTGACACGGCCTTGTTTGCCTGCATGAACCGGCTCGGTCCGCGTCGTTCCGGCGTCCTGTTTGCGACCCATTCGCTGTTTTCCGTGGTGCTGGCCTGGCTCTGGCTGGGTGAGCGCATGGCGGGCTGGCAACTGCTGGGCGGCGCCTTGCTGGCCGGCGGGGTGATGACGGCCATTGCACTGGGCAAGCGCGACGGCGAATCGCATCAGTGGGAGCACACGCACGGCCGGCTGGCCACCGGCATCGGTTTGGGGCTGCTGGCGGCGCTCGGCCAGGCGCTGGCGACGCTGATGCTCAAGCCCCTGATGGCCAGCGCGGCCGTTGATGCCGTCACGGCCTCCGCCGTGCGCATGAGCGCGGGCTTTGGCGCCCATGCGCTGCTCTGGGCCCTGGGGCTGCCGATGACCCGGCTGCAACAGCCTCTGCGCTGGCAGGACCTGTGCAACACCTTTGCCAGTTCGGGCGTCTCCATGGTGCTGGGCATGACGCTGGTGCTCAAGGCGCTGGAAAGCGGCAGCGCCGGCAGGGTCGGCATGTTGTCCTCGGTATCGCCGGTGCTGCTGTTGCCGCTGCTGTGGGTGGTTTACAGCCGCCGCCCGGCGCTGGGCGCCTGGTGCGGCGCGGTGCTGGCGGTGGCAGGCTGTGCCTTGATTCTGGGCCAGCTTTGACGCCTGTTGGAGATGGCCTTGCGCTGAGGGCGATGCGCCGGGCTCAGGACGCCAGCGCGGCCTTCACGGCGGCCGACACCTGGCCCATGTCAGCCTTGCCGGCCAGTTTTGCTTTGACCGCGCCCATCACCTTGCCCATGTCGCCGGGGCCGCTGGCGCCCAGTTCTGCCACGATGGCTTTCACGGCGGCCGTGACTTCCTCGGCGCTCAGGCGCGCCGGCAGGTAGGTTTGCAGCACGCTCAGCTCGGCGGCCTCCTTGTCGGCCAGGTCGCTGCGCCCGGCCTTCTGGAAGGCCTCGATGGAGTCCTTGCGCTGCTTGATCAGCTTGTCGACAACGGCGACCACGGCCACATCGTCCAGCACCACGCGTTCATCCACCTCTTTTTGCTTGATGGCCGCCAGCAGCAGGCGGATGGTGCCCAGGCGCTCGCTGTCCTTGGCGCGCATGGCGGTTTTCATGTCTTCGGTGATCTGGTCTTTGAGTGACATTGCGTTCTCCAGCGATGGGGGAATAGGGGGAAATAAAAAAGCCCGCCAGAGCGTCCTCTTGCGGGCTTTTTGCGTTGCCGGAAGGCGGTACGGATTAGTACAGCTTCTTGGGCAACTGCATGGCGCGGATACGCTTGTAGTTGCGCTTGACGGCGGCTGCCTTCTTGCGCTTGCGCTCGGCCGTGGGTTTTTCATAAAACTCGCGGGCGCGCAGGTCGGTCAGCAGGCCGAGTTTTTCGATGGTGCGCTTGAAACGGCGCAGTGCCACGTCGAAGGGCTCGTTGTCTTTTACACGAATGGTCGTCATTGATGAATTGATCCAAAAGGTGCACCTCTAGTGATCTGATCAGGATCAGGCCAGGCGCGGGTTTGCTAGCAAAGCCTAAGAGTATAGCCTAATCACCCCGGGTTTCTGGGATTTTCAGGCGCTTGGTGCCTCAAAATCCTTCTTTTTGCAAGTGCCGTGCGCTATACGCAGTGAGTTAACGTGGGGCTTGCCACCGTCAGCGCCTGGGCGCAGGCAAAACCCGAGGCCCAGGCCCACTGGAAGTTGTAACCGCCCAGCCAGCCGGTCACGTCCACCACCTCGCCGATGAAATACAGGCCTGGCTGCTTCGATTCCATGGTTTGCGACGACAGCTCGCGGGTGTCCACGCCGCCCAGGGTGACCTCGGCCTTTTTGTAGCCTTCCGAGCCATTCGGCGTGAGCTGCCAGTCGGCCAGGCGGCCGGCCAGGCCCAGGACGGCCTTGTCGGTGGCTTCGCTGATGGGGCGCTGCAGGGCCGGGTCGGCGCCGACCCAGGCGTCGGCCAGGCGGCTCGGCACCAGGGTGCTCAGCTCGTTGGCCATCAGTTTTTTCGAGCTGGCCTTGGCGCGCAGCAGCAGGCTGGGCAAATCGACGCCGGGGGCGAGGTTGATGCGAAGCGCCTGGCCCTCGCGCCAGAAGCTGGAAATCTGCAGCACGGCCGGGCCGCTCAGGCCGCGGTGCGTGAACAGCAGGTCTTCCGAGAAAACCACGGCTTTTTTGCGCTGCTTGGGGCTGGCGTCCGGCGGGCCGGCTTCGATCTGCACCGGCAGCGCCAGGCCGGCCAGCTGGGCGAAAGGCGACCAGGCCGCGCCGTCAAAGGTCAGCGGCACCAGTGCCGCGCGCGGCTCCACCAGCGCCAGGCCGAACTGCTTGGCGATGCGGTAGCCGAAATCGGTGGCGCCGATTTTGGGAATCGACAGGCCGCCGGTGGCAATCACCACCTGCGGGGCTTCGATCAGGCCGCGGCTGCTCTCTAATTGATAGCTGCCTGTGCCCGTCCGGTCTGGGCCCAGCATGCTTTTGACGCTGCATGGCTGCCAGCGCGTGACCTGGCCGGCAGCGCATTCGGCCAGCAGCATGCTGATGATGTCTTCGGCCGAGCGGTCACAAAAGAGCTGGCCCTTGTGCTTTTCGTGAAAGGGGATGTTGTAGCGCTGCAGCAGTTCAATGAAGTCCTGCGGCGTGTAGCGCGACAGGGCGGAGCGGCAGAAATGCGGGTTGTCGCCGAGAAACTGGGCCGGGGTGGCATCCCGGTTGGTGAAGTTGCAGCGGCCGCCGCCCGAGATGCGGATTTTCTCGGCGACTTTCTCGCTGTGGTCCAGCAGCAGCACCTTCAGGCCGCGCTGGCCCGCGACGCCGGCGCAAAACAGCCCGGCGGCGCCCGCGCCTATCACGACGACATCGAATTTATGAATCAAATTGGTTCCTGGTCCAGCTGAGACGGGCGCGAGCAGCTATAAAAAGCATAGCGCCTTGAGTCCGGCCCAGGGCCGGGGCTGCCGCCTCTTTTTGAACCCAGGAGTTTAGCCGCGCCCCGGATGGCCCGGGCGGTTCAGGTCTTTACTGTTTCACAATGACCGGCTGGATCGTGAAGACATTGGCATTTTTCGGGTTCACCGTGACGCGCACCCAGTGAATCATCGGGCTGCCAAAGGTTTGCAGGCGCGTCAGGTTGGCCAGCAGCCTGGTCGGGCTGTACAGCGGCTTGTCCATCTTGAAGAAATGCGTGTCGCCGTGCACCAGCAGCACCTGGCCCTTGAACTGTTCGGTTTCGGCAACCAGTTTTTCAATGAAGTTGCGATAGCCGCTGACGCCGGGGGCTTTGCTTTCATCAATGTCTTCGGTTTCCGGCAGGTCAAATCCCGGGTCGGCCTGGATCACCAGCACCACGCCGAGCGCCTTCTGGTCTTTGGCCGCCTGGAAAGTCTGCTGCATCCAGGCCACGTTGGCGGCATCGCGTTCCAGGTACTCGGCGTTGCTGGCTTCGCACTGTGCAGCGGTGCGGGCGCTTTTATGGGTGCAGTCTTTCTCGTCCAGGATCTTGTTGTTGTTGCTGCCGGGAACGTTGAGGCCGGCAAACACAATGCGGCGGTGGCTGAAGCGCGTGTTTTCGTAGAACTTCTCGCCGGGCTGGCCCTGGTGAAGCAGTGGCATCTGGCGCTTGCCCAGGCTGCGCGCGGTCGGGAACATGGTCTTGCGCACGTAGGCCAGGCGTTCCAGCCCGTCGTAGCCGCCATTGTTCAGGCGGTGGCAGTCGGTCCATTCGTTGTCGCCGGGCACATAGACCACGGGCTTGTTCAGCTGGCCGAACATGGCCAGTGCCGAGGCATAAATGTCGTCGGTGCATTTGGAACTGCCGTCCTTGATGTCGCCGTCGTAAATGGAAAAGGCGATGTCGGACTGGTTGATGCTTTTGAGCAGCGCCGGGATTTTCGGGGCGTCGCCCGCCTTCTGGTAGGGCATGTCGCCCCACAGGCCGAAGGAAAAGCTTTGCGCCTGGGCGCAGGTCATGCTGAGCGCCAGCAGCGTGCCGGCCAGAAAACGGGTTGACATTGATAATCCAGTCAAAAAAACTGCAGCTTAGGTGGGTGTTATGACGCTGGCGTGACGCCGCTTCAGCGCCAGCCTGGATATGCCGGATCAGGCTCAGGTGCCTGTGCGGCGTGCGTTATCAGCTATGGAAAGTGTAGCGCATGGGATTGCGGCTAGCGCTCATGCAGCCGGCTTCGCGACGTCCATGCGTGACACCATGACCTGGTCGATCCGGTAGCTGTCGACGTCAAGGACTTCAAATTTATAGCCGCCCCAGTCGACGCTGTCCGTGCGTTTGGGAATGCGCCGCAGCATGACCATCAGGAAACCCGCCAGGGTTTCGTATTCGTCCGGATGCGGCAGGGGCTCGATGCCGAGCGCGCGCTGCACGTCCTGCACCGGGGTGGCGCCGTCGATCAGCCAGGAGTTTTCGTCACGCTGCACGATCAGGTCTTCGTCAACCGGCGCGACCAGATCGCCCATGACGGTGCTCATCACGTCATTGAGCGTCACGACGCCGACCACCAGGCTGTACTCGTTGACGATGACGGCGAAGTCTTCGTGCGCCTGCTGGAACTGCTCCAGCACCTCGGCCAGCGTGAGCCGGTCGGGAATCACCAGCGCCTTGTGCAACAGGCTTTCATCGCTCAGCGGTATCGGCTGGTTGACCAAGACACGTGCAAACAGGTCTTTGGCGTCGACATAGCCAATCACATGGTCGATGTCGCCCTCGCACACCGGGTAGGTGGAAAAAGGCTGGGCCGCGATGCGGGCCCGCACCACCACATCCGGCGCGTCGCGCAAAAACCAGGCAATCCGGTCGCGCGGCGTCATGGCGCTGGCCACGGTCAGCGTGTCCAGCTCAAACACATTGGCGATGACCTGCTGCTCGCGCCGGGCCAGCAGACCGGCCTGGGCGCCGACCTCGGTCAGGGCCAGGATGTCGTCAGACGTGACGCGGTCATCGCGTTGCGTGGACAGGCCCAGGGCGCGCATCAGAGAGTCGGCCGCCTTGCTGTAAAACCATACCAGCGGCTTGAAGAGCGACATGCACAGCTGCATGGGCCCCACCACCATGACCGCCAGCCCTTCGGGCGAGGACATGCCCAGGCGCTTGGGCACCAGGTCGGCAAACAGGATGAACAGGGAGGTGACCGCCAGAAATGAGGCGATGAAGCCGGCCTGCTGGGCGATCTCGGGACTCAGCCAGCCGGCAAAAAACTGGCTGAACAGCGGACTCAGGGCACCTTCGCCCACAATGCCGCCCAAGATGGCCACCGCGTTCAGGCCGATTTGCACCACCGTGAAGTAATGTCCCGGCTGCTCCTGGATATGCAGCACCGCTGCGGCGCGGGCATCCCCCTTGTCCACCATCTGGCGCAGGCGCAAACGGCGGGCGGCGGCCAGTGAAATCTCGGCGGCCGAGAAAAATGCGCTCGCCACAATCAGCAGCAGGATGAGCAACAGGCTGGTGGACAGATTCATGCCGGTAACCACACTTGTTTCAAACGGGGCAGCAGCAATCAGCCGTGCCACCCGCCCAGTGTATCGGGCCGGATTGAATGTCCGGGGCAGTGTTTTCCTTGGCAGGCGGGGCGCGCTGCACTCGCCCCCGCCGGGTCGGCGCTAGGCCTGCCGGGCCTGCACCTGTGGCAGGCTGGCCGCGGCCAGGCCCCGAATCACATCGCCGACGACGATGACCGAGGGGCTGGCCATTTTTTCGTGGTGCACCGTGCGCGACAGCTGGCCCAGGGTGGTGGTGACATGGCGCTGCGTCGGCAGCGAGGCGTTCTGGATCACGGCCACGGGGGTGGCGGCCGGCAGCCCGCCGAGCAGCCCGTCCTGGATGCGCTGGGCGCCGCTGACGCCCATGTAAATCACCAGCGTCAGGCGGGCGCTGTGGGCGGTGGCGGCCAGCTGCTGCCAGTCGGGGCCTAGCGCGCCGGGCTGGGCATGGCCGGTGACAAACACCACGCCATGCGCATGCTGGCGGTGCGTGAGCGGCACGCCCAGCGAGGTCACGGCCGCCAGCCCGGCGGTGATGCCGTTGACGACCTGCACCTCGATGCCGGCGGCCTGCAGGTGCTCGACCTCTTCGCCACCGCGGCCAAAAATGAAGGGGTCGCCGCCCTTGAGCCGCACCACGTTGTCGCCTTCGCGGGCGGCCATCAGCATCAGTTTTTCAATAAAGGCCTGGGGCGTGGACTTGCAGCCGCCGCGCTTGCCGACATACACGATGCGGGCCGTTGGCGCGGCAAAAGCAACGATTTCGTCGCTGACCAGGTCATCGACGAGCAGCACCGTGGCGCTCTGGATGGCCTTGAGCGCCTTGAGGGTCAGCAGTTCCGGGTCTCCGGGGCCTGCGCCTACCAATGTGACTTTTCCGTGTGTCATGGGGTATGCCTAGAGTTTGCTGACCAGATGCAAGATATGTTCCACCTGCCTGGCGATGGAGGCCGGTACCGGCTGATCACCGGCCATCACCGCCTGAATATAGGCCGCCGTGCTGGCCGCATCAATGGTTTTGGCCAGCTCGGGCACGGTCGGCAGGGTGCCGGGCTGGGCCTCCTGCAGCACCAGGCGCTGGCCGGCGATAAAGGCCTCCATCTGCGGCGTGCGACGGGCGTCGGCCACCACCTCGCCCTCGGTGCCGCGCAGCAGCAGGGCGTTGGCCTGGATCAGCTCAAAGGTCTGCGCCATCGACACGGCATATTCCGGGTGGGTGTAGCTGCTGATGACCAGGCTTTTGCCCCGGCAGGGGTTCATGATCTTGACCAGGCTGTGCCCCGGGTTGCGCAGCCCCACGGCGCGCCGCACGTCCAGCAACTGCTTGAGGCCGGGGCACAGCAGCTCGGTGGCGGCAAAGGCGACTTCGCCATTCGCTATTTTTTTGATGGCTGTCAGCGCATGGATGTCGAGGGCTTGCAGCACTTCCGATGCAAAAATCCGGGACGACTCGGTGGGCGTGCCATGCACCAGCACCGGCAGGCCCTGGCGGGCCAGCAGCAGCGCCAGCAGCGGCGTCAGCACCGGCAGCTTGCGCGCGCCGTTGTAGCTGGGCAGCACGACCAGCGGCTGCTCGGTGGCCGGCAGGTGGTTCAGCCGCTGGTAGGTGGCATCGAGAAAACCCGCCATCTCTTCGGGGGTTTCGCCCTTGATGCGCATGGCCAGGCAAAAGCCGCCAATCTCGAGATCGGTCACCGTGCGGTCCAGCACCTGGCCGAACAGGTCGCTCGCCTGCTCACGCGTCAGCGAACGCGCGCCTTGCTTGCCACGACCTATGACCTTGATGTACTGGCTAATGCTCATGTCGCAATTGTCTTCGAATCCAGATGACTTTTTGTTATGAGCTTAGGCCGTTGGCTTTAGGCTACTTGCCGGATCGGGATGACGCTGCGCCCGGCCGTGGCCGTGCCGGCGGCCGCGTCACCGCGGGCCGCGCGCACCTTGCGCTTGAGCTCGGGGATGCAGGAGCCGCAGTTGGTGCCGCACTTCAGCGTGCCCTGCAAGGAGGCCAGCCGCTCTTCGTCGGTGCCCAGGTAACCGGCGCCGCCACCGCCCTGGCTGAGCAGGGACAGGTGTTCGTCAATGGCCGTGTCGCTCACGTTCAGGCAGGTGCAGACCAGCTTGCCGCGCGACTGCACCGCCACCGGCGGCTTGGCGCCCGGCAGCAGCAGCAGCCGGCCATAGGCCTGCGCGGGCAGCTCGTCCTGCAGCAGGGTCTTGATCCAGGCCTGGGCGCTGGTGTCGCCGGCCAGCACGAAACCTGCCAGCTGGGCCTGCTCACCTTCACGCACCAGCCGCATGGTGCGGCGCTGGCCCTTGCGTTTGTCGGCATAGTGCAGGGCGTCGGCACCGACCAGGCCGAGGATGCGCTCGAGATTGGCCAGCAGCTCGTCCGCGGGCGCTTCGTAGCCGGCGGCGCGGAACAGCACGCCGCTGCGTTCGCGGCCGCGCTCGGCCAAAGGCGTGTTGTTGGAAAACGGCACGCAGGAGCTGAAGGGAAAGGCGGCCATCAAGGGCTTGAGCTGTTCGCGCGCGGCCAGCGCATCGCCATCCGGCAGCCAGGCCATGGCCAGCAAGGACCAGGGCAGCTCGGCCTTGAGGATCTTCACGGCGGCGTGCTTGAGCTCGGGCTGTTTGGAGCTGGGGCAGTAGGCCGAGGTGGTGATGGCGTTCACGCCGGCCAGCCGCTCGCCGCTGCTGGACAGGCCGCTCAAATACTCCTGCCCCCAGTGCATGGCGATGAAAGCCTGGCTCAGGGCGACCTCGGGCGAGGCCTGCACCGGCACCACGATGGAGCCGCGCTTGGAGGTGACATGCACCAGGTCGCCTTCCTTGAGCAGCCGGCGCACCATGTCCTGGGCGTTCATCTGGATCGCCGGCTCGGCCACATGGCCAAACAGCCGGCCCAGCGTGCCGGTGCGGCTCATGCCGTGCCACTGGTCGCGCAGGCGGCCGGTGGTCAGGGAAAACGGGAAACGCGATTCGCGCGGCTCGGCGACGGGCTTGTAGACGGTGTTGACGAATTTCGCCTTGCCGTCGGCGGTGGGGAAGATGCCGTCCTCGTAAAGCCGCAGCTTGCCCGTGGCCTCGCCCTCGCGCAGCGGCCATTGCTGCGGCGATTGCTCCAACATGGCGTAGCTCATGCCGGTGATGTCCAGGTCGCGGCCGCGCGTGGACTCGCGGTGCTCGTTCCAGATGGTTTCCGGCTGGTCGTAGGCAAACAGGC
>CAZWDK010000094.1:0-11001 GCA_964633095.1 uncultured Polaromonas sp. | reverse complement strand
GACGAAGGCCGCCTGATGCAGGTTCTGGTCGCTCCCATCGTGTCCGAAAAGGCCACGATGATTGCGGAAAAGAGCAACACGGTGACCTTCAAGGTGCTGCAGGATGCGACCAAGCATGAAATCAAGGCCGCTGTGCAATTGATGTTCAAGGTTGACGTCAAGGCAGTCTCTGTACTCAATATCAAAGGCAAGACCAAGCGCTTTGGCAAGTCCATCGGCCGCCGCGACAACGTTCGCAAGGCCTATGTGACCCTGCAAGCCGGTCAAGAGCTGAACATCGGCGGGGAGTCTGCATAATGGCCGTCATCAAGATGAAACCCACATCACCCGGCATGCGCGGGATGGTGAAGATTTCGCGTGACCACCTGTTCAAGGGTGAGGCGTATGCGCCGCTGCTGGAGCCGCAATTCCAGAAGTCGGGCCGCAACAACAACGGTCACATCACGGTTCGCCACAAGGGCGGTGGTCACAAGCACCACTACCGCGTGGTTGACTTCAAGCGCAACAAGGACGCCATTCCGGCCAAGGTCGAACGCATCGAGTACGACCCCAACCGCACGGCCCACATTGCCCTGATCTGCTACGCCGACGGCGAGCGTGCCTACATCATCGCCCCGCGCGGCCTTGAAGTCGGCGCCACGCTGATCAGCGGTTCGGAAGCGCCGATTCGCGTCGGCAACACGCTGCCGATTCGCAACATTCCGGTCGGCTCGACGATTCACTGCATCGAGATGCAAATCGGCAAGGGCGCGCAAATCGCCCGTTCCGCCGGTACCTCGGCAACGCTGCTGGCGCGTGAAGGCACTTACGCTCAGGTGCGCATGCGCTCCGGTGAAGTGCGCAAGATCCACATCGAGTGCCGCGCCACCATTGGTGAAGTCGCCAACGAAGAGCACAGCCTGCGCCGTCTGGGCAAGGCCGGTGTGAAGCGCTGGATGGGTATTCGCCCAACCGTTCGCGGTGTGGTGATGAACCCGGTTGACCACCCGCACGGTGGTGGTGAAGGCAAGACCGGCGAAGGCCGCCATCCTGTCGACCCATGGGGTAACCTGACCAAGGGCTACCGCACCCGCAACAACAAGCGCACGCAAGTGATGATTGTTTCGCGTCGCAAGAAGTAAGGCCAGGCAATGACACGTTCACTCAAAAAAGGTCCCTTTGTCGACCATCACCTGGTAGCCAAGGCTGATAAGGCCGTTACCAACAAAGACAAAAAGCCGATCAAAACCTGGTCGCGTCGCTCCATGGTCCTGCCCGAGTTCATCGGCCTGACCATCGCCGTGCACAACGGCAAACAGCACGTGCCGGTCTACATCACCGATCAAATGGTTGGCCACAAGCTGGGCGAGTTCGCACTCACCCGGACTTTCAAAGGTCATCCGGCTGACAAAAAAGTTGTGAGAAAGTAAGGAAAGACCATGGAAACACGTGCAACCCTCAGGGGCGTTCGTCTGTCGGTCGACAAAGGCCGTCTGGTCGCTGACCTGATCCGCGGTAAAAAAGTGGATCAGGCGCTCAACATCCTGAATTTCACGCAGAAAAAAGCTGCTGGAATCATCAAGAAGGTGGTTGAGTCCGCCATCGCCAACGCTGAACACAACGATGGTGCCGATATCGACGAGTTGAAGGTGAAAACCATTTACGTCGAGCAAGGCGCCACGCTCAAGCGTTTCTCCGCGCGCGCAAAAGGCCGCGGCAACAGCATCAGCAAGCCTACGTGCCATGTGTACGTGGTTGTTGGCAACTAAAGGCAGCAGGATATGGGACAGAAAATCAACCCAACCGGGTTCCGCCTCGCAGTTAGCCGCAACTGGGCCAGCCGCTGGTACGCAAGCAACCGTGACTTCGCCGGCATGCTGGCCGAAGACATCAAGGTGCGCGAATACCTCAAGGCCAAGCTGAAGAGCGCTGCGGTTTCGCGCGTTCTGATCGAGCGCCCTGCCAAGAATGCCCGCATCACGATTTTCTCGGCACGTCCGGGCGTCGTGATCGGCAAAAAAGGCGAGGACATCGAGAACCTCAAGAAGGAACTGAGCCGCCAGCTGGGCGTGCCGGTCGCCGTGAACATTGAAGAAGTTCGCAAGCCTGAAATTGATGCCAAGCTGATCGCCGACAGCATCACCCAGCAGCTTGAAAAACGCATCATGTTCCGCCGTGCGATGAAGCGCGCCATGCAAAACGCCATGCGTCTGGGTGCCCTGGGCATCAAGATCATGTCGTCCGGCCGTCTCAATGGCATTGAAATCGCCCGTTGCGAGTGGTACCGCGAAGGCCGCGTGCCTCTCCACACCCTGCGCGCCGACATCGACTACGGCACCTCGGAAGCCAAGACCACCTATGGTGTGATCGGCGTCAAGGTCTGGGTCTACAAGGGCGACACGCTGGGCCGCAATGACGGTACCGGCGCCAAGATGGTGGAAGTAGCCGACGAAGAGCGCAAGCCTCGCGGCCCCCGCCGTGAAGGACGCCCTGGCGAACGCACGGACCGTCCGGCTCCCCGTGGTGCCCGCCCTGCGCGCGGCCCTGTCGGTGGAACCAACACGGCGCCTGCCGATGGCAGCGACAAACCGGCTGAAGCTACCGCTGGTAGCGGCGACCCGAAATCCACCGTTAAGCGCGTCCGCAAAGCCGCGCCAGCTGCAGCAGCTGACGGTGCCAAGACCGAGTAATCGGTCTAATAACGGAGAATACAAATGCTGCAACCCGCTCGCAGAAAATACCGCAAAGAGCAAAAAGGCCGCAACACCGGCGTCGCAACCCGGGGTAACTCGGTTGCGTTCGGCGACTTCGGCCTGAAGTGCACCGACCGTGGTCGCCTCACCGCTCGTCAAATTGAAGCCGCACGTCGTGCGATTTCCCGTCACGTCAAACGTGGCGGCCGTATCTGGATCCGTGTCTTCCCGGACAAGCCGATTTCCCAAAAGCCTGCTGAAGTGCGTATGGGTAACGGTAAAGGTAATCCAGAGTACTACGTGGCTGAGATCCAGCCCGGCAAGATCGTTTTTGAAATCGTCGGTGTGCCAGAAGAACTGGCACGCGAAGCGTTCCGCCTGGCTTCGGCCAAGCTGCCGCTGCGCACCACGTTCGTGGCCCGCATGATTGGCCAGTAATCAGGAGAAGATGCAAATGAAAACTACTGAACTGCGCCAAAAAGACGTTGCCGGCCTGCAAGCTGAAGTCAAAGAGCTGCAAAAAGCCCACTTTGGCCTGCGCATGCAAAAAGCCACGCAGCAACTCACCAACACCGCCACGCTGCGTTCCACGCGCCGTGCCATCGCTCGTGCCAAAACCATTTTGGCCGAAACCATCGTCAAGCAAGGAGCCAAAAAATGACGGAAGCTAAAAAATCCCTCAAGCGCACCTTGATTGGCAAGGTGGTCAGCGACAAGCGCGCCAAGACCGTGACGGTGCTGGTCGAGCGCCGCGTCAAGCACGAGCTGTACGGCAAGATTGTGTCCTTGTCCAGCAAGTACCACGCCCATGACGAAAAGGGCGAGTACAAGATGGGCGACGTGATCGAGATCACCGAAAGCCGTCCTATCTCCAAAACCAAAAACTGGGTGGTTACCCGTTTGGTGGAAAAGGCCGCTGTTGTTTAAGTCTTCGGGACTTTGACGGCAAGTCACTCAAAAACGGCTCACGGTGTGAGCCGTTTTTGTTTACGCCTTCGCTTCCGGCCCGCTTGCCATATCAAGGCCGGAAAGACCGTGGAGTGCCAGCAGACTTTCCGGGTCGATCCAGCTAGCGACAGCCTTGATGGATACCATCTCATTCCGTTTTACCCCAACCAGGAGCATCCCATGATTAAAGTAGGCGACAACCTTCCCGCGACCACGCTGATGGAGTATTCAGAAGTTGAAGGCAATGGCTGCAGCATAGGCCCCAACGCGGTCGATGTGGCCAAGGCCAGCGCCGGCAAGACCATTGCGCTGTTTGCCCTGCCAGGTGCCTTCACGCCCACTTGCTCGGCCAAGCATGTGCCGGGTTATGTCGAGCATTTCGCCGAACTCAAGGCCGCCGGCGTTGACGAAATCTGGTGCCTGAGCGTGAACGACGCCTTTGTCATGGGCGCCTGGGCGCGCGAGCAAAAAACCGGCGGCAAGGTCCGCATGCTGGCCGACGGCAGTGCCGATTTCGCCAAGGCCACCGGCCTGACGCTGGACCTGACGGCCAAGGGCATGGGCCTGCGCAGCAACCGCTATTCCATGCTGGTCAAGGACGGCAAGGTGGCCAGCCTCAATGTGGAAGGCCCCGGCAAGTTTGAAGTCAGCGATGCGGCCACCCTGCTGGCCCAAGCCAAGGCCTGACAGGGCTGTTGTCGCTAGCTAAGTAAGCCAAGCCGTCCAAACCGCCGCTCGCAAGACCGGCGGGTTTTTTTGATGTGGAGCCGATGATTTGCTATTGATTGGATAGCTATTTGCACCCGTATCCGTTGGGCTGCAGGCCAATTTTGTCTATAAGTCGACCTTCAGGTAATGGGCGCCGGCAATCGGGTTGTGGTAGTAGGGGGGAATCTCCGCAAAGCCCAGCTCGGCGTACAGCGTGCGGGCCGTTTCCATGTCATCCAGCGTGTCCAGCAGCACGCTGTGGTAGCCCGCCACGCGTGCGGCATCGAGCACCGCTTCCGCCAGCTGCCGGCCCAGGCCAAAGCGGCGGAAGGCCTTGCGCACATACAGGCGCTTCATTTCGGCCGCATTCGGGTAGTCCACGGTGTCCAGGGCGCGCAGCGCGCAGCAGCCGGCCACCTCGCCATCCACCAGCGCCAGCAGCAGCGCTCCCTGCGGGGCGGCATAGCTGCCCGGCAAATCGGCCAGTTCGGCCTCGAAATCCTGAAAGTACAAGTCGATGCCCAGCTGCTGGGCGTAGTCGCTGAATATCTGGCGCGTGGCTTCCAGCAGCTCTGGCGTGTCAGGCGTGATGATCTGGATGGAAGGGCGTTGCACGGCTGTGGGGGGAGAAACAACGCCCAGTGTAGCGCGTCGTTTGCCGGGGCGGTGGCACAGAGGCCGCAGCCCGCGCGCTTCAAAAAGCCGGCGCCGCCAGGCTGGACACCCAATACGCCGCGGCGGCGCAGGCGCCCAGGATCAGCAGCGCCGCCACGCGTGAGGCCGTGTCGTCGCGCGAGGGCGGTGCGGCGATGACCAGCTCCTTGTCGCCGTGCAGCATGGCGCCCACCAGCTTGTGCTTGCGGCGCAGGTAAAAAACAATGGCCAGAAGATGCAGCAGCACCAGGCCCAGCAGCGCCCATTTGCCGATGTTCTTGTGGTAGCTGGTGGCCAGGCTGACGGTCGCGTTCGACACAAAGCGTGTCAGCGGTCCGGCAAAGGCGATTTCGTCGTCGCTGAGCAGGCCGCTGCCCACCTGCAGCAGCAAAAAGCCCAGCATGGCAAAGACCGAGCCGGCGCCAACCGGGCTGTGGCCGACGCCGTGCTCGGGCTTGCCTTGGCCCTTGAGGTAGTTGATGACGCTTTGCGGCGAGTAGATAAATGCGCCAAAACGCGACCAGCGTCCGCCCACCAGACCCCAGACGATGCGAAACAGCAGCAGGCTCAGCACCGAGTAGCCCAAGCGAAAGTGCCAGATCATGGCGTTGCCGCCCACGGTGCCGGTGATGGCCAGGCCGATCACGCAGACGACCAGCGCCCAGTGGAACAGCCGCGTCGGCAAATCCCAGACCCGTACCTTGTACAGGTTTTTGTTGTTGTACATGCTCACTCCTCGTGTCATCGCTTGTTTTATGGCCGGGTCAACAGGGGCCGCTGGCGCGGCCGGACCCGGGTCGACCCGTTGGTGTTTTCCCGCGCTGCATTAGTTCCTGTGGAACTAATGGGCAGGACCCCACTCTAGCGCTTTGGCAACCCGCCCAAATTGCCAACAGTGTTGCCGGTTATGTCATGTCTAGCGAAACCTCACGAGGAACAACATGAAAACTCTCAGCTGTATCGCAGCCGCGGCCACCCTGGTCGCCCTGAGCGCGCCGGCCGCCGCGCAGTTTGCCAAGCCGGAAGACGCCATCAAATACCGCCAGAGCGCGATGTTTATCCAGGGCCAGCATATGGGCCGCATCGGTGCCATGGTTTCCGGCAAGGCACCGTTCGACGCCACGGCGGCGGCCGACAGCGCCGCGATCGTCGCGGATATCTCCAAGCTGCCCTGGGCCGGTTTCATGCCGGGCACCGACAAGGGCGGCAACACCAAGGCCAAGCCTGAAATCTGGACCGAGCAGGCCAAGTTCAAGGAAACCAACGAGAAGCTGATGGCCGAGACCGCCAAGCTGGCCGCTGCCGCCAAAACCGGCAATCTGGACAACCTGAAAACCGCTTTTGCGTCCACCGCCGACACCTGCAAGTCCTGCCACGACGCGTTCCGCAACAAGTAATCCTGGCCGGCCGGTGTCGGCGCGGCGCTGCCATGCCGGCTGCGGCGGCCGTTTGTCCTTGCGGTTTTCCCGTGCGGCGGAAGTTTCTGGGGAACTTGTCGGGATTCGCTAAACTCCAGCAGTTTGGCGGCTGCTCGACAAGCCGCCAATCACTCCCGACAGTCAAAAAACCACGAGGAAAACGATGAAAATTTTCGCCTGCGTCGCTGCGGCCGCTACCTTGCTCAGCCTGGCCGCACCGGCCTCTGCCCAGTTTGCCAAGCCTGAAGACGCCATCAAGTACCGCAAGAACGCCTTGTTCGTGATGCAGCAGAACTTTGGCCGGGTTGCCAGCATGGCCAGCGGCCGCACGCCTTTTGATGCCAAGGTGGCCGCCGAGAGCGCTGAAACGGCCGCCTATATGGCAAAACTGCCATGGGCCGGCTTTGTGGCCGACACCGACAAGGGTGAAACCAAGGCCAAGCCGGAAATCTGGAAGGAGCCGGTCAAGTTCAAGGAGGCTTCGGAAAAAACGCAGGCCGAGATGACCAAGCTGGCGGCCGCCAGCAAGACCGGCAATCTGGATCAAATCAAGACCGCCGTGGCGGCCGTGGGCGGCTCCTGCAAGGCCTGCCACGACGCCTTCCGCAAGGAGTAAACCGGGCGTCAAGGCCCGCTTCACCAGGGCAAAAAAGAAAAGGCCAGTTTCCCGCGAAACTGGCCTTTTTTGTGGGCGCCGGAAGTTCGGCCCGATGAGCGTACTCAGGTCTCGGCCAGCAGCTTCTCGATCAGCTGGTGCAGCGCCGCAAAGTCCGGCTCGCCGACATACTGCTTGACGATCTCGCCGCGCTTGTTCACCAGGAAGGTGGTGGGCGTGAGCTGGACCTCGCCCCAGGCCTTGGCCACGGCCCCGGTGTTGTCGATCGCCACCTTGAACGGCAGCTTGCGGGTTTCGGTGTAATTGACGACATAGCTGGGCGGGTCGTAGCTCATGGCCACGGCCAGCGTGTCGTAGCCCCGGCCTTTGTACTTGTTGTAGGTCGCGATGACCTTGGGCATCTCGGCCACGCAGGTGACGCAGCTGGTGGCCCAGAAGTTGACCAGGGTGACCTTGCCTTTCAGGTCGGCGGTGGTCTGTTTGCTGCCGTCGAGCAGCACAAAGGTCGACTCCGGCGCCGCCTGCGCGCCGCTGCAACCGGGCAGGCTGACCAGGCCGGCGACGACCAGTGCGCCCGCCAGTGCCATGCGGCATACTGGCCAGACAGAAATTCGTTTCATCGGGAAGGACCTCATCATGCAACGTCGCAATTTTAACCAAGCCGGTATCGGCGCGCTGGGCACGCTGATATGGGCCACCTACCAGCAGGCTCATGCGCTTTCGTTGGGCGACCTGAGCCAGATCAGCAATGCCGAGGCCAGCAGCGGCCTGAAAACCGCTCTCGAAAAGGGCGCGCTGGCGGCCGTGGCCTTGCTTGGCAAGCCAGATGGATTCCTGGGAAACCCAAAAGTTCGCATTCCCTTGCCCGGTTTCCTCGAAGATGCCTCAAAAATCCTCAAAACCCTGGGCCAGGGCAAACGCATCGACGAGCTGGTGACCTCCATCAACCGCGCCGCCGAGGCGGCCGTGCCCATGGGCAAGGACCTGCTGGTGGGCGCCGTGCGGTCCATGAGCGTGACCGATGCCAAAAACATCCTGACCGGCGGCGAAACCTCGGTCACCAACTTCTTTGCCGAAAAAACCCGCGCCCCGCTGGGCGTGAAGTTTTTGCCGGTGGTGACCAAGGCCACCGAAAAAGTCGGCCTGGCCAACAAGTACAACGAAGTCGCCGGCAAGGCCGCCGGTTTGGGCCTGGTCAAAAAAGAAGACGCCAACATCCAGCAGTATGTCACCGGCAAGTCGCTGGACGGCCTTTACCTGATCATCGGCGAGGAAGAAAGGAAAATTCGGCAGGACCCGGTTGGCTCGGGCAGCGCGATCATCAAGAAGGTGTTTGGCGCCATGAAATAGCGTGGTTTGGGTGAAAGCATGGGTCGAATCAGTCTTTTACCCAAGCGGAATGGGCGTAAGTAGCTATCAAAAAGTGAGCTGATGGCGCGCGCTGAGGTTCCGGCCGGGGTTTGCGCCCCGGGCGGCACAGGGCTACGATGTGCTTCAGGTGACGCGGATGAACAAAAAAACAGCACTCCGTCTGCATGTGCCGGAGCCCTCGGGGCGGCCAGGGCACGAGACCGATTTTTCCTATCTGCATCTGTCACCGGCCGGCGCGGTGCGGCGCCCGCCGGTCGATGCCGCGCCGGCCGCCACCAGCGACCTGGCCTACAGCCTGGTGCGGGTGCTCGACGACGACGGCCTGGCCGTCGGGCCCTGGGCGCCGCAGATCGAACCGCAACTGTTGCGTCGGGGCCTGCGCGCCATGATGAAGACGCGCATTTACGACGCCCGCATGCTGATCGCGCAGCGGCAGAAAAAGATTTCCTTCTACATGCAATGCCTGGGCGAGGAGGCGATCGCCACCGCGCAGGCGCTGGCGCTGCAGCCCGGCGACATGTGCTTTCCCACCTATCGGCAACAGGGCCTGCTGCTGGCGCGCGACGACGTCGACATGGTGGAGATGATCTGCCAGCTGATGTCCAACGAGCGTGACCCGGTCAAGGGGCGGCAGCTGCCGGTGATGTACTCGTACAGGCGGGCCGGCTTCTTCACGATTTCGGGCAACCTCGCCACGCAGTTCATCCAGGCCGTGGGCTGGGCCATGGCCTCGGCGATCAAGGGCGACAGCAAGATAGCCTCGGCCTGGATAGGCGACGGCGCCACCGCCGAGTCCGACTTCCACACCGCGCTGACCTTTGCCCATGTCTACCGCGCGCCGGTGATCCTCAACGTGGTCAACAACCAGTGGGCGATCTCGACCTTCCAGGCGATTGCCGGCGGCGAGGCCACCACCTTCGCGGCGCGCGGCGTCGGCTGCGGCATTGCCTCGCTGCGCGTCGATGGCAACGATTTTCTGGCCGTCTATGCCGCCTCGCTGTGGGCGGCGGAGCGCGCCCGCAGCAACCTGGGACCGAGCTTGATCGAGTGGGTGACCTACCGCGCCGGCGCGCACTCGACCTCGGACGACCCCACGCGCTACCGCCCGGCCGACGACTGGGAACATTTTCCGCTGGGCGACCCGATAGAGCGGCTGAAAACGCATCTGGTGCGCCTGGGCGCCTGGTCCGAGCAGGAGCACGACGCTACCCAGAAGGAACTGGAGGCCCAGGTGGGCGCCGCGCTGAAGGAGGCCGAGCGCTACGGCTCGCTGGCCGCCGGCCACATGGCCGGCGCCGCGGCCATGTTCGAGGATGTCTACAAGGACATGCCGGCGCATTTGCAGCAGCAACGCCGGCAACTGCTGGGGCGGGAGGCCTGATCATGCAAATGACCATGATCCAGGCGCTGCGCTCGGCCATGGACGTGATGCTGGCGCGCGACGACAACGTGGTGATCTTCGGCCAGGACGTGGGCTATTTCGGCGGCGTGTTCCGCTGCACCGACGGCCTGCAGGCCAGGTATGGCAAGTCGCGCGTGTTCGACGCGCCTATCTCCGAGGGCGGCATCGTCGGCGCGGCCATAGGCATGGCGGCCTATGGTTTGCGCCCGGTGGTGGAGGTGCAGTTCGCCGACTACTTCTACCCGGCCTACGACCAGATCGTCTCCGAGGCGGCGCGGCTGCGCTACCGCTCGGCCGGCGACTTCACCGCGCCCATGACCATACGCATGCCCTGCGGCGGCGGCATCTACGGCGGGCAGACGCACAGCCAGAGTCCTGAGGCCCTGTTCACCCATGTCTGCGGGCTGCGCACGGTGATGCCGTCCAACCCCTACGACGCCAAGGGCCTGCTGATCACCTGCATCGAGAACGACGACCCGGTGATCTTTCTCGAGCCCAAGCGCCTGTACAACGGCCCCTTCGACGGCCACCACGACAGGCCGGCCGTGCCCTGGTCCGGGCATCCGCTGGGCGAGGTGCCCGAGGGCTACTACAGCGTGCCGCTGGAATCGGCGGCGGTGTTCCGCCCCGGTGCCGAACTGACGGTGCTGACCTACGGCACCATGGTCTTTGTGTCGGCGGCGGCGGCGGCGGAGGCCGGCATAGACGCCGAGATCATCGACCTGCGCAGCCTCTGGCCCATGGACCTGCCGACCGTGGTGGCTTCGGTGAAAAAGACCGGCCGCTGCGTGGTGGTGCACGAGGCCACGCGCAGCAGCGGCTTCGGCGCCGAGCTGGCGGCGCTGGTGCAGGAGCATTGCTTTTACCACCTCGAAGCGCCCATCGAGCGCGTGAGCGGCTGGGACACGCCCTATCCGCATGCGCAGGAATGGGCCTATTTCCCGGGGCCGGCGCGCGTGGCGGCGGCGTTCAAGCGCGCGATGGAGGCCTAGCATGGGAGTCCACGTCATCAAGATGCCCGACCTCGGCGAAGGCATCGCCGAGGTCGAGCTGGTGGCCTGGCGCGTCCAGCCCGGCGACCGCGTGGCCGAGGACCAGGTGCTGGCCGATGTGATGACCGACAAGGCCACCGTTGAAATCCCCTCGCCCGTGGTGGGCCAGGTGCTGGCCCTGGGCGGCGAGGTGGGCCAGGTGCTGGCGGTGGGCGCGGAG
>CAZWDK010000093.1:8314-11187 GCA_964633095.1 uncultured Polaromonas sp. | reverse complement strand
TCGGCCACCTCGGTCACCGGCAGGCCGGCGTCGGCCAGCAGCTTGGCGGTGCCGCCGGTGGACAGCAGCTTGATGCCCAGCGCATGCAGGGCCTGCGCAAATTCAAGGATGCCGGTCTTGTCGGAAACGGAAATGAGTGCATTCATGGTGAACCAATATCAATGATTAAATCTGGCGCCAACCCTTGAAGGGCAGGCGTAATTAGCTATAAAAACAATAGCAAGCAGTCAGAGCAGCTTGTGCTCCACCAGTTTCTTGCGCAGGGTGTTGCGGTTCAGGCCCAGCCATTCGGCGGCGCGCGACTGGTTGTGTTCGGCGTGGCGCATGACGACCTCCAGCAGCGGCCTCTCGACCACGCGCACCATCATGTCGTACATGCCATCGGGCTCGATGCCATGCAGGTCCTTGAAATAGCCTTCCAGACTGGTGCGTACGCACTCCTCGATGTGTTTTTTGCTCATGCAGCGGCTTCCTCCTGATTTTGTTCTTTGTTCATAGCTGTCTGTGCCAGTGGCTGCTGGTCACCCTCACCATCCGTGGCGGCCGGGATGCGGTCCATGCGCGCGCCCAGATGGTCAAAAAAATCACTGACGGCCTGCAGCTGCGCCCGGCAGTCTTGCAGCAGGTTCATCTGCGCCCGAAACGCCTCGCCGCCCGGCAGGCTCTTGACGTACCAGCCGATGTGCTTGCGCGCGGTGCGCACACCGGTGAAATCGCCATACAGCGTGTAGTGGTCCAGCAAGTGGTCGAGCAGCAGGCGCTTGACGTCAGCCACCAGCGGCGGCGCAAGATGCGTGCCCGTTGCCATGAAATGCGCCACCTCGCGGAAAATCCAGGGTCGGCCCTGGGCCGCGCGGCCAATCATCACGGCATCGGCGCCGGTGCGGGCCAGCACCGTCCGGGCCTTTTCGGGGCTGCCGATGTCGCCATTGGCCACCACCGGAATGCGCAGGGCCGCTTTCACGGCGGCGATCGTGTCGTATTCGGCCAGCCCCTTGTAGCCCTGCTCGCGCGTGCGGCCGTGCACCGTGATCATCTGCACGCCGGCGCTTTCGGCCGCGCGCGCAATCGTCAGCGCATTCTTGTGCGTCTGGCACCAGCCGGTGCGCATCTTCAGCGTGACCGGCACCTGGTGCGGCAGGCAGGCCTTCACCACGGCCTCGACAATCTGCAGCGCCAGCGTTTCGTCCTGCATCAGGGCGGAACCGGCCCATTTGTTGCAGACCTTCTTGGCCGGGCAGCCCATGTTGATGTCGATGATTTGCGCGCCGCGATCGACGTTGTAGGCCGCGGCCTCGGCCATCATCTGGACGTCGGTGCCGGCAATCTGCACGGCAATCGGCGCATCCTCACCCTCATGGTTGGCGCGGCGCGAGGTTTTCAGGCTGTCCCACAGGTCGCGGCGCGAGGTCACCATCTCACTGACCGCATAACCGGCGCCGAGTTTTTTGCAGAGCTGGCGAAACGGCCTGTCGGTCACACCGGCCATGGGCGCGACAAACACATTGTTTGCCAGGACGTAGGGACCAATGTTCATGGAAAAAAAAAGGGGGGGGGGTGCTGATGCCGAGAAAGAAGGCACGATTGTAACTGCCCAAAATTTCAGCAATTGAAATTTATGCCCGCCCCCGCCTTCTGGCTGGCGAGTTTCTCGCCCTTTCTTGCCGCCGCCGGCGCCTGCTCTTGCCTATACTCACACCCCTATGGAAGCATGGATACACCGCCTGATAGAACTGCTGGCCCTGCCTGAATATGGCCTGAGCACGGTCTTTGTGGTATCCTTTATTTCCGCCACCCTGCTGCCGCTGGGCTCCGAGCCGGTGGTGTTCGGGCTGGTCAAGCTCAACCCCGCCATGTTCTGGCCCACCATCCTGGTCGCCACGGCCGGCAACACGCTGGGCGGCGCGCTGGACTGGTGGATGGGTTACGAGGCGCATGTGGTGGTGGACAAGTTCCAGCATTCCTCGCACCACGGTCGCGCCATGCGCTGGCTGGAAAAGCTCGGGCCCAAGGCCTGCCTGCTGGCCTGGCTGCCGGTGGTGGGAGACCCGCTGTGCGCGGTGGCGGGCTGGCTCAGGTTTCCTTTCTGGTCCTGCCTGGCCTATATGGCGATCGGCAAGTTTGCGCGCTACTTTTTGATGACGGGCAGCCTGATCTGGGCCTTTCCGGGGATGGTTCCCGGCGTGGTGACCGGCTAACGCTTAAAACCGCTCGTGCGGCAACAGGTAGCGCCACTGGCCGGGCTGCAGCTGGCTCATGGGCACGCGGCCCAGCCTTATGCGTTTCATGGCCTCGACCTTCAGCCCCACGCTTTCGCACATGTAGGCAATCTGGCCGGGCATGGCGCCCTTGAGCGCAAAACGCAGCCGGGTCTCGCTTTGCCAGCTCACCTTGGCCGGCGGCAACAAGGCGCCGTTAAAGGTAAAGCCGTGGTCCAGGCGGTTCAGCCGCTCTAGCCCGCCGGGCCTGATCTCGCCGCTGACCTGCACAATCAGCTCATGCTCCAGCGTGCCGGCATCTTCCTGCAGCTTGCGCGCCACGCGCCAGTCCTGGGTAAACACCACCAGGCCGCTGGCGGCGGTGGCCAGCGGCGTCACCAGCGCCGCGGCGGAAAAATGTTTTTTCAGCGGGCGTATGCCCGAACGGTCGTCCGGCGCGCGACTGGCCGCCGACAGCAGTTGGGCCGCCGCCGGCGCCCTGCCAGCGGCCGTGCCGCCCCAACCGGCTTGGTAACCAGCGGGCTTGTGCAGCAGCAGGGTCACCGGCGCCAGCGCCAGCAAACTGGCATCCTGGGCCAGCACAATGGCCTGGTCCTGCACGCGGAATTGCGGCTCTTCGACCACCACGCCATCGACCGTGACCCAGCCGCCCTC
>CAZWDK010000093.1:0-8214 GCA_964633095.1 uncultured Polaromonas sp. | reverse complement strand
TTAGCTGCTGAACAGGAAGTTCATCACATCGCCATCCTTGACGACGTAATCCTTGCCTTCGCTGCGCATCTTGCCGGCGTCCTTGGCGCCCTGCTCGCCCTTGTAGGTGATGAAGTCATCAAAGGCAATGGTCTGGGCCCGGATGTAGCCCTTCTCGAAGTCGGTGTGAATCACGCCAGCGGCTTGCGGGCCGGTGTCGCCGACATGGATGGTCCAGGCACGCACTTCCTTCACGCCCGCCGTGAAATAGGTTTGCAGGCCCAGCAGCTTGTAGGCGGCCATGATCAGGCGATTCAGCCCGGGCTCGTTCTGGCCGATTTCGGCGAGGAACATTTTTTTGTCTTCCTCGTCCATGTCGGCCATTTCGGCCTCCATCTTGGCGCAGATCGCCACCACCGGCGCATTCTGCGCGGCGGCGTAGGCCTTCAGGCGGTCCAGCAAAGGGTTGTTCTCAAAGCCGTCTTCCGCCACGTTGGCGACAAACATCGCGGGCTTGGCGGTGATCAGGAAAAACTGCTTCAGCAGCGGCTGCTCTTCCTTGCTGAACTCCAGCGTGCGCACCGGTTTGGCCTCGTTCAGCGCGGCCTGGCATTTTTCCAGGATCGCCACCAGCCGGGCCGATTCCTTGTCGCCCGAGCGCGCGGCCTTGGTCACGCGGTGCAAGGCCTTTTCAACCGCCGCCAGATCGGCCAGGCACAGCTCGGTCTGGATCACCTCGATGTCGGAGACCGGGTCCACCTTGCCGGCCACGTGGACCACGTTGTCATCCTCGAAGCAGCGCACCACATTGACGGTGGCGTCGGTTTCACGGATATGGGCCAGGAACTTGTTGCCCAGGCCCTCGCCGGTGCTGGCGCCCGCCACCAGGCCGGCGATGTCGACAAACTCGACAATCGCCGGAACGATGCGCTCGGGGCTGATGATGTCGGCAAGCTGCGCCAGGCGCGCATCGGGCAGCTCGACAACGCCCACATTGGGCTCGATGGTGCAAAACGGATAGTTCTCCGCCGCGATGCCCGCTTTGGTCAACGCGTTGAACAGGGTGGATTTTCCGACGTTAGGCAAGCCTACAATGCCGCACTTCAAACTCATGACAAACCTTCAAAAACTGGCTGAGAAGTGTATTCGATACGCGACTGACCGCGTATTCCCGGGTTTATTTCATCCCCTGTCGCGCAGCTTGCCGGGGGCCCTGGCCGCCCTGCTGTTGGCCTTTGTCGGGCTGCTGCAGGCCGGCGCCGCGCAGGCCCAGCCGCTGCCGCCCATCACGCGGCTGAGCGACCAGCAGCCGGTCATCGATGGCCGGGCCGCCAGCCTGGCGTGGATTGATGCCGGCGGCCAGGCCGGCATAGCGCAGCTGGCCAGCCCGGCCGGCCGCGCCTTGTTTCGCCCCGCCAACCCCGACGCCATTTACCGCCTGGGCAGCCAGGCCGTCCTGTGGCTGCACTACCGCTTCAGCAAGGCGGCCGGCTCGCGCCAGGACTGGCTGCTGGAGTTCCCGCTGCCCATGCTGGACCTGGCCACGGTCTACCAGCGCACGGCGGCCGGCGGCTGGTCGGCCCAGACCGCCGGTGACACCGTGGCGGTATCGAGCTGGCCGGAACCCGGCCGCTACGGGCAGTTCCGCTTAAACCTGCCCGACAACGGCGTGCACGAGGTGTATGTGCGCATCCAGCACCAGACCGACCTCAGCCTGCCCGTCACGGTCAGCACCGCCAGCCGCCAGAGCCAGCGCCTGCAACTCGAATACCTGGGCATGGGCGTGGTGTTCGGCGCGCTGGCCTTGCTGACCATTGCCTGCGTCACCCAGAGCTGGGTCTACCGCGACCGGGCCTATGGCTGGTATGCCGCCTACGCCGCGCTGATGGCGCTGGTCGTGGCGGCCTGGACCGGTCTGGCCGGCCAGTTTCTCTGGAGCGACTTCAGCGCCTGGAACAACCTCGCACAAGGCTGCCTGGGCCTGCTGGGCGGCGGCGCGGCGCTGCTGGCCGTGCACCACCTGTGCGGCGCGGACTCGCGCCACAAGGGATTTGAGCGGGCCGTTTACTGGACCGGCATGGCCAGCCTGCCGCTGGCGCTGCTCTACACCGTGCTGGAACGCGGTCCGGGCGTGCGCATGATTGGCGTGTACCTGCTGGCCGTGGTGCTGCTGGGCATGAGCCGGGCCGGCCTGACCTGGCGGCGCCAGGATGCCGTGGGTTTCTGGGTGCTGGCCGCCTTCACGCCGCTGGCGCTGGCCACCCTGCTGATCATCGCCGGCCTGCTGGGCCTGCCCTCGGTTTCGTGGATCTCCCAGTACGGCCTGATGGCCGGCCTGACCCTGGAAGTACCCCTGCTGCTGGTGGCGCTGAATCTGCGCTCGCGCGAGCGCCATGGCGTCGAGGCCCGCGCGCAGGCCATGGTCAGCCATGACGCGCTGACCGGGCTGCTGGCCGCCCACCTCTTTCATGACCGCTTCAGGCAGGTGCTGGCCCGCGCGCGGCGCTACCAGGAACCGGCGGCCGTGGCCTACATCGAGCTGGTCAACTACCCCTACATCAAAAAAACCTGGGGCACGGCCGTAGCCGAACAAAGCCTGCTGCGCAGCGTGATCAAGCTGCGCCGCGTCCTGCGCGATGTGGACACCGTGGGGCGCGTGGACGAAGCCCGCTTTGGCATCGTCCTCGAGGGCGAGTCATCGCGCCAGGCGGTGAGCGAACTGGCCAGCCGCCTGATAGCCGCCGGGCTGATGCCGCTGAAGGGGCTCAAGCCGGAAGTGGTGCTGCAGTTTCACGTGGCCGGCGTGCTGCTCAACGAACGCCAGGGGGGCGATGCGGAAATCGCCCAGGCACTGTCGGCCCTGCTGGGCAGCATGGCCGCGCGCACCCGCCGCCCGATACGCTTCCTGGAGCCGGAACTGACGCAGCCCGCGGGGCTGGAGGCCGAGCCCACGACCTGTTGAGAGCCGCCCCGGCGGGCGCTCAGGCTTTACTCGAACAAATAGCTGGCGCCCACCGCCTGCCCCACCTTGAGCAGATGCTCGCTGCCGCGCAGCACGATGGCATTCATGCCAAAGGTCAAGGCCCCGTTGACGCGCGCGTCCTGGCGGTAGCGTTGCAGCATGTCGCCGACCTCTGGGCTGCTGCTGGCGGTAGCCGGGTCAATGTTCGGAATCGGGCAGCGCGGGCAGGGCTTGACCGGCTTGAGCAGCACCGTGCCCTGCTCTGTGGCGATCTGCAGCAGCGCCAGCCGGTCTTCATCGTGCGGGGCCAGCTCGCTGCCGGCCGCATTGCCCAGCACGATGTTGGGCCGAAAACGCTCCATGCCCACCGCCGCCGCGCCCTGGGCCAGCAGCTTGGCATTGAGCTGGTCCAGCGACGCCTCGCTGATGAGCAGCAGGGAATAACCATCGCTGAACTGGTTGAAGGCCTCTATGCCCTGCGTCCATTCCAGGTTGCAGACGCGTGGATGCTCGGGGTTAAAGCGCACCAGGCGCGCCGGCGTGCCCAGAAAATCGCTGAACCACTGGGCGGCGATGGCGCCCATGTCGTAAGCGTCGACCTCATCCTGCCAGACCCGCACCCGCAGCGGCGCCTCGACCTGGTCCAGCGCAATGTGCAGGGCCAGCATGCCGGGGGCGCGCAGCACCATCTCGTGGTGCTTGAGTTGCGGCCGGATCAGCGCCATGCGCGGCAGCTCGCGCTGCGTCAGGAAATTGCCCTGGCCATCGACCACCATCCAGGCGCGGTCAAATTCCAGCCCAGTTTCCGTCAGGACGGCCTGCTGCACACTGACCGCGGCGCAGGACTTCACCGGGTACACATACAGCCGCGAAACCACCGCGGCCAGGTCTGCAGGGCTGTCCGCCAACGGCTTGCTCGATGAATCGCTCACTTGTGCCAGGTCCTTGTGAATCGGATGAGGGTGCAGGACCGGCCGCATGCCGGCCCGCAAAACGCCGATTTTGCACTGCCTTCTAAAATGAGGAATGTCCAAGCCTTTTGATGTCTGTATTCGCGGCGACGGTATCGTGGGCCGCACGCTGGCCCTGCTGCTGGCGCGTGAGCGTTTGCGCGTGGCGCTGGTGACCCGGCCCGAGCGCGAGCCGGCCGCGCAAGCCGCTGCCGATGTACGGGCCTATGCACTGAACCAGGCCTCGCGCCAGCTGCTGGAAGGCCTGCGCGTCTGGCCCGACGCCCTGTTTGCCACACCGGTGCTGGAAATGCAGGTCTGGGGCGATGATGGCGGCAAGCTCGATTTCAGCGCGCGCAGCACGGGCCAGCCGGCGCTGGCCTGGATCGCGGACGTGCCGGCGCTGGAGCAGCAGCTGATCCAGGCCGTGCGTTTTCAGCCGCACATAGAAATCGTGCAGGCGCCGCTGCCGGCCGCGCTCACCGTGATTTGCGAAGGCCAGAAAAGCAACAGCCGCGATGCATTGGGCGCGCACTGGACCGTCAAGCCCTACCCGCAAAAAGCCATTGCCGCCCGGCTGCAATCCGACCAGCCCCATGGCGGCGTGGCCCGCCAATGGTTTAGCCACGGCGATATCCTGGCGCTGCTGCCTTTGTCCGGCGCCGAGGGGAACTCCGTGGCGCTGGTCTGGTCTGTCTCTACAGAACGTGCGGCCTTGCTGGAAAAACTGCCGCCGCCAGCCTTTTGTGAAGCCCTGCAAGCGGTTTGCGGCCAAGAGGCCGGTATTTTGCAGCTCAGCAGCGAACGGGCCAGCTGGCCGCTCGCGCTGTCCAGCGCCGATCACTGGGTCGGACCGGGCTGGGCGCTGGCCGGCGACGCCGCGCATGCCGTGCATCCGCTGGCCGGCCAGGGGCTGAACCTGGGCCTCGCCGATGCCGCCTGCCTGGCCCAGGTGATGGCGGCGCGCGAGTACTGGCGCGGGCTGGGCGATGAAAGGCTGCTGCGCCGCTACGAGAGGGCGCGCAAGGCCGATGTGGCCACCATGGCGGCCGTCACCGATGGGCTGCACGGCCTGTTTGCGCAGACCGATGGCCGCTGGCAGGCCTTGCGCAACTGGGGCATGAAGGGCTTTGCACGCAGCGCCCTGCTGAAGAACTGGCTGGCGCGCCAGGCAGCGGGTTTATGACAATGTTGGAACAACCGGGAACTCAAAAGATGAAAACAATGAAATGGATCGCCGTGCTGGGCCTGCTGGCCTGCAGCCTGGGCGCGGCGTCGGCACAGGAGGCGGCGATACGCAAAAACCTGGCGGAAAGGCTGCCGGCATTCTCGAAGATTGACGAGATCAGCAAAACGCCGATGAACGGCCTGTATGAAATCCGCATCAATGACAGCGACATTTTCTACACCGATGCCGAAGGCAATTTCCTGATCCAGGGCAACCTGATAGACACCCGGGCCAAACGCAACCTGACCGAAGAGCGCGTGGAAAAACTCAGCGCGATCGACTTCGGCGCGCTGCCGATCAGGGACGCCTTCACCGTGGTGCGCGGCAACGGCAAGCGCAAGATGGCGGTTTTTGAAGACCCCAACTGCGGCTATTGCAAGCGTTTTGAACGCGACCTGCAAAAAGTCAGCGACGTGACGGTTTACATGTTTCTGTACCCCATCCTGAGCCCCGACTCGACCGACAAAGCGAAAAACATCTGGTGCGCCAAAGACAAGGCCAAGGCCTGGACCGACCTGATGGTGCGCGACCAGCCGGTGGCCAAGGCCAGCTGCGACACGGCGGCGATTGAGCGCAACGTCGACTTCGGCCGCAAGCACAAGATCACCGGAACGCCCACCGTGTTTTTTGCCGACGGTTCACGGGTACCGGGCGCCATCAGCGCCCAGCAGGTCGAACAGCAGTTGAACGGCGCCAAGGCCCAGTAAGCCCGGCAGACCGCGCGCAAACCGCCAGATTTCAAGAAAACACCCTCCCGCACAGACGGGATGGGCGCGATCAGCTCCTTTTTTTATAGCATCCCAGGGTGGTCAGGAGCCGGGCGAGCCGGCGATGAAGCTGGGGTATTCTTCGTCCACGATGCCAGCTCCAAACAAAAACACCCCCCCACCCCTTCATTACCGCGTCGAGACAGGCGGGCTGCACGCCCATCTGTTTCGCGTCACCCTCACGATTGCGCAGCCTGCGGCACTGCAGCGCGTCTCCTTGCCGGTATGGATACCGGGCAGCTACCTGGTGCGGGAGTTTTCCAAAAACCTGCAAAACCTGCGGGCGCACCAGGGCAGCCGCACGCCGCTGGCGGTCGAGCAGCTCGACAAATGCAGCTGGCAAATCGCCTGCTCGGCGGCCAAACCGCTGGTGCTGAGCTACGAGGTCTATGCCCATGACAACTCGGTGCGCGCCGCCTGGCTGGATGCCCAGCGCGGCTTTTTCAACGGCACCAGCCTCTGCCTCAGGGTCGAGGGCCAGGAAAAAGCGCCGCATCTGCTGGAGTTGCCGGCCTCCAGGCTGCTTGCCGGCTGGTCGGTGGCCACCGGCCTGAGCCCGCAAAAAATCGACAAACAGGGCTTTGGCCGCTATCTGGCGGCCGATTACGACGAGCTGGTGGACTGCCCGGTGGAAATGGGTCCGTTCTGGAGCGGCAGCTTCAAGGCCTGCGGCGTGCCGCACCGCCTGGTGGTGGCCGGTGCCGCCGCCAGCTTTGACAGCGCGCGCCTGCTGGCCGACACGCAGAAAATTTGCGAGACCGAAATCCGCTTCTGGCATGGCAGCAAGAAGCCGCCGTTTAAAAACTACCTGTTCATGCTCAACGCGGTGGACGAGGGCTATGGCGGGCTGGAGCACCGCAACTCGACCGCGCTGATCTGCAAGCGCGAGGACCTGCCGCGGCTGGGCGAGGCCAAGGCGCCCGAGGGCTACACCACGCTGCGCGGCCTGATCAGCCATGAGTATTTCCACACCTGGAACGTCAAGCGCCTGCGCCCGGCCGAGCTGGCCAGCTACCAGTACGGCCAGGAGAACTACACCGAGCTGCTGTGGTTTTTTGAGGGTTTCACCAGCTATTACGACGACCTGTTGCTGCGCCGCGCCGGCCAGCTCGACAACGCGGCCTACCTGAAGCTGCTCAACAAAACCATCAACCAGGTGCTGCAAGCCCCGGGGCGGCTGGTGCAGTCGGTGGCCCAGGCCAGTTTTGATGCCTGGGTGAAGTACTACCGGCAGGATGAAAACACGCCCAATGCCACCATCAGCTACTACACCAAGGGCGCGCTGGTGGCCCTGTGTTTTGACCTGACGCTGCGGGCCGAAAACCCGGCCACACAGCCCACCACGCTGGACGACGTGATGCGCGCGCTGTGGCAGCGCTGCCAGGCCGGCCCGATGCGCGAGGCGGATTTCCTGGATGTGCTGCAGGCGCTGGGCCAGCGCTCGTTTGCGCCCGAGCTGGCGCGCTGGGTGCATGGCCGGGAAGAGCTGCCGCTGGAGGCCCTGCTGCTGCAGCATGGCGTGTCGGTGCTGCAGGAGCCCGCGCAGCTGGCGCAGCGGCTGGGCCTGCGCGTCGACGACGACAACCACCAGGGCCTGCAGATCAAGACCGTGCTGCGTGGCGGCGCGGCCGAACAAGCCGGTTTTGCCGCCGGCGATGAATGGCTGGGGCTGGAACCGGTGAGCGGCGCCAAGGGCACAAGGCCCGGGCTCCAGGCCGAGAGCGGCTGGCGCATGAGCCGGCTCGACGACCTGACGCTTTACGCCGGCACGGCCCAGCAAGTCATCGCCCTGGTGGCGCGCGACAAACGCCTGCTGCGGCTGCAGCTGAGGCTGCCGCCGCCCGCGAGCACCTGGCGCCTGGCGGTGCAGGACGCGGCGCGGGTCGACCGGTGGCTGTCGCCCCAGGCCTGAAGCATTCATTTGTCCCCATCAACTCCGTGAAAAGGATCTCCCATGAGCTACGAAATGATTGTGACCTCGACCCAGGGCCCCGACACGCGCAAGGTCGGCATCGTCACCTTGAACCGGCCCAAGCAGCTCAATGCCCTCAACGACCAGCTGATGGACGAGCTGGGTGCGGCGCTCAAGGCCTTTGACGCCGATGCCAGCGTCGGCTGCATCATCCTGACCGGCAGCGAAAAGGCCTTTGCGGCCGGCGCCGACATAGGCGCGATGGCGAAGTACAGCTTTGCCGATGCCTACAACCGGGACCACATCGGCCGCAACTGGGAGCATATCCGCAGCGTGCGCAAGCCGGTGATTGCGGCGGTCAGCGGTTTTGCGCTGGGCGGCGGCTGCGAGCTGGCCATGATGTGCGACTTCATCAT
>CAZWDK010000092.1:0-11233 GCA_964633095.1 uncultured Polaromonas sp. | reverse complement strand
GCGGTCCTGCGGCGGCGGCGCGTCCGCCTGCTGGCCGGCGCGGCGCGCCAGGATGCTCTGGATGGCATGCGCGATGGCCGCGACCTCGGAGTCATGCCACAGCGGCACCAGGCTGCCGTCGGCCTTCTGGTGCGTTCCCAGGCGCACCGGGCCGCGGTCCCAGGCGACCTTGCGCATGTCGCTGAGCGCACGCTCCAGAAAGCCGCCGCGCGCCGCCAGCGACAGCAGGCGCATGCTGGCGGTGACCCATTGCTGCGATTCGCCGCTTTGGCCCACCGGCATGAAGAACTCGATGGCCCGGTCCACCGTGCCCACGCCGCCGGCCGCCGGCACCGGCAGGAAGGACACCACCAGGTACAGCGTCTTGCGGCCTTCCTGGGTCCAGTACTCGACCTTTTCCGCCACGGCCGACAGCGCGCCCTTGGGACGGCTTTCGATCACCGCACGCATCGGGTTGATCGCCGGCGCGCCGGCCAGGGCCGCCGCATCGGCGCCGGCCGGGCCGATTTCCAGCACCGCCCCCAGGATGCTGTTGGGCCGGTAGGTGGCCAGGCCCTTGAGCCGCGCGCCCCAGGCCTGCCGGTACAGGCCCTTGAAGTCCTCATAAGGGTAGTCGGCCGGCACGTTCACGGTCTTGGAGATCGCCGTGTCCACAAGGGGCTGCACCTCTTCCATCATGGCGATATGGCTGGCCGCCGACATGTCGAAGGCCGAAACGAAATAGCCGGGCAACTGCTCCTGGTCGCCGCCCAGCTCGCGGTACAGCCGCCAGGCATGGTCTTCCACCACGTAGCCGGTGCTGCTGCCGTCGGCTTCGCGCTTGTTGCGCCGGTACACCCAGGAAAATGCCGGCTCGATGCCGTTGGACGCGTTGTCGGCAAAGGCCAGGCTCACGGTGCCCGTGGGCGCGATCGACAGCAGGTGGCTGTTGCGGATGCCATGCGCGCGTATCGCCTGCTGCAACTCCGGCGCAAGCCGGCTGGCAAAGGTGCCGGGGGCGAGATAGCCCTCGGCGTCGAACTTCGGGAACGGCCCCTTCTCTCGCGCCAGCGCCACCGAAGCGGCATAGGCCGCATCGCGCATGCGCACGGCAATGCGCGCGGCCATCTCGCGGCCCTCGGGCAGGTCGTAGCGCAGGCACAGCATGGCCAGCGCGTTGCCCATGCCGGTAAAGCCAACGCCGATGCGGCGCTTGGCGGCCGCCTCATCGCGCTGCTGCGGCAGCGGCCAGAAGGTCAGGTCCAGCACATTGTCGAGCGCGCGCACCTGGGTCGCGACCGACTGTCCGAACGCCTCGAAGTCGAAGGCCGGCACACCGCCGAAGCCGAAGGGATGGCGCACAAAGCGCGTCAGGATGATGGGCCCGAGGTCGCAGCAGCCATAGGGCGGCAGCGGCTGCTCGCCGCAGGGATTGGTCGCGGCAATCGCCTCGCAATAGCGCAGGTTGTTGTCCTCGTTGATGTGGTCCAGGAACAGGATGCCGGGCTCGGCGAAGTCGTAGGCCGAGCGCATCACGGTGTCCCACAGCGCGCGCGCGGCGATCGTCTGGTAGACCCACAGGCCGTCGGCGCGCCGGAAGGCGCCCTGCGCGATCAGTGCCGCGCCGGGCTGGGCCCGGTGCACCAGTTCCCAGGGCTGGCCGTCGTTCAGCGCCCGCATGAAGGCGTCGGGCACGCCCACCGAGACATTGAAATTGTTCCAGCGGCCCGGCGTGCGCTTGGCGGTGATGAATTCCCGCACATCCGGGTGGTCTATGCGCAGCACGCCCATCTGCGCGCCGCGCCGCGCGCCGGCGCTCTCCACCGTGGAGCAGGACTGGTCGAACACATTGATGTAGCTGCAGGGCCCCGAGGCGATGGAGGCCGTGCCCTTGACCGCGGCGCCGCGCGGCCGGATGCGCGAGAAGTCATAGCCCACGCCGCCGCCGCGCCGCATGGTCTCCGCGGCCTCGCGCAGGGCCTCGTAAATGCCGGGGTAGCCGCCCTCATCCAGGCCCTGGATGCAGTCGCCCACCGGCTGCACAAAGCAGTTGATCAGGGTGGCCTGGATCGCGGTGCCGGCCGCGCTCATGATGCGGCCGGCGCCAATCGCGCCCACATGCAGGTTCTCCAGGAACAGCGCCTCGTGCCGGGCGCGTTCCGGTTCGGGCTCGACCGAGGCCAGGGCCCGCGCCACGCGCCGGTACAGGTCGTCCAGCCCGTTTTCGCCGGGCTTGAGGTATTTTTCCTTCAGCACGTCCTGGCTGATGGGCTGGGTGGCCGTCACGTCCTGTGGCCGGCCAAAGTGGTCGCGCTTCATGTCACACGCTCCTCAGAAAGGGCCGCGGGGCGAATGCCGCCCGGCGGCCGTCGCACCCATTCTTGCACCGGAGGTTCGGACTGCCAAATGGCAGGCCCAGCGAACATGGCCCCCACGCTTGTCACTGCGTGTACTTCGCGAGGTCTTACAGGCTGCGGCTCGCCAGACGCTTCGCCTCTGTCGCCTGTCCAAACCTGCTCAAGCAGGTTTGGAGCCGCAGGCTCCAGCCCCAAGGGGGCTGTGCTTGCTTGGGGCGGCCCGGCGCGGCGCACGCCGCGCCCGGAAAGGCTAGGCTCGCCTGGGGCGCGAAGGCGCGGCGCACTGCTCGCAGACCATGCCGGCCAGCCGGTGCAGGGCCTGCCAGCCGCTGGCGGGCCAGTCGGGCTGCTTCAGGCCCTTGACGATGCCGTCCACCTTGTGCGCGGCCTGCAGCAGATTGGCCAGCGTGCCGTCGCTGATCTGCGGCAGCACGCGCTCGAACAGTTTTTCCTTGACGCCCCAGACCCGGTTTTCGCGCAGCGCCATCGGCATGGGGCGGCCGGCATTGAGGGCGTCCTTCACCCGCTTCAGGTTGCGGATGTCTTCGGCCAGCGCCCAGTGCACCAGCACCTCGGACTCGCCCTCGGCCTGCAGGCCGTCTATCATGCGCGCCACGCGCACCGCCTGGCCGGCCAGCACGGCTTCGGACAGCTTGAACACGTCGTAACGCGCCACGTTGAGCACGGCGTTTTCCACCTGGTCGAAACTGAGCACGGCATCTTCTGCGGCCGGATACAGCAGCCCCAGCTTCTGGATTTCCTGGTGCGCGGCCAGCAGGTTGCCCTCGACCCGGTCGGCAAAAAACTGCAGCGTGCGCTGGCCTTCTTCGCCCCCGGCCACGCGCTGGCCCTGCTGCTGCAGGCGCTGGGCAATCCACTGCGGCAGGTTGCGGCGGTCTATCGGGTCGAACTTGACGGTGACGCCAAAGCTGTCGAGCGCGCCGAACCAGGCGCCCTTGGTCGTCATGCCGTCCAGCTTGGGCAGGATCACCAGCGTCAGCGTGGAATCGTCGCCCTGGGCACGCTCGGCAATCTGCTGCAGCGCCGCCGAGCCGTCCTTGCCGGGCTTGCCGCCGGGGATGCGGATTTCCACGATCTGCTTGTCGGCAAACAGGCTCAGCGAGCCGCCGCTGGCCAGCACCTCGCTCCAGTCGAAATGCGCGCCGGCCACGCTGTGCACGGTGCGCTCGGTGTAGCCCTGGGCCCGCGCCGCCGCGCGCAGGGCGTCGGCAAACTCCTGCACCAGCAGCGGTTCGTCGCCATGCAGGGTGTAAAGGCTTTTAAGCCCGCGCTTGAGATGCTCGGACAGTTGGGCGGGGGCCAGGTTCATGCTTCAAGTTTAGCGCCGGGGCTCACATCAGAGCTTGCTGGTGGACAGCAGCAGGCTGGTCTCGGTATTGGCAATGCCGTCCAGCAGGCGGATGCGGCCCAGCACGCGGTCAAAGGCTTCCAGGCTGTCGGCGCGCAACTCGGCCACGATGTCCCAGCGGCCGTTGGTGGTGTGCAGGGCGCTGACCGCCGGGTCGCCGCGCAGCGCGCTCAGCACATGGCCGATGCGGTTGCCTTCCACGGCCACCGTCATCAAGGCCCGGATCTGGTGGGCTTCGGCCTGTGGCCGCAGGCGGGCCGTGTAGCCGACGATGGTGCCGTCGGCCTCCAGCTTGCTCAAGCGGTTTTGCACCGTGCCGCGCGACACGCGCAAGACCTTGGCCAGCGAGGCCACCGAGGCCCGGGCGTTGTCGCGCAGCAAGGAAATCAGTTGGCGATCGGTGTCGTCCATGGCGTGATTTTAATGACTAAGCGCCAGCCAATCCTGACGTTTTGTTCAATTTTATTAACAAAATAGCCAGTTTGTTGTCTATTTTTTAGCGCAGCCGCTCAGCACAATTGTTTGCAGTCTGACGGCATGGCGCCGTCCGCTATCCATCCAGCATTCACAAACAGTCAAGCGTCGGGAGACACATCATGGTTGAGTACATTGGCACGGCAGGCATACAGCGCATCGTCGGGCGCCTGGGGCCGGCGGCTTTCATCGAAGGCCTGGCGGCGGAAATCGAGGCCGATTACCGGCGCTGGGGCGACTTCGACAAGTCGGCGCGCCACGCCATTCATTCGCCGGTCGGCGTGATCGAGCTGATGCCGACCAGCGACGGCCAGATGTACTCCTTCAAGTACGTCAACGGCCACCCGAAAAACACCGCGCTGGGCCTGCTCACCGTGACCGCCTTTGGCGTGCTGGCCGATGTGGAAACCGGCTACCCGCTGCTGCTGTCGGAGCTGACCGTGACCACCGCGCTGCGCACCGCCGCCATGTCGGCGCTGGCCGCGAAATGGCTGGCCAGGCCGGACAGCCGCGTCATGGCGCTGATTGGCAATGGCGCGCAAAGCGAGTTCCAGGCGATTGCGTTTCACCACATGCTGGGCATTCGCGAACTCAGGCTGTACGACGTCGACCGCCAGGCCAGCGACAAGCTGGCACGCAACCTGGAGGCGCTCGGTCTGGCGGACCTGCGGCTCCAGCTCTGCCGCTCGGCGGCCGAAGCCGTGCAGGGCGCAGACATCGTGACCACCGTCACGGCCGACAAGCGCAACGCCATCATCCTGACCCCGGAAATGGTCGTGCCCGGCATGCACCTGAACGCCGTGGGCGGCGACTGCCCGGGCAAGACCGAACTGCATGCCGACATCCTGCGCCGCGCCGATGCGCGCGTGATCGTGGAGTACGAGCCGCAGTCGCGCATAGAAGGCGAAATCCAGCAAATGCCGGCCGACTTTGCCGTGACGGAATTTGCCCAGGTGCTCAGCGGCGCGGCACCCGGCCGCAGCGCGCCGGCCGAGGTGACGGTTTTTGACTCGGTCGGTTTTGCGCTGGAAGACTATTCGGCGCTGCGTTATTTGCACAAGCTCCAGCAGCGAGACGCGCAGGGCCAGCAGCACATCGACCTGATTCCCGACCTCGACAACCCGAAAAACCTGTTCGGCCTGCTGGCCCCTGCGCCGGCCAGCCCGGCCCGGCAAAATGGCGCGCTGTCCATCCAACTTGAAATGACCCCATGATGAACATCCCGCTTGAGCTGGCTGTAGACCTGATAGGCGCACCCACCGACATTGGCGCGGGCAGCCGCGGTGCCTCCATGGGGCCCGAGGCGCTGCGCGTGGCGGGCATCCGGGAAGCGCTGCAAGGCCGCGGCCTCAAGGTTTGTGACCTGGGCAACCTGGCGGGGCCGGCCAACCCCTGGCTGGCCCCGGTCAACGGTTACCGCCACCTGAAAGAAGTGGCCGCCTGGAACCGGACCGTGCATGAAGCCATGTTCCTAAGCCTGAACAGCGGCCATTTGCCGATTCTGCTGGGCGGCGACCACTGCCTGGGCATAGGCTCCATCAGCGCCGTGGCGCGCCACTGCCGGCAGAGCGGCAAAAAGCTGCGGGTGCTGTGGCTGGACGCGCATGCCGACTTCAACACCAATGTCCTGACGCCGACCGGCAATGTGCACGGCATGCCGGTGGCCGTGCTGTGCGGCCACGGTCCGGCCGAACTGACCGGCATGGGCGGCGTGGTGCCGGCCATGGACCCCGCGGCGATCCGGCAGATCGGCATTCGCAGCGTGGACGAAGGGGAGAAACGTTTCGTGCGGCAGGCTGGCCTGGAAGTGTTCGACATGCGCTACATCGACGAAATGGGCATGCGCCACACCATGCAAACCGCGCTCGCCGGCATGGACGAGAACACGCATTTGCATGTGAGTTTTGACGTGGACTTTCTGGACGCCTCCATTGCCCCGGGCGTGGCCACCGCCATCAAGGGCGGGCCGACCTACCGCGAGGCGCAGCTGTGCATGGAAATGATTGCCGACACCGGCCGCATGGGCTCGCTCGACGTGATGGAACTCAATCCGGCGCTGGACGTGCGCAACGGCACGGCCGAGCTGGCGCTGGACCTGATTGAAAGCCTGTTCGGCAAAAGCACCTTGATGCGCCAGTAGGCCGCAGCCCGTCGTTGCTACTGAATTCGTAGCTGCCTGCGCCCGGTCCGCCTGCCCGTCCGGCCCATCGAGATCCCTGACCAAGCATTTTCAATCGCAACGAAGTAAAGAGGCATCGCATGTCCATGCACGCGCCGTCATTGCAAGCCCCCAGCGCCGTGGTGATGATCCGTCCCCACCGTTTTCATCCCAACCCGCAAACGGCGCAAGACAACAGCTTTCAGCAGGGCGGGGTCGGGCACAGCGCCGGCCTGGCCTTGGCGAGCGCCGCGCGCGACGAAGTCAGCGCCGCCGCCGCGCGCCTGCAAGAGGCGGGCATCGAGGTGCATGTGTTTGACGACCATGGCGAGCGCGACACGCCGGACTCCGTGTTCCCGAACAACTGGTTTTCAACCCACGGCGGCGGCCACATCGCGCTCTACCCGATGTGCGCCCCCAACCGCCGCCGCGAGCGCCGCGGCGACATCATCGACATGCTGAAGGCGAACTACCGGGTGCAGGATGTCATCGACTACTCGGGGCTGGAATACGACGGCCTGTTTCTGGAGGGCACGGGCGCCATGGTGCTGGATCACCTGCAGCGCGTGGCCTACACCGCGCTGTCAAACCGCGCCAACGAGGTGGTGCTGGAGCGCTTTTGCACCCATTTCAATTTTGAACCGCTGGTGTTTCGCACCGCCGATGGCGCGGGCCAGGTGGTTTATCACACCAATGTGATGATGTGCATTGCCAGCAAATTTGCGCTGGTCGGGCTCGAGCTGATCACCGACGCGGCGCGCCGCGCCGAGGTCAAGAGACGGCTGGAAGAAAGCGGGCGTGTCGTGCTGGCACTCGACCAGGGCCAGATCGAGGCCTTTGCCGGCAACGCGATCGAACTCTGCGGCAAAAATGGGCCGCTACTGGCCATGTCGAGCCGGGGCGTGGCCCGGCTGAGTTCGGCGCAGCGCGCTGTCATCGCCAGGCATGCGGAGCTGCTGCCGCTGTCGGTCCCGACGATTGAAATGGCCGGCGGCTCGGTGCGCTGCATGATCGCCGGCATTCACCTGGCGCGCCGGTCCCCGTGACAGCGGCTACCGCCGCCATGCCGCCGACTACAGACTGGTCACCGCCGCCAGCCGGCGCATGACCTGCTGGACGACGTCGCTCTGCATGTCGCGGTAGAGCAGGTTTTCCTCGGCTTCCTTGGCCAGCACGGCCGATTCGTTGAAGCTGATGTCGCGCTGCTGCATGATTTCGGTGACGGGAATCAGCTCCTTGCCGGCCAGCGTGCGCAGCTTGAAGGTAAAGCGGGTGCGCAGCTGAAACTCGCGCACCAGCCCGGCGGCATTGCGGCTGAGCACGACTTTTTCGCGCTGCTCGCCCAGCACATCCAGAATCACCTGCGCCTCGTTGATCTGCCGGCTGTCGCTGATCACCCTGACCTTGCGGGTGGACTGCAGCGAGCGCCTGAGCTCCACGCCCAGCGGCGAGCCTTCCGGGATGCTGCTGTAAAGCGTGCTGAAGGCAAAATCGGGCGCCTTGCGCAGCGCAAAACCGCAGCCGTTCAGGCTCAGGGCCGCAGCGGCGGCCATCAGGGACATTGAACCGGTCAGGAGCGCGCGACGCTGCATGGGTGGGCCTTAGCTTGAAATGGAATCAGACGACGATGTTGACCAGGCGGCCAGGCACCACGATGACTTTTTTGGCGGCCGCGCCGGCGGCCTGCTTGAGAAAGGCCTCCGTGGCCAGCGCGGCGGCCTCGATCGCGGCCTTGTCGGCCCCCGCGGGCACGGTGACCGAGCCGCGCAGCTTGCCGTTGATCTGCAGCATCAGTTCGATCTCGTCCTGCTGCAGGGCGCTGCCGTCCACTTCGGGCCAGGGCGCGTCCAGCAGCTCGCCGTACTCGGCCGCATAGCCCAGTTCGAGCCACAGCGCATGCGCCAGGTGCGGCGTGGCCGGGTAGAGGCAGCGCAGCAGGATGCCGAAGCCTTCGCGCAGCGCCGCCACGGACGCCGGTGACACCTCGCCCTTGAAGTCTTCCAGCGCATTGAGCAGCTTCATGCCGCCCGACACCACGGTGTTGTACTGCATGCGCTGGTAGTCGTAGTCCACCTGCTTGAGCACGCTGTGGACGTCCAGCCTGAGCGCCTTGGTTTCCTTGTCCAAGGTAGCCTTGGCCCAGTCGGCAGCTGCGCCATCAGCTCCTGAATTCATGGCAGACAGCTTGCAGCCGTAATTCCAGACGCGGCGCAGGAAGCGGTAACTGCCTTCCACGCCGGCGTCATTCCATTCCAGCGTGGCCTCGGGCGGCGCGGTGAACATGGTGTACAGGCGCGCGGTGTCGGCGCCGTATTTCTCGATCAGGTCCTGCGGGTCGACGCCGTTGTTCTTGGACTTGCTCATGGTGCCCACGCCCTCGTAGTTCACCAGCAGGCCGTCGCTCTTGCGCCTGGCCTGGGTCACCTTGCCCGAGGCATCGGGCAGGTCTTCCACCTCGTGCGGCCAGAAGTATTCAATGCCGCCCTTGTCGCCCTTGCGCGAATAAATGTGGTTGAGCACCATGCCCTGGGTCAGCAGCTTGGTGAAGGGCTCATCGACCTTGACCAGGCCCAGGTCGCGCATCACCTTGGTCCAGAAGCGCGCGTACAGCAGGTGCAAAATCGCATGCTCGATGCCGCCTATGTACTGGTCCATCGGCATCCAGTAGTTGGCGCCTTCGGCCACCATCTTCTCGTCGTTCTTCGGGTCGCAGTAGCGCATGAAGTACCAGGACGAATCGACAAAGGTGTCCATGGTGTCGGTTTCGCGGCGCGCCGGCTGGCCGCAGACCGGGCAGACGACGCCGGCGTGAAAGCCCGCATGCTTGTGCAGCGGGTTGCCCGAGCCATCGGGCACGCAGTCCTGCGGCAGCACCACCGGCAGGTCTTGTTCCGGCACCGGCACCGCGCCGTGCTCGTCGCAGTGGATGATGGGAATCGGCGTGCCCCAGTAGCGCTGGCGGCTGACACCCCAGTCGCGCAGGCGCCAGGTGGTTTTTTTCTCGCCCAGGCCTTGGGCGGCCAGGTCGGCGGCCACCGCATCGACGCAGGCCTTGTAGCCCAGACCGTCGTATTTGCCGGAGTTGACCGCCACGCCCTGCTGCTTGTCGCCATACCAGTCGGCCCAGGCCTCCAGGCTGTAGGTCTGGCCCTTCACGTCGGTCACCTGCTTGATCGGCAGGCCGTATTTTTTGGCGAACTCGAAGTCGCGCTCGTCATGCGCCGGCACGCCCATCACCGCGCCGTCGCCATAGCTCATCAGCACATAGTTGCCGATCCAGACCTCGACCTTGTCGCCGCTCAGCGGATGCGTGACAAACAGGCCGGTGCGCTCGCCCTTTTTCTCCTGCGTCGCCAGCTCGGCCTCGGTGGTGCCGCCGGCCTTGCATTCCTCAATGAAGGCGGCCAGCCTGGGGTTGGCGGCCGCGGCATGCAGCGCCAGCGGGTGCTCGGGCGCCACGGCGCAAAAGGTCACGCCCATGATGGTGTCGGCGCGCGTGGTGAAGACATACATCCGGCCATCGCCAATCAGTGCGCCCGACTTGTCCTTGATGTCATGGGTAAAGGCAAAGCGCACGCCTTCGCTCTTGCCAATCCAGTTTTCCTGCATCAGCTTGACGCGCTCGGGCCAGCCGGGCAGGCCGCCGGCGACGCTGCCTAGCAGCTCCTCGGCGTAGTCGGTGATCTTGAGGTAGTAGCCGGGAATCTCGCGCTTTTCGACCACGGCGCCGGTGCGCCAGCCCTTGCCGTCGATCACCTGCTCGTTGGCCAGCACGGTCTGGTCGACCGGGTCCCAGTTGACGACCTGGGTCTTGCGGTAGGCAATGCCTTTTTCCAGCATCTTCAAGAACAGCCACTGGTTCCATTTGTAGTAATCGGGATCGCAGGTCGCCACCTCGCGGCTCCAGTCGATGGCCAGCCCCATCGCCTGCATCTGCTTTTTCATGTAGGCGATGTTGTCGTAGGTCCACCGCGCCGGCGGCACGCCGTTCTTCATGGCGGCGTTTTCGGCCGGCAGGCCAAACGCGTCCCAGCCCATGGGCATCAGCACGTTGTAGCCCTTCATGCGCAGATAGCGCGTGAGCATGTCGTTGATGGTGTAGTTGCGCACATGGCCCATGTGCAGCTTGCCGCTGGGGTAGGGCAGCATGGAGCAGGCGTAGTACTTGCCCTTGGGTTTTTTGCTGTCCTCGCTCACGCGGTAGGCATCGGCGGCGGTCCAATGGGTTTGAGCGCTGCGCTCAACGTCGAGATGGTTGTATTTGTCTTGCATGGAAAGGGAAAGGCGGGAAAGCAAAAAAAAACAGGCTGGCAGCCTGGGGCTGCGGAACACAAGGGATTTTAGGCGCTGGGGCGGGTTCGCCCGTCGGGCTACCTGGCTTTGGGGGCCTCGGCCGGGCTTTGTGCCACGAAGCCAATGCGGTTCAGCCCGGCTTTTTGCGCCACGCCCATCACCTCCACCACCTTGCCATAGGGCACGGCCTCGTCCGCCCTGAGCTGGACTTCGGTGTCCGGCTTCTGCGCGGCCGTTTGCGCCAGGCTTTGCGCCAGCTGCTCCAGCTTGACCGGCTGGTCATTCAAAAAGGCCTGGCCGGCCTTGTCCACCACCAGCGTGACGAATTGGGGCGCATCGCCGGGCCTGGCCGCATCGCTTGCGGGCAGGTCGAGCCGGATGGTGCTGGCCAGCAAGGGCGCCGTGATGATGAAGATCACCACCAGCACCAGCATCACGTCCACCAGCGGCGTGACGTTGATGTCGCTCATGGGCTGGGGCCCCGGGATGCGTTCGAGTCGACCAAAACCCATATTAACGGGCCCCTACGCTTGTCGCTTCGCGTACTACGCGAGGCCTTGCAGGCCGCGGCTCGCGAGACGCTTCGCCTCTGTCGCCTGTCCA
>CAZWDK010000091.1:0-11275 GCA_964633095.1 uncultured Polaromonas sp. | reverse complement strand
TTATGTTAAATAGTAAATGGAGCAACTGCTTGTAGGACAACAGAGCATCTTCCACCCATGGCTCAAATGCGATGGCAAACTGCCTGAATGCGAAACTTCAGGCGTCTCGTGTCAATGCATGGCCTGGCTGCTGCGCTGGGCATGGCGCTGGTTGTGGCCGTTCAAGCGCTCGCGCAAACCGCGGCGGAGCCCGCTAGCGACACCAATGCGGCTGCGATGCTGGAAAAGCATGCTGCGCTGAACGGTGCACTGGCCGAAAACCCTTACCGTCGGCCGCTGTTTCTGGAGTCCTCGGAAAGTGCCAACACGGTTAGCGGCCATGCATATGCCGTGCTGGACGCCCCCTTCACCACCTTCAGCGCGACCTTTAAAACCCCCGCGAAGTGGTGTGAAGTGCTGATACTCCATCTCAATACCAAGTATTGCCGCGCCAGCGCGGACACCAGCCCAGGCATGCTGACGATGAGCATAGGCAAGAAGACTGCGCAGGCGCTGAGTGATGCCTTTGCGCTTGAATTTGACTACCGGCTGCTTGACGCCTCATCCAACTACATGGCCGCCCAGCTCAAGGCCGACAAGGGCCCCCTGGGCACCAGCAATTACCGGATAGAACTCCAGGCGGCTCCACTGCCGGAGGGCAAAACCTTCATGCACCTGGGCTACTCGTACAGCTTTGGCACGGCCAGCCGTCTGGCCATGCTGGCCTATCTGGCCACCTTGGGCAGCGGCAAGATCGGGTTTACACAAATCCAGCAGGGTCAAAAATCCGTCTATGTAGGCGGCATGCGCGGCACCGTAGAGCGCAACACCATGCGCTACTACCTCGCCATCGAGGCCTATCTGGCCTCTCTGGGCCAGCCGCCCGCGCAGCAATTCAACACGCGCCTGCAGCACTGGTTTGACGCCACCGAGGAGTACGCCCTGCAGTTGCATGAGGTGGATAAAAGCAGTTATCTGGCAATGAAGAAGGATGAATACCAGCGCCAGCAAGCCCCTGTGTCGCGCTAGCTTTTCAATTCCAGCCAGGAGACCGCATGTCGCCACCCAAGCGCAAAGCCTCCAACCCGGCCAAGCCTACGGAAGGGGCTGCGGGCAAAAAAAACCAGCTCGAGGCTTTCACGGCGAGCTTGGCGCAGGGTTTGACGAGCAACCAGGGCCTGCAAATCCCGGACAACCACAATTCGCTGAAAGCCGGCCCCCGCGGCCCTACCCTGCTGGAAGATTTCGTCCTCCGCGAAAAAATCACGCACTTTGACCATGAGCGCATTCCGGAGCGCGTGGTGCACGCACGCGGCTGCGGCGCGCATGGCTTCTTCAAGCTTCACAAACCCATGGGGGAATACACCAGCGCCGGTTTTTTGCAGGACCCTGAGCTTGAAACGCCGGTGTTTGTGCGGTTTTCCACCGTTGCGGGTTCAACCGGCTCGGCCGATACCGTGCGTGACGTGCGCGGCTTTGCGGTCAAGTTCTACACCGACGAAGGCAATTACGACCTGGTGGGCAACAACATGCCGGCGTTCTTTATCCAGGATGCCATCAAGTTCCCGGATCTGGTCCATGCCCTCAAGCCCGAACCGCACCATGGCATGCCGCAGGCGGCCAGCGCGCATGACACCTTCTGGGACTTCGCGTCGCTGATGCCCGAGACCAGCCACATGCTGATGTGGCTGATGTCCGACCGCGCCCTGCCGCGCAGCCTGCGTATGATGGAGGGCTTTGGCGTTCACGCGTTTCGCTTCGTCAATGCGCGGGGTGATTCGCATTTCGTGAAGTTTCACTGGAAACCCAAGCTGGGCGTGCACGGGCTGGTTTGGGATGAGGCACAAAAAATCGCCGGCAAGGATCCGGATTTTCACAGGCGCGACCTCTGGGAAGCGATTGAAAGCGGCAATTTCCCCGAATGGGAACTGGCCGTTCAACTCGTTGAGGCGGGCAAAGAGGATGAGCTGGGCTTTGACATACTGGACCCGACCAAGCTGATTCCAGAAGCGCAAATACCGGTTCACATCATTGGCAAGCTGGTGCTGAACCGCAACCCCGACAATTTTTTTGCCGAAACCGAGCAGGTGGCCTTTCACCCCGGCAACCTGGTGCCCGGCATTGATTTCTCCGACGACCCGCTGCTGCAGGGCCGGCTTTTTTCGTACACCGACGCCCAGCTGTCACGTCTGGGCGGGGCCAACTTTCACGAAATTCCCATCAATCGGGCGGTTTGCCCCCTGCACAACTTCCAGCGGGACGGCCTGCACCGCCAGACCATCAACAAGGGTCGCGTGGCCTACGAACCCAACACGCTGGGCAATGCCACCGAGTTCAGGCTGGATGGCGCGGCGCAAGGTTTTCAGTCCTACCCCCAAGCCCTGGAGTCGCCCAAAGTCCGGCGCCGCAGCCCGTCTTTCGACGACCATTTTTCCCAGGCCACGCTGTTCTGGAACAGCCAGAGCCCCGTTGAAAAAGAGCATATCGTGGCGGCTTTCCGGTTTGAGCTGTCCAGGGTCGAGCTGCCGGAGATTCGCCAGCGCGTGGTCGACAACCTGGCCCATGTGGACCCGAAACTCGCCACGCGCGTGGCCGCGACGCTGGGCATTAATGCGCCAGATCCCAAGGCCGCGGCGGGCCGACTCGGCTTTCGCGATGGATGCATCAGCAACAAGGTGGACGAGGACCCAGCCCTGCGCATGACGGGCCTGCCTGCCGACAGCGTGAAAACCCGCAAGGTCGCCATTTTGCTGGCAGACGGGGTGGAGTCCGCGCCCGTCAAACGCATCCAGCAGGACCTGGTGCAGGCCGGGGCGGTGTGCAAGCTTGTCGCAGCGCATCTGGGCACCGTCAGCACCGCCAGTGGCCGGCAACTCGCCGTGGATCACACCTTTGCCAACATGCCGTCGGTCATGTTTGATGCCGTGCTGATTCCCGGCGGCAGCAATTGCGCTGCTGCGCTGTGCGGGCTGGGTGAAGCAATTCACTTTGTGCTGGAGGCCTACAAACATGGCAAGGCCATTTGCGCCGTGAATGAAGGCGAGCAGCTATTGCGCACGCTGGGCTTTGGTTCGGGCCCCAAGCCGGACCGGGTGACGGTGCCCACGGCCGGCGTCATTCTGGCCGATGCGGGCCATGCGCTGCAGGGGCAGGTGTCGCAAGACTTCATGGCCGCCATCTCCCTGCACCGCCACTGGGACCGGCCGAGCATCGAGGCCGTCCCGGCCTGAGCCCTTGCGGCTGAGCGGCTCAGGGTTTCAGCGTCAGCTGGTGTGCAAACCCGGCCGGATTCATTTGCAAGGGCCGGTAGGCCAGATGCGCCCAGCTGTCCCGCATGTCGCGGTAGCGGCTGGAAAACACCAGCCCGCTCTGCCCGGTCTGGTAAATGAAACGGGAATTTTCCAGGTCGGCCAGGTCGTAGATGGCGCGCAAGGACGCGGCATGCCGGCTGGCAAACGGCGATTGGCCGTCGTTGGCCCAGTACTGGCCGACGTTGATGGTGAAGGCATCGCCGCCCGTGGGCACCCGCACATCAAAAAAACGCGCCAGCAAGGGCACGTTGCCAAAGGGTTTGTGGGCCGACAAGGCGTTGTGCGCTTGGCCCCAGGTCCATTGGCCGACCTCTGAACCATAGGCCGTCTGCAGCCGGTTCAGCGCCCGCTCCAGTGCGGCCAGCGACTGCGCCGCGCAGCCTGCCTGGCCGCACCAGCCGGCATCGTCGCGCTCCATGATGTCTTCGAGTGCGCTTCGGAACAGGCGTTTGCCATAAAGCGCCTTGAAGCTTGCATCACCCAGTTTCCCGCCAATGATGCCGCGCGTCAGTTCGTCGGCCCAGGCCGCAAAAATGAGCGGCGCCGCCTGGTCGGCCCGCATGTTGCCCGCAAAACCTGCCATGGCGGCCTGGGCCGCGCCGGCCAGCGGATGCGCAGACGGTGCCGACAAGGCTTTCTGCAAAAAAGGCAGCAACCTGACGGTGGCGAATGAAAGCTGGTCGCCCTGCATTTTTTGCATCGAGTTCACATCGTGTTGGGGCGTGGCCGCCAGCAGTTGCTCGATGCGCTCGTAGCGGTCTGGCACGGCCCAGTCCTGACCCATGAAGAAGGGGTAATCGGGCGGCGTGATGCGCTGGTTGGCCGTGGACAACCAGCCCTTGGCTTCGATGACGGCCTGGCCGGTTTGCGGCGTTTGCGCATAAGGCAGCCAGCCGGCCCAGTCGTAGCGGGCCTCCCAGCCGGGCGAAGGGGCGATGCCCAGAATGTCGTTGTCCGCCCGGCGCAGCGGTATTTTGCCGACGGCCTTGAAAGCCACGCCGCCCGCGGTATCGGCCGTCACCAGGTTTTGCATGGGCGAGTGGTAGGCCGAGAACGCCGCCACCAGCTCGTCTGACGACCGGGCCTGGTTGGCCCTGAGCCCGGCCAGCACGGTCTGGTTGTCGGCATCGAGCGCGCTCCAGCGCAGCGCAAGCACGTATTTGCCGGTGTCCAGCAGCTCTGCATGCGACTTCTGCATGTCGCTGAGCACCGGACCATGGCGGCTTTCACGCACCGTGAAGCGCTGGTCGGCTTGGCTCTTGACCTTGATGAGCTCAACCCGGGTGTCGAAATCGGCCCAGGCTTTTTCACCCTTGGCGGCAGGCACCCGGTATTGGCCGGGATTGGCCGGGTTGATCTGCTCCAGGTACAGGTCCTGCACATCGGGATTGGTGTTGGTAAAGCTCCAGGCCACCTGGCGGGTGCGGCCCAGCACCACAAAGGGTAAGCCGGGCAAGGTGGCCCCCATGACATCCAGCGCCGGGCTCACCCGGCCGTCCGCTGCCTTGCCTGCCGGCGCCTGCAGCCGCGCAAAGTACCAGATGGCCGGTGCCGACAGGCCCAAATGCGGGTCATTGGCGAGCAGCGGCTTGCCGCTGGCGCTGTGCGGGCCCGCCACCACCCAGTTGTTGGAGCCCTTGCCTTCGACATGGCCCAAGCTGGCGGCCCAGTCATTGATGCCGGCCGCCAGGGCCTGCGTCATTTTTTCCGGTATCTTGAGATCAAATTGGCCATCGGCCCAGGAGATACGGGCGGGAGCAGCTATTGTTTTTATAGTGTCCGGGGAACCGGTGCGGTACACGCCAAGGTCCGCGTAGAGCTTGCTGAAGTCGACCCGGGAGGCAGGCGGCTCGCCGGGGTATGGCGGAAACAGCTGCCAGAGCTGCGCCGTTCCCAGGGTCTTGGCGGCCGACAGACGGGCGAATTCGGTACCCCAGTTGCCGCCCAAATCGAGAGCCATCATCAGCGACCAGCCCAGGCTGTCCAGGGGCGACCAGGCCTGGCCGGAATCACCACCGGGCCGGATGCCCAGCAGATGAAACTCGGGCGACAGCGCTTGCGCCGAGCTGGCATAAAACGCATTGATGCCGTCGCTGTAGGCCTGCATGGCATCGCGCCCCTCGGCCGGCAGGCTTTGCCATTGCCGCTCGGCCGCCCGCATGATGCCCAGCGTGCGCAGCAGCTTGTCGGTTTCCAGCGTGGCCGGGCCAAGGGCCTCGGACAGCTCGCCATGCATCACCCGGCGGTTGAACTCCAGTTGCCAGCCGCGCTCCTGGGCATGCACATAGCCCAGCGAAAACCAGGCATCGTGGGCTGACTGGGCCTGAATATGGGTGACGTCGGCCTGGTCGCGCGCCAGCGTCACGCGGCGGGCCAGGCCGGGCACCTGCAGTTCGCCATCCAGCACCGGAAAAGTCCGCACAATATAAAAGGCCGTCGCAGCGACCAGCAGCACCACGAGCCACAGCCAAAGCCGCAGCAGCGCGGCAGAGACGCGTTTAAATCGGGTCAAAATCGTTTCCCCCGGTAAGTAGCCCAGCTGGGGGCTGGCCAGCCGCCTTATTTGCTGCGCCCTGCCGCCCTTGCAGAAAACTTGAAGCTGATGGTGGGCGCCGTGACGTCCTCAAAAAGTCCGCCCATGGCAATTTCTCCATCCTGCAGCAACACGCATTCCTGCCGGCGCAGCGTCACCACGGTGGCGCTGTCGGCGAAGCGCACGCTGGTGCCATAGCTGCTGACATCCTGCAGGTAAAACTTGCCGGCACGCCACTCGATTTTGGCGTGCTTGCGCGAAACCCGCGGGTCCTGCACCACAAATTGCGCCTCTGCGTCGCGCCCCAGAAACGCCGGCAGTTGCGCCACGCTGAACGCGGCCGTGACGTCCAGCCAGCACAGCTCAATGGCGACAGGCGCGGCGATCAACCTGGCGACAGGCGATGGTGCCAGGCTGGCGGGCACGGTAAAAAATTCCGACTGCAACTCGGTTTGCCATTCAATCCGGTACACCACGCAGGCTTCGCTGCGCCCCCGGATGTCCATGGCGCCCAGGCTGCGAAAGCGCACCAGATTGTCAGCGGGCAGCTGTTTGATCACGGCATCGCTGGCAAGAATCTGGTCCGGGCCGGACAGATCACTCAGGCGCGAGGCTACATTGACCGCATCGCCAAAGCAGTCGCCGTCTTGCTCGACGATTTCTCCGCGCGCCATGCCGACCTGAAGCCGCATCTTGAGTTGGGCCGGCCAGGTACGAATGCGATCCAGGTGCACCCGCTGCAGCTCGGTCACGGCGTCCAGCGCACGGCTGTTGACGGGAAACACCGCCAGCACGCCGTCACCCAGGTTTTTCACAACGCGGCCACCGTGCGCGCCGCAGACCTCACCTATCCAGTGCGTCAGGCGCGTGATGGCCCGCGTGGCCTTGGCATTGCCTAGTGACTCGAAGACGCCTGTGCTTCCCGTGAGATCGGCAAAAACAACGGTGACTTCTGCCATGTAGACTGTTTCGGGTGCTTGGGGTGATTGCGCGCAATTACATCATACGCACTGAATTTGAAAGCAAAAACAGAGTGTTCTGGTGCGGCTTCAGCCCGCGCCGGGTTTGAATTGCAGCGCCTTGAACTCCAGAAACTCCTCAAGACCATAGACCCCGTTTTCACGCCCATTGCCCGACTGCTTGTAGCCGCCAAACGGCGCCTGGCTGTTGAAGGGGCCGCCGTTGATGTCGACCTGGCCAGTGCGCAGGCGGCGCGCGACTTTCAGTGCATGCTCGTCGGTGCCGCTCCAGACCGCGCCACCCAGCCCGTAAATGGTGTTGTTGGCAATGGCCACGGCGTCATCTTCGTCCTGGTAGGCGATGACGACCAGCACCGGGCCAAAAATTTCTTCCTGCGCCAGCGTATCGCTGGCCTTGATGCCCAGAATCGTCGGTTGCACAAAATAGCCTTTACCCTCCCCTTTTTCCATGGCGGGCGCAGCGGCACCGCCGGCCATCACGTCGGCGCCCTCTTCAATGCCGGTGCGTATGAAGCCAAGCACGCGGTCGCGCTGGGCGGCGCTCACCAGCGGGCCCAGTCTGCTGCCTTCGTCAAGGCTGGGGCCGATATTGAACTTGGCAATGGCCGCCTGTGCCAGGGCCTTGACCTCTTCATAGCGGCCGGCCGGCACCAGCATGCGGGTATGGGCCGAGCAGGTCTGGCCGCTGTTGAGCATGCAGGCCGATACCGTGCCCTTGACCGCCGCCTCCAGGTCGGCATCGTCCAGAATCACGCTGGCCGACTTGCCGCCCAACTCCAGCGTCACGCGCTTGACTGACTGGCTGGCCAGTTCGCTGACCCGCTTGCCGGCGCGGGTCGAGCCGGTAAAGCTCAGCATGTCCACTTCGGGGTGCGTGGCCAGTACCTCGCCCACCACCGGGCCCAGGCCGTTGACCAGGTTGAACACGCCGGGCGGCAGGCCGGCCTCGTGAATGATTTCGGCCAGGAGCATGGCGTTGACCGGCGCGATTTCACTGGGCTTGAGCACCACGGTGCAACCCGCCACCATGGCCGGGGCTATCTTGAGCGTGATCTGGCTGAGCGGAAAATTCCAGGGCGTGATGCAGCCCACCACGCCAATCGGCTCGCGTACCACCAGCGAGTTGCCGACTTTTTTCTCCCATTCGAAGTTGCGTGCCACCTTGGCAAAATTGCCCCAGTGCCAGGCCGGCCCGCCGACCTGCACGGCACGCGCCATTTTCAGCGGCATGCCGACTTCTCGGGCAATGGCCAGCGCCAGCTCTTCGCTGCGCGCCTTGATGCCGGCGGACACCTTGTCGAGGTAGGCCGCACGGGTTTCCACCGGCAGCGCCGACCAGCCCTCAAATGCGGCACGGGCCGCCAGCACGGCGGCTTCGGCCTCGGCCGCCGTGCCGGATGGAACCGTCGCCATCAGGGCTTCGGTGCTGGAATCGTGCACCGGCAGGGTTTGCGGTGACTGGGCCTTGAGCCATTGGCCGTTGATGTAATGCGCGGGGTAAACCGTCGTGGAAGCAGTCATGTCGGGCGTCCTGTCAGTCTGGAAGGGCTTGAAAGGCTTGAAGAATGAAATTCATCGAGCGCTGATTTTTAATGGGCAAGGCATTTGGCAAGCAGGGCTGGAATCAATGTAACCAAAAAAGCTTAAATACCGTTCAAATCCAGAATCAACTTGATATTTAGGGCCTAAACCCATGATTTGTCTGTTGTTTTTTTGTGGGCATCGGGCCCAAGCCAGCTTGCGTCAAGGCCCAAGCCACTGTACCCTAACCAAAAAAGTCATTCAGCGGGACCATGGCTAGGGGCTCAGGGATACAACGCAAAAACATTTTGACTTTCATGCGCTGGCTTAAGACTCACCTAAAAGACTATTTTCAGGCCCTGATGGGCTCCGGTAAAGCCTCGCTTTCCCGCCAGGAAGGCCTGACCGAAGACATCCGCCAGCTCATTCTCGATGAACTCGGTGAGTTGGGCGAAAAAAACCACCCCAAAACAGTCCTGCGCGTGCGTTATGCGCAGGATGCCCAGGCCCTGTGGTACGTCCGTGGCGATCTCATGGTCGCACTGGCTGACAGGCACGGAGAAACCATCGCGCGGGAAAAAGTTGCCCATATCAGCGATATGTTCAAGGGTCTGCTGCCACGCGGCCTGAGTTCAAGACCGAGTACCCTCACGCACTGACGCGCCAGGCCCCTGCAGCCTAGCCGCATCACGCCAGCCACGGGCCTGCTTTTTGGCCTGCCTCAGCCTAATGCTGATGGCCCCACAGCAAAAACGCGTCCCGGCCCTCGACGGCCAGCGTGACTTTGTGGCCGACGGGCAGCAGCACCTTGGTGGCCACATGGCCAAAAGGCAGACCGGTCAGCACCCGCGCCTTGATCTGGCTTTGCAGCCAAGCCACCACGCCAGGCAATTTAAACCCCCTGTCATGCGGCACCAGCTGGTAGTTGGTGAATTGCCCGAAAATCACCGCCTTTTGCTGTGCCAGCACGCCCGCGTGCAGCAGTTGCGTGAGCATGCGCTCGACCCGGAAAGGATGCTCGCCGACATCTTCAAGAAACAGGATGCCACCCTTGACGACGGGCAGGTAGGGCGTGCCCACCAGCGACGATAGCATCGCCAGGTTGCCGCCCCACAAGACCGCATCCTTAATGGTGAATTTGGCTATAGCCCCCGATGGAACGGCGCCAGCAGCTATTGAATTGATAGCGGAATGGTTGGCGGGTTTGGGCAGCCGCCAGCCCGCTCCCTCGCCCTGCCCGCTGATCAGGTCCTCAAAACAGGCTTCCATGATGTCGTCTGGCGCGGCCTCGGTGCCAAAGTCTTCACCCAGCGCCGGCCCGGCCCAGGTCACCGCACCGGTTTTGGCCAGCAGCGCCGTCTGAAATGCCGTGAAGTCGCTCAAGCCCACAAACTGAGTGCCCTTGGCAATCGACTTGGCCACCGCCTTGTAGTTGATCCCCGGCAGCAGGCGCGAGAGACCATAGCCGCCACGCGAAATCAGCGCCACATCGGCACCACTGGCCGCCGCCCGCTGGATGGCCGCCAGCCGGGTTTCGTCATCGCCGGCAAAACGCTGGTGCGTTGCCAGTGCGGCTTCGTCAATCTCGACTTCATGGCCCAGCGCCGTCAGACGCTTGACGCCACGCTTGAAGCTGGCCTTGTCGCGCACCGCGCTGGAGGGAGAGTAGATGTAGATATGTTTTTTCACGGGTGCAAGTATCCCATTGCCACGCACCTCAGGAGTCAGGGCTGAAAGAAATGCAGTGCTTCGCGCGCAATCTGCTCGCCCTGCTCCGGTACAAAATGACCGGCTTGCTCCAGCACCCAAGGCTCGCCGCAGCCGCGAACCCTCGTTTGCAGCGCCCGCATGACCGGTGTGCCTAGCACCGGGTCTTGTGCGCCTACCGCCATCAGCGTCTGCCCGGCCCAGCTGTTCTGCCAAAACTCGCGCGCCTGACGCGAAATGGCCGCGCCGTCCGCATCTTCGGATTCCGGCACCATGGGCGGAAAGGCGCGCAGGGCGGCGCGATGGCCCCTGTCGGGGAACGGGGCTGCGTAGGCGGCGCATTCTTCGGCGCTCAACCGCGGGTTGCCGCGGGCCAACAGCCGCGCCACGTCGTAGTCCGGTTTTTTGGCGCACATCTCGCGCCAGGCCAGAAAGCCGGCCGGCAAGGGTTCATCACCGGTTGCCAGCAGGGTGTTCATGACCAGCAGGCCTCTGTAGCGCTGCGGCGCGGCCACGGGCAGCGTGAGGCCAAGCAGGCCGCCCCAATCCTGGACCACCAGCACGATGTTCTGCAGGTCCAGCCGTTCAACCAGCTCCAGCAACATCTGGCGGTGCACGCTGAAGGTATGGAAGCTGTCCTTCTTGGGTTTGTCGCTTTTGCCAAAGCCGATCAGGTCGGGTGCCACCACCCGGTGCCCAGCCTGCAGTAAGACCGGGATCATCTTGCGGTACAGGTAGCTCCAGGCCGGGTTGCCATGCAGGCATAAATACGTCAGGCGCTGGTCGCTACCCTGCCCCATCTCGCCCACCTCATCCAGGTAGTGCATGCGCAGGCCACCAAGCGCCGGCAAGTCGCTGATGTAGCGGGGCGGCCACGGATACGCCGGCAGGCTCTTGAAAGCGGCATCGGGTGTACGCAGTGCATCGTCGCGCAGCGGATGGTTCAGCCTGAACTCCTCGCGCTGGTCGGCACGGCGCTGGCGAAAGAAGTCTTGCAGCAAGGTGCCGCATTCCTCGGCAAGCACCCCGCCCTGCAGCACGGTCTGGTGGTTCAACTGCGGCTGTGCAAACAGGTTGATGATCGAGCCGGCGGCGCCGGTCTTGGGATCCGGCGCGCCAAACACCACGCGCTTGAGCCGGGCGTGCAGCATGGCGCCGCTGCACATGGCGCACGGCTCCAGCGTGACAAACAGTTCGCAATCCTCCAGCCGGTAGTTGCCCAGGGCCTGCGCTGCGGCGCGCAG
>CAZWDK010000090.1:0-11338 GCA_964633095.1 uncultured Polaromonas sp. | reverse complement strand
ACACCTTGTAGCTGTTCTGGTTGAACTTGCCGCCGGCGTGCAGCTCGGTCAGGGCAATTTCGGCGGCCGAGCGCTTGGGCTCGTGCTTGTCGTCCAGCTTGATGCCGGTCGGGATGCCGCGGCCGTTGTCGGTCACGCTGATGGAGTTGTCGGTGTGGATGGTGACCACGATGTCATCGCAGTGGCCGGCCAGCGCCTCGTCGATCGAGTTGTCCACCACCTCGAACACCAGGTGGTGCAGGCCGGTACCGTCTGAAGTGTCGCCAATGTACATGCCGGGGCGCTTGCGCACGGCCTCCAGGCCCTCCAGGATCTGGATCGAGCCTTCGCCATAGGCTTCCGACGCGCCGGCCTGGTTGGTGTCGATTTTGGGCTGGAAATTGGAGCTTCCCTCGCCTGCGGCACCCTCAGTTACGTGCACCTGATCGGCTTCGTTCAGTTTGTTTTCTTCAGTCATAACCGGCTTTATCTCGAATTTCTTCAATCTCTTGAATGACCAAACCCGCGCAACGCCGCGGGTCTGTTGGTATTTTGCGACGTTTTAAGGCGTCAAATGCGCATCGGCATGACCACGTACTTGAAGGCCGCGTCGTCGGGAATGGTGAGCAGCGCCGAGCTGTTGGAGTCGGCCAGCTCAATCTTCACCATGTCCTGGTCCATATTGGACAGCGCGTCTATCAGGTAGGTCACGTTAAAGCCAATTTCGATTTCATCGCCACCGTAGTCGATGTCGAGTTCGTCGACGGCCTCTTCCTGCTCGGCGTTGTTGGAAGCCACGCGCAGCGTGCCGGGCTCGATGTTCAGGCGCACGCCCTTGAACTTTTCGCTGGTCAGGATCGCCGTGCGCTGCAGGCTGGCCAGCAGCGGCAGGCGGCCCAGGGTGACGATGTTTTTGTGGTTCTTCGGAATCACGCGGTTGTAGTCGGGGAATTTGCCTTCGACCAGCTTGGTGACAAACTCCATGCCCTCGAAGCTGAACCTGGCCTGGTTGCCGGCAAACTGCATCTCGATGGCGCCTTCCTTGTCGCTGAGCAGGCGCTGCATCTCCAGCACCGTCTTGCGCGGCAGGATCACTTCCTGCTTGGGCACTTCCACATCCAGCGTGGCCGATGAAAACGCCAGCCGGTGGCCGTCGGTCGCCACCAGGCTCAGCTGTTTGCCTTCGGCCACAAACAAGATGCCGTTGAGGTAGTAGCGAATGTCGTGCACCGCCATGGCAAACGACACCTGGTTCAGCAATTCCTTGAGGACTTTCTGCGGCACCGAGAAGCTGGGCCCGAAGTTGGCGGCTTCCTGCACCAGCGGGAAGTCTTCGGCCGGCAGGGTTTGCAGGGTAAAACGGCTTTTACCGCCCTTGAGGACCAGCTTGTTCTGGGCCGACTCCAGCGACACCGTCTGCTCACTCGGCATGGAACGCAGGATATCAATAAGTTTGCGAGCGCCCACTGTCGTGGTGAAGTTGCCATCATCGCCATCCAGCTCTGCCGTTGTGCGGATCTGAATTTCAAGATCGCTGGTGGTCAGCTGCAGCTGTGCGCCGGTTTTGCGAATCAACACATTGGCCAGAATCGGCAAGGTGTGCCTGCGTTCAACAATTCCTGACACCGACTGAAGAACGGACAAAACCTTTTCCTGGGTGGCTTTCAAAACGATCATGACTTCCTCTGTATTTATCTTTAATTCTCTAATTCAAATTAGTAGTAGTAGTAAGGCTCGCAACCATCTGTGGACAGTGCCATTTTCTCCTTTTTAATCAACTACTTGGCGTTTGTTTAAGCTTGTGTTCAGGCGTCGCTGGAAAGTTCTGCCGGACCTGAACAACTTTTCATTGTCATCTTCTTCTGTGGATAAGTCATGGCTTGTTCAAAAGTTGTCCCCATGGTTGTCGGGCAGAGGCATCGGCGGACCGAAATGAGCTAAAAAGTACTACTTTCAACCTTTCAGGGTTTGTTCCAGCACATGCAGCTGCTGGTTGAGCTCGGTCATCTGCTGGCGTTCCGCCGCCATCTTGCGCACGGCGTGCAGCACGGTGGTGTGGTCGCGGCCGCCAAACAGCTCGCCAATCTCGGGCAGGCTTTTTTGCGTGAGCTCCTTGGCCAGGTACATGGCAATCTGGCGCGGCCGGGCAATGCTGGCGGGCCGCTTCTTGGAATACATGTCGGCGACCTTGATCTTGTAATAGTCGGCCACCGTCTTCTGGATGTTCTCCACCGAAATCTGCCGGTTCTGGATCGACAGCAGATCGCGCAGGGCCTCGCGCGCCAGCTGGATGGAGATTTCCTTGTGGTTGAAACGCGAATAGGCCAGGATCTTGCGCAGCGCGCCTTCCAGCTCGCGCACGTTGGAGCGCACGTTCTTGGCCACGAAGAAGGCGACTTCCTCGGGCATCTCGGCGCCTTCCACCCGTGACTTGTTGATCAGAATCGCCACCCGCATTTCCAGCTCGGGCGGCTCGATCGCCACCGTCAGCCCGGAGTCGAAGCGGGACACCAGGCGTTCGTGAATATCGGCCAGGCCCTTGGGATAGGTGTCGCTGGTCATCACGATGTGCGACTTCTTGGCCAGCAAGGCCTCGAAGGCGTTGAAAAACTCTTCCTGGGTACGGTCCTTGTTGGCCAGAAACTGCACGTCATCGATCAGCAGCAGGTCGAGCGAGTGGTAGCGCTCCTTGAACTCGTCAAAGGTCTTGCGCTGGTAGGCCTTCACCACATCCGACACAAACTGCTCGGCATGGATGTAGAGCACCTTGGCGGCCGGATTGTCGGCGATCAGCTTGTTGCCGATGGCGTGCATCAAATGGGTTTTGCCCAGACCGACGCCGCCATAGATGAACAGCGGGTTGTACAGCTGGCCCAGGCTGCTGGAGACATGCAGCGCGGCGGCCCGGCCCATGCGGTTGGCCGTGCCTTCAATCAGGGTGTCGAAGGTGAGCGCGCTGTTGAGACGGCTCTTGAAGGGCGCACCGGGCGCGTCTTCGGGCGCGCCCAGGCCGGCCGGCTCGATCACCCCGTTGCCCTCGAAATTGCGGGCCAGTGCGGCCGACTTGGCGGGCGCCTCGCGCGGAGCCATCGCCAGTTCAAGCAGAATCCGTTGGCCCGAGATTTTTTCAAGCAGGGCCGAGATACGCGCCGCATACTGGGCCCGGATCCAGTCCAGCTTGAAGCGGTTGCCGACCTGTATCGTGACCTTGGACAGATCGGGGGCGACCAGCACCTCCAGCGGACGAATCCAGGTGTTGAACTGCTGCTCGGGGAGCTCCTGGGCCAGATGATCTACACAGGTTTGCCACAGGTCGTGGCTCAGGTTTTGCACGGCACCTTCGCTCATGACAGCTTTTGACCGGACTGCCGGCGTGAATCAGCGACTCGTCGCTTGTGGATATTGTTAATTTTTGACACCCGTAATTGTAGTCTGCCGGCAAGTTATCCACAAAAATAAGGGCACGGGTTTTAACCTATTTCAGGATTCGGCGACTCCGTGCAGGCGCGGCGCGGCGATCCCCCTCCTTGCCCCCTTGGCGCGGCTAACTTGTTGCCAGGCTTGGGAAATCTGCGATAATCATGGGTTTTCCCGATTCGTAGCGGATGGATGCTGCTTGCGCGGGCCGATTTACCTGACCCGCCGGCGCACTGGCTGGGTCGTTAAAACGGCAGCCGCTGCAAGTGGGCTGCAAGTCCTGCGGACTTGCAAAGTTGGCCGTGCTGTGCGGCCACCAAGATCATTCGGATCACCAAGGGAAGCTTTGTAGCTAACAGCCGTATTAAAGGCTAGTAGGATTTATCATGAAACGCACATACCAACCTTCCAAAGTCAAGCGCGCACGTACGCACGGCTTTCTGACGCGCATGAAAACGCGCGGCGGCCGCGCAGTGATCGCTGCACGTCGCGCCAAAGGCCGCAAGCGCCTGGCCGTCTAAGCCCGCTTGTTGGCCGGCCGATTGCTCTTGAGCTGACGCTGGGCGCTAGTGCAGCGGCTTCAGACCCGACCCCAGTTTCAGGCAGTACTTGCCGGTGCCATTGTTGCAAAAACGATGCACTTCGCCTTGCACCGCAATACGCTGGATGCCAGGGCGGCCGCCATGCCGCCCGGCAGGCTTCTGGCTGCGCCGGTGTTGTTCCCGGTCCAGGACTTCTGGATCGGCGCGATGGTTCCCAAGCGCTGGGCCAAACGGGCCGTCACGCGCAATGCCATCAAGCGGCAGGTCTACAGCGTGAGCGCTGATTATTCGCATCGCTATCCGGCGGCCGCATTCGTGGTTCGCCTGCGGCGTGATTTTTCCCGCACCGAATTTGTCAGCGCCAGTTCCGAGCGGCTCAAGCAGGCCGTGCGCGCCGAAGTCCAGGCCTTGCTGCAGGCAGGAGCCAACGCATCATGAGCTCGCTGGCCCGGGCCGTGTTTCGCTTTCCGCAAACGCTGCTGATCGGGCTGGTCAAGGGCTATCGCCTGCTGCTCAGTCCCTGGCTGGGTTCTGCCTGCCGCTTTGAACCGACTTGCTCGGCCTATTCCCTGCAGGCCCTGCAGCAGCATGGCGCGGCCATCGGCAGCTACCTGACATTGCGCCGCCTGGCGCGCTGCCAGCCCTGGTGCGAGGGCGGGCATGATCCCGTGCCGCCCATGGCTTCGGTTTCTCTTTTCACCCGACTGGTCACGCCCGTGACTTCCATTCCTTCTAAAAAGACGCCGTCATGAATGACATCCGCCGCACCATCTTGTGGGTGATTTTTGGTTTTTCCATGGTTCTGTTGTGGGACCAGTGGCAGGTTTTCAACGGCCACAAGGCCACCTTTTTCCCTTCGGCCACGCCAACCGCCAAGGCACCGGCCGCCGTGGCGTCGGCGCCATCCGCCTCGTCGGTTCCGGCTGCGTCTTCTGCCACCGCTGCGGCACCGGCCACACCCGGCGCCGTTCCCGGCGGCGCGCCGTCCACGGCGCCAGGCGCCAGCAAGGAACGCGTGGTCGTGAACACCGATGTTCTCAGCCTGACCTTTGACAGCGAAGGCGGCACCCTGGTGCACTCGGCCTTCCGCAAATTCAAGGACATGGCGAACAAGGACGCCGGTTTCGTGCTGCTGGACGAAAGCGCCGACCGCGTCTATGTGGCGCAAACCGGCCTGATAGGCGCCAGCGCCCTGCCCACCCACAAGACGCCCATGACCCTGGTGGCCGGCGAGCGCGAGCTGAAAGACGGCCAGAACGAACTGCAGCTCAAGTTCGAGTCGGCCGATGTGGGCGGCGTCAAGCTGGTGAAAACCTACACGCTCAAACGTGGCGCCTACGATATTGCGGTGCGCCATGACATCATCAACAGCGGCACGGCACCGGTGGCCCCGCAGCTCTATCTGCAGCTGGTGCGTGACGGCAACAAGCCGCCCGGCGAGTCTTCGTTCTACTCCACCTTCACCGGCCCGGCGATTTACACCGAAGCCAAGAAATACCAGAAGGTTGAATTCAAGGACATCGAGAACAACAAGGTCGATGTGGAAAAACAGGCCAGCAACGGCTATGTGGCCATGGTGCAGCATTACTTTGCGTCGGCCTGGATCTTGGCCGATGGCCTCAAGCGCGATCTGTTCCTGCGCAAGGTGGACAACAACCTCTATGCCGTCGGCATGATCACGCCGCTGGACAGCATCGCGCCCGGCGCCAGCAAGAGCATCGATGCCAAGTTTTTTGTCGGCCCGCAGGAAGAGAAAAAACTGGAAGCCCTGGCCCCCGGCCTGGAACTGGTGAAAGACTATGGCTGGCTGACCATTCTGGCCAAGCCGCTGTACTGGCTGCTCGACAAGCTGCACGGCTTCATCAACAACTGGGGCTGGTCCATCGTGGCGCTGGTGCTGCTGCTGAAATTGGCGTTCTACTGGCTCAATGCCAAGGCCTACGCCAGCATGGCCAAGATGAAGGCCATCAATCCCAGGATCACGGAAATGCGCGAGCGCCTGAAGGACAAGCCGCAGGAAATGCAGCAGCAGATGATGAAAATCTACCGCGAGGAAAAGGTCAACCCGATGGGCGGCTGCTTCCCCATCATGATCCAGATTCCGGTGTTTATTGCGCTGTACTGGGTGCTGCTGTCCAGCGTCGAGATGCGCAACGCGCCCTGGATCTTGTGGATCAGCGACCTGTCGTCGAAAGACCCCTACTTCATTCTGCCTGTCGTCATGACCATGACCACCCTGTTGCAGACGGCGCTCAACCCCGCGCCGCCGGATCCCATGCAGGCCAAGATGATGTGGATCATGCCGCTGGTGTTCAGCGTGATGTTCTTTGCCTTCCCGGCCGGCCTGGTCTTGTACTGGATCACCAACAACATCCTGTCGATTACCCAGCAGTGGGTGATCAATACCCGGATGGGTGTGCCGCCGCAGTTCAACCTGCCTAAGTTCAGGTAAGCCAACAAGGGCCGCTGATGCGGCCCTTTAACATTGCGCCTCATGCTCAGCCGCCATCACGATCCCATCGCCGCCATCGCCACCGCCCCCGGCCGCGGTGCGGTGGGCATTGTCCGGGTTTCGGGCAAAGACATTGCGCCGGTGATCGCCGCCGTCTGCGGCCGGCCGCTGGCCGCCAGGCAGGCCAGCTACCTGCCGTTTCGCGATGGCCGGGGCCAGGTCATAGACCAGGGCCTGGCGATTCATTTCCCGGCGCCGCATTCCTACACCGGCGAGGATGTGCTGGAGTTGCAGGCGCATGGCGGGCCGGTGGTGCTGCAATTGCTGCTGGCGCGCTGCCTGGAGGCCGGTGCCGCGACCAATCCGGCGACCGGCCAGGCCTGGCTGCCGCGGCTGCGGGTGGCGCAGCCGGGGGAATTCACCGAGCGCGCCTTTCTCAACGACAAGATCGACCTGGCGCAGGCCGAGGCCATTGCCGACCTGATCGACGCCAGCACCGAAACCGCCGCCCGCTCGGCCGCGCGCTCCATGTCGGGCGAGTTTTCGCAAGAGGTGAAGCGGCTGCTGGAGCAGCTGATTCACCTGCGCATGCTGGTCGAGGCGACGCTCGATTTTCCCGAGGAGGACATCGACTTTCTGCAACAGGCCGATGCCCAGGGCCAGCTGACGCGACTGCAGACGACGCTGGCCGGCGTGATGCAGCGCGCCACCCAGGGCGCCATCCTGCGCGAGGGCATCAAGGTGGTGATTGCCGGCCAGCCCAATGCCGGCAAAAGCTCGCTGCTCAATGCGCTGGCCGGCGCCGAACTGGCCATCGTCACGCCGATTGCCGGCACCACGCGCGACAAGGTGTCGCAGCTGATCCAGATCGAGGGCGTGCCGCTGCATGTGGTGGACACCGCCGGCCTGCGCGAGGCGCTGGACGAGGTGGAAAAAATCGGCGTGGAGCGCGCCTGGGCCGAGATTGAGACGGCGGATGCCGTGCTGTTCCTGCACGACCTGACGCGCCGCGAGGCCGCGGCCCAAACCCCGGACGCTATTAATTACATAGCTGATGACGCCCGCATAGCAAGGGCCATCGCCCAGAAACTCCCTGAAAACACGCCGGTGATCGATGTCTGGAACAAGTCCGACATGGCCGCGCCTGCCGTGCTGGACGGGCTGCCCGGCGGCGTGCCGATTTCCGCCAGGACCGGCGCCGGCCTGGACAGGCTGCGCCAGCAGTTGCTGCGGCTGGTGGGCTGGCAGGCGGCGCCCGAAGGCGTGTTCATGGCGCGCGAACGCCATGTGCGTGCGCTGCAGCAGGTGGCGGCCCAGCTGGCCATAGCCGCCGGCCAGCTGCAGGCGGCGCGGCCGGCGCTGGATTTGCTGGCCGAGGACTTGCGCCAGGCGCAGCTGCATTTGAGCGAGATCACCGGCGCGTTCACGCCCGACGACCTGCTGGGCGAAATCTTTTCCAGCTTCTGTATTGGCAAGTAAGCCTGGCCGGGCGTACACGACGGCCCGGAGCCACCTGTATCAGATGTAAGTGGGTGTTAGCGTCCCTTGTCCGGTGTGTAGTGCAAAGGTATCTTCCCAGCCACTATGAACGCCCCACTTCCCGCCGCCACCCGCTTTGACATCCAGGGCCTGGCCCAGGCCATCGCCCATTGCCATGCCAGTGACGCCCTGCGTTGCCAGTTCAACCAGCCGCACTGGGACATTCTGGCCAGCTACATGCAGCCTTTTGCCCTGAACAGCGGCCAGGTGCTGATGGAGCAGGGCGCGCTGGACCGTACCCTGTATTTCATCGAAAGCGGCTCCCTCAGCGTTCATTACGAAGACGAGAAGGCGCGTGTCCGGATGGCGCTGGCCGGGGCCGGCACGGTGCTGGGCGAGGGTTCTTTCTTCTCGCACCTGCCGCGCACCGCCACCGTGCACGCCTCCACGCCCTGCAAGCTGTGGTGCCTGACGCCCATGCGCTTTCTGGAGCTGGCCAACCGGCACAGCCCGATTGCGCTGGAGCTGACCATGGCCATGGGTGCGGTGATGGCCAAGCGCCTGTACAACCGCGCCAAGCGCGTGGCGGTCACCTGAAAAAACCGTGACACCGGCGGGCGCCGCCCGCTGTGCCCTGTGGTTTTTTTGTCGCGCGCCGCCGCCGCTGTCATGCAATTGGGCATGGCCTATGGTGAAATAAAATCCTTTGCCTCAATCAACGCGAGAACTCTGTCCATGTCTTTTTTCAAGTGGTTCTCGGGCGCTCCCCGCAAGTCAACCCCCGCCGCCAGCACAACGCACAACCGCACCGCGCCGGGTCGGGACAAGCCACGGCCCAGCTCGCCCCAGCGGCTGCCGGCAGAGGCCGCCAGCGACCGCGGTGAGGAGCGCAAGTTCAAGCGCCATGCCCGGCGCGAGCAGCTGTATGTCGCGATTCGCGAGGCCATGACACGCGCCGGCGTGCTGTCCGCCAGCTATAAATTCAAGGTGTTGTCGCTGGATCAGCCAGGCGATGAATTCCTGGTCATGATGGACCTGGAGACGGCTGACGGCGGCCCGCCGCCGCGGCTGGGCGAGATCGAGGCGCTGATTGTGCAACATGCCAGGGCGCGCTTTGAGATCAGGGTGCCGGCGGTTTACTGGCGCACGGATCAAGAGGCCGCGCACGGCGTCCCGGCCACCCCCGCCAAGCCGGCGCAGGCACGCCGTGAGCCGGTCATGGCGGATGAAGTCGCCGCCTTCAAACAGGCCCTGCGCACCGCCTCCGCGCAGACACCGGCGGCAGCGCATGGCCAGAAAGCCCCTCGCGGCCAGCGTGTCGATGCCGGTTTTGCCGACACCGAACTGTTCGAATTTGCGGCCGCCCCGGCGCTCAGCAGCACGCAATACGGCGACCTGAGGTGAGGCGCCGGGCCGGCCGCGCCGCCCTGGTTGATGCATAAAACAGCCTTCTCGCCCAATCAAAATGGGCGCAGGCAGCTATGAATTCAATAGCAGGCCGGACGCTTCAGGGGATAGGCGGAGCCGGCTTGGCGTTGGCCTAGCGGCTGCTCAGCAGTTTTTCTTCCGCCATCGCCAGCGCCTCGGGCTTGCCTGACAGCACCAGGGTGTCGCCGCCTTCGAGCAGGGTGTCCTCATGCGCCTCCTGCGTTTTGCCGCTGCCGCGCCGCAGGCTGACCACGCGCACGCCGGTCGCGTGCAGCGCCAGCGCCGCCAGCGTCTTGCCCACGGACTGGATGCCCAGCGGCAGCGTCACGCTGGCGAGGCGTTCCTGCTCCAGTTCATTCACGGTGTCGTCATCGGCACCGCGAAAGTAGCCGCGCAGCAGGTTGTAGCGCGCATCGCGCTGGTCCTGCACCACGCGGATCACGCGCCGCATGGGCACGCCCACCAGCGCCAGCGCATGGCTGGCCAGCATCAGGCTGCCCTCTATCGCCTCGGGCACCACCTCGGTGGCGCCGGCGGCCTGCAGTTTTTCCAGGTCATGGTCATCGACCGTGCGCACAATCACCGGCACCGTGGGCGCATGGGCGCGCGCGTTGGCCAGCACCTTGAGCGCGCTGGCGGTGTCCAGGTAGGTCACCACCACGGCGCTGGCCCGGGCCAGGCCGGCCGCCATCAGGGCCTGCAGCCGCACCGCGTCGCCAAACACCACCGAGTCGCCAGCCGCCGCGGCCTGACGCACCCGGTCCGGGTCCAGGTCCAGCGCCATGTACTGGATGCCTTCGCGCTCCAGCATGTGGCCCAGGTTCTGGCCGCAGCGGCCGTAGCCGCAAATGATCACATGCTTGTTGACGTTGATGGACCGGCGCGCAATCGTGGTCATTTGCAGCGACTGCTGCAGCCATTCGCTGGCCACCAGCTTCATCACGATGCGGTTGCTGTACATGATGATGAAGGGCGTGGCCAGCATCGACAGCACCATGCTGGCCAGGATGGGATTGAGCAGGTGCGGCGGGATCAGCCGGCTCCCCTGCGCCAGCGACAGCAGCACAAAGCCGAATTCACCGGCCTGCGCCAGGTACAGGCCGGTGCGCAGCGACACGCCGGCGGTCGCGCCCAGCATGCGCGCCAGCGCCGTCACCAGCAGCAGCTTGAAGATGACGGGCAGCACCAGCAGCAGCAGCACCAGCGGCCAGCGTTCAAACACGATGTGCCAGTCCAGCAGCATGCCGACGCTGATGAAAAACAGGCCCAGCAAGACATCGTGAAACGGCCGGATGTCGGTCTCCACCTGGTGCTTGTATTCGGTTTCCGAAATCAGCATGCCGGCGATAAAGGCGCCCAGTGCCAGACTCAGGCCGGCCCACTCGGTCAGCCAGGCCAGCGCCAGGGTGACCAGCAGCAGGTTGAGCACAAACAGCTCATCGCTCTTGCGCCGCGCCACCAGGGTCAGCCACCAGCGCATGACGCGCTGGCCGCCGGTCATCAGCAGGCCGACCAGCACGGTGGCCTTCAGCGCGGCGATCGCCAGCGCCGTGAACAGCCTGTCGGGCGAGGAGCCCAGCGCCGGGATCAGTACCAGCAGCGGCACCACGGCCAGATCCTGGAACAGCAGCACGCCCATCACGCGCTTGCCGTGTTCGGCGTCGAGTTCCAGCCGCTCGGCCAGCAGCTTGACCACGATAGCAGTGCTGCTCATGGCGATCGCCCCCGACAGCGCCAGCGCGGTTTGCCATTCCATCTTCCACAAGGTGGGCGCCATGCTGGCCAGGAACAGCGAACCCAGGGTCGCCAGCACCATGGTGAGCGCCACCTGCAGCAGCCCCAGGCCGAACACATGGCGGCGCATCGAGCGCAGCTTGGGCAGGTTGAACTCCAGCCCGATCACAAACATCAGAAACACCACGCCGAACTCGCCCAGGTACCGCACGCCCTCGGCGTTTTGCGCCAGCGCCAGCGCATTGGGCCCGATCAGCACGCCGACCGCGAGGTAGCCGAGCATGGGCGGCAGCTTGAGCGAGCGGCA
>CAZWDK010000089.1:9823-11377 GCA_964633095.1 uncultured Polaromonas sp. | reverse complement strand
CTGGCTGCCGCAGCCACGGTGCCCGCGGGCGTGAAGCTGCATGAAACCCAGGAGCTGGTTCGCAACAATGGTTCCGAGCCCGAAACCCTGGACGCCGCGCTGGCGTCGGGTGTGCCGGCCAACAACATCATCCGTGACATGTTTGAGGGCCTGACGGCGGCCGATGCGAACGGCAAGATTGTGCCTGCGGTCGCCGAGAGCTGGAAGCAGGCCGATGCCCAAACCTGGGTCTTCAAGCTGCGCAAGAACGCCAAGTGGTCCAACGGCGATGCGGTGACCGCCGACGACTTTGTCTACAGCCTGCGCCGTTTCGTCGACCCGGCGACCGCCTCGAAATACGCCGCCACCTACGGCATCTTCCTGCTCAATGCCAAGGAGATCATCGAGGGCAAGAAGCCCGGCACCGAACTGGGCGTAAAGGCCGTGGACCCCTACACCCTGGAAATCAGGACGCCTTTCCCCGTTAGCTTCCTGCCTGAAGTCGTTTCCAATCCGCAGCTGGCCCCGCTGCATAAAGCGACCATCGAAAAGTTTGGCAAAGACTGGACCAAGCCGGCCAACATGGTGAGCAATGGCGCCTTCACCCTGAAAGACTGGCAGGTCAACAGCAAGATCACACTGGTCAAGAGCCCCAGCTACTGGGATGCCAAAAATGTCCTGCTGAACAAGATCACCTACCTCTCGGTCGAGGACGGCAACGCCGATGTCAAGCTCTACGAGTCGGGCGAGAACGACTGGGTGTACCAGCTCCCTCCCGGTACCTTCGACAAGTACAAGGCGCAGTACCCCAAGGAAATCCGCAATACCGACATGCTGGGCCTGCGCTACTACTCCCTGAACAATGCGGACCCGGTCCTCAAGGACATACGCGTGCGCCAGGCGCTGTCCATGGCGATTGACCGCGACATCCTGGCGCAGCGCGTGACGGCCGATGGCCAGACGCCGGCCTATGGCGTGATCGTCAAGGGCACGGCGGGTGCGGATGTCACCGCCTATGACTGGGCCAAGTGGCCCATGGACAAACGGGTGGCGGAGGCCAAGAAGCTGATGGCGGCCGCAGGCGTTGCACCCGGCACCAGGATCAAGTTTTCCTACAACACCAGCGACTACCACAAGAAAATGGCCATTTTTGCGGCCTCCGAGTGGAAAACCAAGCTGGGCCTGGACGTTGAACTGGAAGCGATGGAGTTCAAGGTGCTGATCAAGAAACGCACGGACAAAGACTATCAGATGGCCCGCAACGGCTGGGTTGCCGACTACAACGATGCGACCACCTTTTTGACGCTGGTGCAATGCGATTCGGACCAGAACTACCACAACAGCTGCAACCGCAAAGCCTCCGCGCTGATCGATCAGGGCAACCAGTCGCTGGACCCCGCCAAGCGCAAAGCCCTGCTGACCCAGGCGGCGAAGATGATCATGGACGACTACCCCATGATCCCCTTGCTGCAGTACACCGTGCCGCGACTGGTCAAGCCCTATGTGGGCGGTTATTCGACGACCAATGCGTTGGACCGCTACCGCGCCAAGGACCTGTACATCATCAAGCATTGA
>CAZWDK010000089.1:7954-9723 GCA_964633095.1 uncultured Polaromonas sp. | reverse complement strand
GCTCACACTGACATCGACCGGAGATATTCTTCATGTGGTCCTACACCCTCAGGCGCATTCTGGCGACGATTCCGACCTTGCTGGCCGTCGTCACCGTCTGCTACCTCCTGCTCCACGGCACGCCGGGCGGGCCGTTTGACGACGAACGCAAGGTGTCCGCGGCGGTACTGGCCAACCTGCAGGCCAAGTACCACCTGGACTTGCCGCTGTGGCAGCAATACCTGCACTACCTCAACAGCCTGCTGCACGGTGACCTGGGCGCCTCGTTTCGCTATGCCGACTGGTCGGTCAACGAGCTGGTGGCCAAGGCGCTGCCGGTATCCGCGGTGATAGGCGGGGGCGCCATTGTCATCGCCCTGTTGGTCGGGGTGCTGCTCGGCACCATAGCCGCCTTGCGCCAGAACAGCGTGGTCGATTACCTGGTGATGCTGCTCGGCAATGCCGGCCATGCCTTTCCCTCGTTTGTGATCGGCCCCGTGTTGATTCTGGTTTTTGCCGTCTGGCTCAAGGTCGCGCCGGCCGGGGGCTGGAACGATTTCTCGCCGCGCTTCATGGTCTTGCCCATGCTGCTGCTGGTTTTCATCAACGTCGCCACCATAGGGCGCGTCATGCGCGGCAGCCTGATTGAAGTGCTGCACAGCAACTTCATCCGCACGGCGCGTGCCAAGGGCCTGCCCATGCGCACCATCATCCTGCGCCACGCCCTCAAGCCCGCGCTGCTGCCGGTGGTGTCGGTCATCGGGCCGCTGGCGATTTCATCGATCACCTCGGCCATCGTGACCGAGTCGGTGTTCTCGCTGCCGGGCCTGGGAAAGCTGATCGTGAACGGCGCCGCCAATCGCGACTACACCCTGGTGCTGGGCCTGGTGGTGCTGGTGACCGTGATTGCCGTGACCTTCAACCTGCTGGTCGATCTGGCCTACGCCCTGCTTGATCCGAAGATCAGGTACTGAAGGACGTCACATGCTATTCAAGAACAAACCGGATGCGCTGGTCGCGGCCCTGGGCAATACGCTGGAGGCGGCCGACATCTCGGGGCGCAGCCCCTGGGCCGATGCGCGCGCACGTTTTTTGCGCAACAAGGCGGCAGTGCTCAGCCTGTGCCTGCTGCTCCTCATCACGCTGACCTGCATCGTCGGGCCCTGGCTGCTGCCGCACGCTTTTGACGCCGCCGACTGGGATGCCATGAGCATGCCGCCCATGCTCAAGAACTGGCATTTTTTCGGCACCGACGAGTCTGGCCGCGATTTGCTGGTGCGCAGCCTGGTCGGCGGCCGCGTCTCCCTCATGGTGGGCTTTCTGGCCACCCTGTCTTCCGTCACCCTGGGCATCGTCTGGGGGGCGACGGCGGGTTTCATGGGCGGCAAGGTGGACGCCTTCATGATGCGCGTCGTGGACATGATGTACGCCGTGCCCTATTTGCTGATCGCCATCTTGCTGGTGACCCTGCTGGGACGGGCCTTCTACCTGGTGGTGATCACCATCACGGTGTTCTCCTGGATGGACATGGCGCGTGTGGTGCGCGGCCAGACCCTGTCACTGCGCTCCAAGGAATTCATCGAAGCGGCCCGCGCCCTGGGCGTGCCGACGCGCCGCATCATCTTCCAGCACATCGTCCCGAATCTTTTGGGCATTGTGGTGATTTACACCACGGTCACGGTGCCGGCCGTGATCCTGACCGAGTCCGTGCTGTCCTTTCTGGGTCTGGGGATTCAGGAGCCGATGACGAGCTGGGGCGTGCTGATTCACGATGGCGCGTCCGTCATGGA
>CAZWDK010000089.1:6009-7854 GCA_964633095.1 uncultured Polaromonas sp. | reverse complement strand
GGCGAAAGCGGCTCCGGCAAAAGCCAGAGCGTGCTGGCCATGATGGGCCTGCTCGCCAACAACGGCAAGGCCACCGGCCAGGCCTTGTACCAGGGCCAGGACTTGCTGGCCATGAAGCCGGCCGAGCTGAACAAAATTCGCGGCAACCGCGTGGCCATGATTTTTCAGGACCCGATGACCTCGCTCAATCCCTACCTGACGGTGGAGCGGCAGATGACCGAAGTGCTGCAGTTTCACAAGGGCCTGGACCGCAAGTCCGCACGCGCCCGGTCGGTAGCACTGCTCGATGCCGTCAAGATCCCCGAGGCGGCCCGCCGCATCGCGATGTACCCGCATGAGTTTTCCGGCGGCATGCGCCAGCGTGTGATGATTGCCATGGCCTTGCTGTGCGAGCCCGAGGTGCTGATTGCCGACGAGCCCACGACGGCGCTGGACGTGACGGTGCAGGCCCAGATCATTGCCTTGCTGCGCGATCTGCAGCGCGACTTTGGCACCGCGATTGTCATGATCACGCACGACCTGGGCGTGGTGGCCGGCTTGTGCGACGAGGTGATGGTGCTGTATGGCGGGCGCGTGATGGAGCAGGGCGACGCCAACAGCATTTTTTACAGCGCCTCCCATCCCTATACCGTGGGCCTGCTGGGCGCCATACCGCGCCTGGACGCGGAGGATGAAGCCCTGGTTGCCATTCCCGGCGCGCCGCCCAACATGGCGCGGCTGCCCAAGGGCTGCCCATTCAGCGAGCGCTGCACCTTGGCCAACGCCGAGTGCCGCGAGGTACTGCCCGCATTGCTGGCTGCCGAGAACAATCCGGCCGTGCGCCGGGCCTGCCATAAATCGATTCAGGCCGTGTCCGAACTCGCGGCCAAGGGAGTGAGCCATGCGTGAGGCGGCCCAGCCGATTCTGTCGGTGCGCGATTTGAAAGTGCACTTCAAGGTCAAAACGGGCGGCGCCTGGCCCTGGTCGCCGGCCCGCACTCTGAAGGCCGTCGATGGTGTCTCTTTCGACATTCATGCGGGAGAAACACTGGGCGTGGTGGGCGAGTCCGGTTGCGGCAAGTCGACCCTGGCGCGCGCCGTGCTCAACCTGATCCCCGCCAGCGCCGGCAGCATCGTCTGGATGGGCCAGGAAATGACCGGGGCCTCTAGCCAGGCCTGGTTGGCTGTCCGAAAAGACATCCAGATGATTTTTCAGGACCCGCTGGCCTCGCTGGACCCGCGCATGACCATCGCGCAAATCATTGCCGAGCCCCTGCGCACGCACCACGCCGGCATGCCCGAGGCCGAGGTGATGAAGCGCGTCAAGGCGATGATGGGCCGCGTCGGCCTGACGGCGCAGCAGATCAACCGCTACCCGCACGAGTTTTCGGGCGGCCAGTGCCAGCGCATAGGCATTGCCCGGGCCCTGATTCTGGAGCCCAAGCTCATCATCTGCGATGAGCCGGTGTCGGCGCTCGATGTCTCGATTCAGGCGCAGATCATCAACCTGCTCAAGGCGCTGCAAAAGTCCATGGGCCTGGCGCTGATCTTCATCGCCCATGACCTGGCCGTTGTCAAACACATCAGCGATCGTATTTTGGTGATGTACCTCGGGCACGAAATGGAAGTGGCCCAGAAGAAGGCGCTGTACGCCACGCCGCGTCATCCCTACACCCAGGCGCTGCTGTCAGCCATTCCGATTCCCGACCCGGCGCTGGAGCGAAAGAAGGTGATCCAGTTGCTGCAAGGCGACCTGCCTTCACCCATGGACCCGCCCTCGGGCTGCGTGTTTCGGACCCGCTGCCCGAAAGCCATCGCACGCTGTGCGCAGGAGGTACCGGAGCTGCGTCGCTTGAATGCGCAAAG
>CAZWDK010000089.1:0-5909 GCA_964633095.1 uncultured Polaromonas sp. | reverse complement strand
GCCTGGCAAGACCTTTGAGCGCATCACCAAGGTCAAAGTTTAGTTTTTAAGTGCCTTTTCCAATGGCATACGGTAGATCAATACTGCCGGCAACACTGCCAGCAACAGTGATGACAACGCGAGCGCGGCCAGCCACATCAAATCTTGCACGCCAATTGCGGCATGCATGGTCAAGCCGCTGACACTTTCAAACCATTGGCCAAACAGGACCGCCAATAACCAGCCAAACGGTAACCCAATCAAGACACCACCGAGCAGTACCGCTGCTACTTGTATCCAGGTTAGTAGAAAAATAAACCCTACAGGCGCACCGAGCGCGCGCAACACAGCCAGAAACGGTCGTTTCGCCATCAATAGGATGGTGATCGACAATAAAACCGTCAGCATCACGATCAGTAACATTAACGTGATCAGTCCAGAGATGAGGTCTGCGGCATTGCCTACGGTTTGATATAGCTGCATAAGGACTTCGGCTGGGAATACGGCAACGGTTCGGCCATCGCGATATTGCTGTCGTAGTCGATATGCGTCGGCCAAAGTTCTAGGCTTCACCACTAGCGCTGGTACCCGCTTTAGCATTTGAAGCCGTTCCTCTGTGACTCTAGGGTCGATGGGAAGTTTGATACGAGGATCTGCAAAATGCGGCGTGTGCATAGCCCAGATCGTTTCGATGGGCACCAGTATTGCCTTATCCCAGGGTGATCCTGTTGCGGGCAGTTTTTGGGTAACCTTTATCGGGAAATTGCCATGTTGCAGCTCGGGGATGACTGTCCGGCTTGTAAACCCGTGCGACACGACAAATGTGTGACCTACTTCAAGCGCAACATTTGCACCAATCACTGCAGAATTGGTGGTCCATGAGGAACATGCGTCCGAGGACACAGTCTGCATGCAAGTCAGTTGGTTTCCTGTTAAGGAAGATAGCAGTGCCGCTGAAGTCCCTACTACCGGATAGCCCTCCGCAGAATCACCCAATGCGACCGGTGCGGCATACACCACGCCGGGATCTTTCGCCAAACTGTCGAGGACTTGTGTTGGCAGCAGGGTCAATGCAGCTGGCTGCAGATAAACAGTTGTCAGGACAAGCTGTGTCTCGCTGCCGGCAGCGCCGATGATCAAGTCAAACGGTGCCGCGGCCTGATTGGCTCCTTGTCTGAAAGCTTGCTGATATACCGACAGACCGATACCCGTTGCCACGGCCAACCCGACAAGGCCCACCATCAAAAGGTAGCTCAAGGCATGTTGCCGTAGCTCGGCCAAGGCTAATGGAAACGGATTCACGCGCAAATGCCATGTTGTGGCTCGCAAAGCAAACCATCCTTCAGATCCAGTCGTCTATCAAGCGTGGCTGCCAGGTTTTGATCATGCGTAGTGATGATGGCGGTCGTACCTGCTTCGCGGCACAACTCCGACAGCATGGCAAACGATGTTTTCGCAGTCGCAACATCCAGGCTGGCTGTGGGCTCATCGGCAATGAAGATGCGCGGCCTGCGCAAGAATGCTCTGGCAAGGGCAACTCTTTGCATCTCGCCGCGAGATAGCTGCTCGGTGTTTCGTCGCGTTGGCACGTTCAACTGATCCAGCAAGGACTGCGCCCGCAGGCGAATAGCCGGACTGACGCGAAGCGCGCCAAAGTGCTCGCTCAGCAACACATTGTCGATCGGCGACAGTTTGGGATGCAGGTGAAATTGCTGAAACACGATGCCGACATGCTCGCGACGCCAGCGATCTTGCTGACTCGGTGAGAGGGATGAAAGCTTGATGTTGTCCCAGCTGATGTCGGCGCCGGGCAGCAACTTGAGCCCTAACAACACATTGAGCAATGTTGTCTTGCCCGACCCGGAAGGGCCGCAGAGTGCAATCTGTTCGCCAGCGCAGAATGCAAGATTCTCAATGGCCAGGACAGATCGCTCAACACCGCTACTGGCTTTAACTGAGAAATGAATTGATTTAGCGCGCAGCGAAGCACCGCTCAATGTGGCCATTAACATGAATCAAGAAACGTTGGTCTTAAGATTCGCTATCAGGCCTGAACCACGCTCGCATCGGTCAACCTTAGCAAGCTGACGAACCCAGTCACGGTATCCACTTTGGAGCCAATTTCAAGTTTCCCGATCACCTTCACCAGCGTCCCGTCGCGGTAGAAATTGCTGTTGCCTTTGAGATAGATAACAACGATATCGTTGGGCCAATCGGCGTCGGAGCTGCAAAATGGGCAAACAGAAACTGGTGTCCGAGTCAACACAAAGAACTTCGAATCTGGTTTGAGCGGTGGCGCCATAAATCCCATGAACTCGACGGGTTTCCCTGCCAAACTCGTTACTCGATTGGACAACACCATACCTAAAGGACCGACGCTTTTGTAGAGTTCGGCAAAGGCTATTGGATTGGCATCCCCTGCTATTGCAACATTTTCTTTAACGGCGCCAAGTGATACCAGCCCAGCACCAAAAAACTTGACCAACAATTGGCGGCGACTGATAGGCATGAGATTCTCCTAAACTAGTCAGAATGCGATAAAAGCTGGCGCTGAATTTGGCAGCACCACTTACCGCAGTCGTTCTATTTACGCCCCAATCCGAGCGCATCAACCATGGTTCTGAACACTTCCGTATTGTCCATAAAGCCGTGAACTCGCTTCGCGCCCGGTCCGGATGCATTCAACACACCATCATCGGCCGTATGCGTGCCAGAATCAGCGGATTGCGGGAGGTTGCCGACGCGAAGCACCGCACCAGGCTCATCCTTGTACTGCGGATTGGCAATGTAATCGCCTTTACTATTTTTGATCGATGGAACGAAGGGGCCGCCTAGCTTGGGGCGATTTGTTTCATAGTAGTCCGGAAAATTGCCAAAGGTCATTGCCAAACGCTTGCTGACATCGACCGAAGGTGGGTAGCCGCTTTTATCGGCTTTCGGATAATTTGGGTAGCCGGCTTGCTCGTAAACACCAATCTTGTTGCGCATTTCAGCGCTGGGCTTCGTGTCGTCGACGGTGCCAACAATAGAAAGTCCATGCGTGTGATCCGGTGTCACCAGAATCAGTGTGTCCTTATTTTTTGCAGCGAAATCTTTGGCTATCTGCACCGCATTGGACAGCATGATGGTGTCATAAACACTTCGCTCCCAATCGAGCGGATGGTTGAATTTGTCAATCAGACCAGCCTCGACCATCAGAAAGAATCCGTCTTTGTTGCGTGATAGGACGTCAATGGCCGCTTTGGTCATATCAGCCACATCGGGCTGGTCAGGATACTTGTCTACAGAGCCCTTTTTCAGCACATGGCGATCCAACGCGCCGTCCATATTTTCCAAATGATAAAGGCCAAGCAACTTGGACGTTCCGCTTTTTGCTGCGGCTTTCATTTCAGCATCCGTTGTGGCAACGGAAAAACCCGTCTTCCGGAATAAATCGACGATGTCCTTGTCGTCCTTGCGCTTGGATCCGGGTGTGGAGCGTGGCAAAAAGTAAGCGGAGCCGCCACCCATGATGACGTCGGCACGACTCTGGAACAGCTGCTCGGCGATGATGTCCTTGTCCGAGCGGCGGCGCGTATGAGCAACAACACCAGCAGGCGTCGCATCCTCAATTTCGGCATCGCTCACAATGCCGACCGCCATTTTTGTCTTTCGCTTAATGATTTCGGCGATGGTCTCAACTTTTGGGTGATCCAGGTTGCCTTTGGCACGGCTGGCATACACACCCAGCGCGTTTACGCTGGACTTGTGCCCAGTGGTATAGGCGCTCATCGAGTTGGCGGAATCGGTGACGATTGAATCGACACCAGAGGTTCCAATCAGCGCCATGTTCGGCATGTCATCAAAAGACAGCTTGCCAAGATACTTGCCTTCCTTGATGCCTTTTGACAAGATACGCGCTGCTGTGCGATTGGCAATCGTCATGCCGTCGCCGATGAACAGGATGACGTTCTTTGCTTTGCGTGCGCCGGTACTGTAGACCTCCCAGGTCACTTCAATACTCGAATTTCCGTCGGAGGCCTTGACAACGTATTGACCGGGTTTGTCGATGGCGACATTGGCCAAGCTGATTGAAGACGCGTTTGCGCCATTTTCCCTCTCGATGAATTTGGGAGTGGCTTTCAGCATATCTTTTGCCGGAATGCCATTGATGGTGACCGTGAGATTTGCTTCATTGACCACAGTATCAAACTCGACCTTAAAGTCGAAAACGCTACCGGCCAATATCGCTGCACGGTCGATGGGATAGATCGCGGCAGAATATACATTGCTTGCAAAAACCAAACCAAGAACTACACATAATTTCTTCATATTTGCCTGCTTAAAGTTATCGCTACAAGTTTGACCCAGTGCCGTGACATTCACGTGACAGGACTTATCAGCTCACCTCCTTTGACCCTGATTGGCGGCTCGCTGGTCACCGATGCCCGGCGGCAGGAACTGGTGCGCGGGGGCGGCAGCGCCAACCTGCGTGACAAGGTGGTGGGCATCTATGCGAAGGCCGGTTTTCCAGCAAACCCCGAAGCACCCGGCTCGTGGGATCAGGCGATGGAGGCCATCTGCGTGACGGCATGGATGGCCCCGGAAGCAGCGCCGCCCTTGCCGGCAGCCTGGCGCCTGCTCACGCAGCAGGCCAGGCGATTCTGGGCCTGCAGGCGTAGCGTCAACAGATGTGTGCGCTTGGTGCTATTAAAAATATAGCAAATTGGCGGGCATTGGCAGTCCCAACCAGCGTCCTGCCGCGGCTTGCAGCCTTTGCGGCTGGCCGGTGCTGAACAGCGCGATTTGACCGCTTGCCGGCTGGGCGTGATGCACGGCCGTTTGCACAAGCCGCCGCGTTTGCCGCGCGACGGCCTCGCCGTTGGCCATGATTTGCACATCCGGCCCCAGCAGGGTGCGCAGCGCCTCGGCGGCAAACGGGTAGTGGGTACAGCCGAGCACCAGCGTGTCGATGCCCCCCTTTTCAAGGCCAAACAGGCCCATGGCCCCCGTATAACGGGTGCACATTGCTATCATTTCTGTGGCATCCCCGCTGATGGCGGCGCGCTCGATGGCATCGGCCAGGCCATCGCAAGGCTGCGTGGTGAACCTGGCGTGGCCGGCCTGTGCGTCGAGCAGGGCGCGGAATTTGGCGCTGGAAAGCGTGCTGCGGGTGGCCATGACGCCGATGTGCCCGGTTTGGCTCCATGCCGCGGCAGGCTTGAGGGCCGGCTCAACGCCGATCAGCGCCAGCCCGGGATGCTCGGCGCGCAGCAGGTGAATGGCAGCTGCCGTGGCCGTGTTGCAGGCGATCACCAGCGCCTTGACATCCTGCTTGATCAGATACCTCGCAATGGCGCGGGAGCGCGCCACCACATGCGCAACATCGCGCTCGCCGTAGGGCGCGTGGCCGCTGTCGGCGATGTAGATGAAGTCTTCGTGCGGCAACTCTGCCCGCAGCGCCTTGAGCACGCTCAGGCCGCCTATGCCGCTGTCGAAAACCCCAATCGCCTGGCCGCTCACGCGCTGATCCGGAGCAAGCGTTCAGGCGCTGGTGACCGGGATCTGCTTGAACTCACCGGTGGCAATCTTTTTCTGCCACTCGGCCGGGCCGGTGATGTGGGCGCTGGTGCCGCCCGCATCGACCGCCACGGTGACCGGCATGTCCACCACGTCAAACTCGTAAATCGCTTCCATGCCCAGGTCGGCAAAGCCGAGCACGCGCGCCTGCTTGATCGCCTTGCTCACCAGGTAGGCGGCGCCGCCCACCGCCATCAGGTAGGCGCTCTTGTGCTTCTTGATGGCCTCGATGGCGACCGGGCCGCGCTCGGCCTTGCCGATCATGGCGATCAGGCCGGTCTGCGCCAGCATCATCTCGGTGAACTTGTCCATGCGGGTGGCGGTGGTGGGGCCGGCCGGGCCGACGGCTTCGTCGCGCACCGGATCGACCG
>CAZWDK010000088.1:0-11569 GCA_964633095.1 uncultured Polaromonas sp. | reverse complement strand
GATATTGCGCAGCGGGCTACCAAATCAATAGCAGATTCAGGTCAATTGTTCTAACCTGAAGTTCCCCCGGTCTTCGAGCGAGTTTTCCCTTGTGCGACGCGCACTTGGCGTGAGATCGGGGTTCCGGTTTCTGACTACACGTGCATCTGCCGGATCAGCTCAAGGGCGCGCTGCTGCTTCGCATTGGGCGTGGTGAGGACCTCGAAGGTCGGCGCATCGGGACCGGCATGAGGCGCGCGGCAGGTATTGCGCACGAGGCAGGACAGTTCTTCGATCAAGGTGGCAAAGCTGTGCACCGGCGTGCCATCGTCCAGGGTGTGGCTGCTTGCCTTGCGCAACGCCGCCTTGGAACGCACGGCCGGCGCCACCGGATCGCGCGTGGCCTTGGCCGCCTGATCCATGTCGGCGAACATCAACTCGCGCCAAGCCTCACGCATGTGCCACTCCACGTAGTAGGCCAGCATGCACAGCAGAATGTGCGCGCGTACCCGATCGGCTGTGCGGTGGTGGATGGGCCGCACCTTCAGCTCGATCGTCTTGAGCGAGCGAAACGCCCGCTCCACGTTGGCCAGCGACTTGTAGTTGCGCACGCAGTCGGGCGCATCCATCTGCGCCTGACTCACCGAAGTGCGGATGATGTACAGGCCATCGAGCGCCGCCTCGGCGGCTATGGCCTCGCTCTTGCGCGCAAAGGTGAACGTGTGCTCGCCGATGGCCAGCTCGAAGTGCTTGGCCACCTTGTACTGGTTGACGATCTTGCCCACCCGTAGGCCGATCTCGTCCTGGCCGGCCAGCTTGCCCGCATCCACCCGAGCCTTGATCTTCTCGAGGTTGCGCTCGGTGGCCGCCAGCAGTTCCTCGCGCTTGTGCGCGCGCAACTTGGCGAGTTCCGGATTGCGGCAGGCCACCAGCCGCTCGCCCGGATAGTCCGGTGAGCTCAGCTCCAGCAGATTGCGCTCATCGAACAGGTCCAGTTGCAACTGCCCTTGATCCACCAGGGCGCGGATCGACATGCTCTTGAGAGCCGTGATCCAGGCGATGCCCTCGCTCTCGCGCATCTCCTCGATGGCTTTGCTGGAGATCATGCCGCGGTCGCCCACCATCACCAGCCGCCCGACACCGAACTGCTTGCGCAGGCGCCTGACCTCGGGCATGAAGGTCTGGCTGTCGGCCACATTGCCTTCGTGCACCGAGACGGCCACCGGGCAGCCGCGCGCATCGGTGAGCAGGCCGTAGTTGACCTGCAGCATCCCTTTTTTGCCGTCGCGGCTGTAGCCCAGCTTGGCCAGCGGGCAGTTGCTGCCCTCGAAGTAGCTGGAGGACAGGTCGTACAGCACCAGGGCGCCTTCGCTGAGGTGGCGCGCCGCGAGTTTCTTCTGAATCGTGTCCTGGCGCTCAAGCAGCCAGTCCATGGCCGCGTACAGGTCATCCTCGTCGCATGAGGCCACGCCAAAGTCCTCGGCCAGCGTCGTGGTGTGCCACCAGCGCGTGGTGGCCAGCTTGGTGTGGGGCGCTGCGATGCGCGCGGCCACCATGGCCAGCACCAGATCGCGCTCGCGGCAGGGCTTGGCAGCGAGCACCGAAGCAAAGTCCAGGCGCTGCATGGCCGCATCAACGGCCTGCACATGGCCGTGCGGGCGCGATGCAGTGATCTCGAAGGCCTGCCCTACCGGCACGAAGGTCTCGCCCTGCAGCGAGCGGCGGATGATCTCGATGAGCTCATCGGGCAGATGCGACAGGTTGCCCAGGGTCTCGTTCTTCACGATGCCGTCTTCGCGGTAGCTGCGCCGCAACAGGTGGGTGCGGTAGACCCGGTCCTTGTACTTGCGTGTCGTGGTGACGACGTGGGCTTTTCCGGTGCGAGCAGGCATACCTGAAGCATAGGCGACAAGTCGCCAAACATCAAGACATTTTAGTGACTACAAAAGATCGCCTTTTCATGATGCCGGAACCCTATATTCCCCAGGCGCGACAAGGACTTGCGATCACGTGGGTCACGACGGGATAGGGGGAACTTCAGTTTAGCCGGACCGCGTCAAATCTGGTCCAGCCGGTCGGTGGCTGCCGTCAGGCCCGCTGCCTGCACCAGTTTCTGCAACAGCAACTGCGCGTCGCTGCCGGTGTCTATCAGTGCCATCTGCCAGTCGCTCATGAAGCCGCTGTTGACGGCTGAACCCAGAAACGCCAGCAGGCTGTCGTAATGGCCCGCCATATTGAGCAGGCCCACCGGTTTGTCGTGGTAACCGAGCTGGCGCCAGGTCCAGACCTCAAAAAACTCTTCGAGCGTGCCGATGCCGCCTGGCAGCGCCAAAAACGCATCGGCGTGCTCGGCCATGATGCGTTTGCGCTCGTGCATGGTGTCCACAATGTGCAGCTCGGTGCAGCCGGTGTGGGCCCATTCCTTTTCCACCAAGGCCTTGGGGATCACGCCCACCACGCGGCCACCGGCCGCCAGCGCCGCGTCGGCCAGTATGCCCATCAGGCCATTGCGGCCGCCGCCATAGACCAGCTGGCCGCCGTGCCGGCCTATCCAGCTGCCGACCTCGCGTGCCATGGCTGCAAATTCGGGCTCATGTCCGGGGCGCGAGCCACAGTAGACGCAGACTGAAAAAGTGGGTTTTGCCATGTCGGGCTTCATGCTGAAAACCGCTGAAACAGGGCCAGGGCCCAGGTGCCGGCACACAGCAGCAGGCTGAGCAGCACGGCGGCGCTACCCATGTCCTTGGCGCGCTTGGAGAGGTCGTGCCATTCGGGGCCGATGCGGTCAATGGCGGTTTCAATGCCGGTGTTGAGCAGCTCGACAATCATGATGAGAAGCACCGTGCCAGCCAGCAGAACCGTTTCAACCCAGCCGCGACCCAGCCAGAAGGAGGCGGGAATCAGCACGATGGAAACCATGGCCTCCTGGCGAAAAGCCGTTTCGTGCCAGCCCGCGCGCAGGCCGGCCAGGGAATATCCCAGCGCGTGCCAGACGCGGCTCAGGCCCTTGCGCTGTTTTTGGGGGTTGACCGGTTCAGCGTTGGCGGATGGCGGGCTGGTGTTGGTTTTGGGGGGGGCTGGAAACGGGACTTGTTCGGACATGGGGCGATTGTCGCGCAGCTTTGTGGCAGATTGATGCGCGGGCGGCTCATCTGGGCTGCTTTGCGCCGCGTTTGGGTTTTTCGGGGGTTACCCAGGTGATCAGCCGCGTGCCGGCCCAGGCGTCATGCCAGAACTGCTGCTGTGGGTGAAAACGCGCCAAAATGGCCCAGACGGCGACCCAGCCCAGCGTCAGCACGGCACCTTCCAGGCCCGGCAGGCCGAGCAGCCAGCTCACGCCCAGCGGCGGCAAAAACCACAGCCAGCTCAGCAGGTAGCGCAGCAGGGCGCGTTGCTGGGTGATGGGGGCGCCGTTGATATCCACGACGCGGATGTTCCAAGTTTTCATGGCCAGCGTTTGGCCCTTGGCCCAGAACCAGACAAAGTAAATGCCGAAAACGACAAACACAAAGGCCTGCAAGGCATGGCGGTTGTCCAGTGCGTTGCGCGTCTGGCTCAGGGTGCCGAACAGGTAGCCGGCAATGAAGACGACGCCGAACATCAGCATGCCTTCATACAGCCAACAGGCCATGCGCCTGGCCAGTGAGGGCGTTTTTTGAGTGTTGGATACTATCAATTTTATAGCGTAGTATGGGCGTAGCCAATGGGCTACAGCAATGATTGGTGAACAACCGGGCCAGCTTGAGGCACTGGCGGATTTTCAGTGCTGGGGGGCTGAGGGGCTGGGCGCGGCCGCCGGTTGTGAAGGCGTTATTTTAGGCGTGGGCCTGGCGCCTGGCGTGCCAGGGGGGTGCGGCGGCACGGTCGTCAGCTTTTGCGGCGCCACCGGTTTGACGGCGGTTGCGGCCCCGGTCGGCTTGGGGCTGGCCTTGGCCGCCAACTGCTGTTTTTCCTCGGGGCTGAGTGCCTGGTAGGTTTCCCACTTGGCTTTTTTCTCTTCCGGCGTCAATTGCCTGGACAACTCTTTGGTTTTGGCAAAGTTGAGTCGGGCCTGGGCGCGCTGCTGCGGGCTCAGCGTGACCCATTCGTTCATGCGGCTGTGCATGGTGGCCTGCCCTTCGGGTGGCAGCGAAGCGTAATTTTTGGAGATTTCCAGCCATTTGCGCTTTTGCGGCTCGCTGATGGTGTTCCAGCTTGCGGCCAGCGGCTTGAGCGCTTGTTGTTGGGTCGGGGAGAGATCGGCCCAGGACGGCCCGGACGGGGCTGCCTTGGCCGTCGCCGCCGGCACGGCCTTGCTCGTCACCGGCGCGCTGGCAGGGCTTGCGGCCCGGCTGGCTTGAGCATGGCTGGTGGCGGGGAGCGCTAGCAAGAAGCCTGTTAATGCCAGCCCCAGCACAAGCAGCCTTGACCGCAGAGCCCGGCTACCCTTGGTCTGTTGCGTCAGCCGGATCGGCTGAGTATCGAGAGGCGAAGGGGCCTGTAAAAAAGCTGCTGGCGCGATCATGTGGGCAATGAGGATCGGCAAAGCTTAGCGTGTAGCCTTGAGAAACTGGACAAAACCCGGGTCTGAGAAGGCGGCCGGAGGCAGTTCGTCGGTGAGCAGCGCCACATCAACCTCGGCCAGTTCCTGGGTGCGGTTGTCGTTTTGAATCGAATTGATGACCAGCAGGCCGACCACCAGCGCAATCAGCGGCAGCACCGAGCCAATGCGGGCCCACCAGCTCAGGCCCTCGTCGGAGCCGCCGGTCAGCGCGGCGCTGCCGCCGGCATGGGCAAGGCTGGTCGCGAAGCTGGTTTTTGCAACCTTGCGTTGGGCGACGGCTTGCACGCGGGCGGCGCGCAGGCGCTCGGCGATGTCGTAGGGCAGGTCTGCCGCACCGGCGGACAGATAGGACGCGGTTTTCAGGCCGAAGCGGTCGTGCAGGATACCTGCTCTTTTCTGTAGTGAGTCATTCATAGCTTTATACCTTTGGCGCTCAGTGCTTTGCTGAGGGCCAGAACTGCCCTAGAACAGTGAGTTTTGACGCTGCCTTCCGAGCAACCCATCGCGGCGGCCGTTTCGGCCACATCCATCTCTTCCCAGTAACGCATCAGAAACGCTTCCCGTTGACGGCCCGGCAACTCCTTTATTTCCAGCTCGATCTGGTGCAATATTTGTGTCCGCTGGGTAGCATCCTGCGCGCTTTCTGTGCCTTCAGAGTCGGTCAGGGTCTCTAAAGTTTCCAGAAGATCGAAATCTCCGTCGTCCCCCGGCGATTCGAAGTCGCTCATGTTGGAGAACAGCGCGTTTCGGGTCTTGCGGCGGCGAAACCAGTCCAGCGTGGTGTTGGACAAAATCCGCTGGAACAGCATCGGCAGTTCGGCGGCGGGTTTGTCGCCGTAGTGATGCGCCAGTTTCATCATGCTGTCCTGAACGATATCGAGCGCGGCTTCTTCGTCCCGAACGTGATAAATACTGCGCTTGAAAGCGCGTTTTTCCACGCTTTTCAGGAAGTCGGAAAGTTCTTGTTCAGTTGCCAACGGTTTAGGGTTCCGGTTTGTCCAGCGCTGTCATTGTTGTGGTCTGCGGGTGCCGCGTAGTCATGCGCATCCGGCATATAACCCAAAAGCACGCTTTGCAAAATTATCGCATCACGGCTGGCGCCTTGGGCGGTCTTTCCAGTCCGTGCCGCCATGAGGCAGCGCCTGATGTCATAATACCGGCAGCAATTCAAAAGGCAAACGGGTCATGACTCGGCGGATTATGTTTCTGCCCATGGTTTTGGTCTCAAGTTTCAACGCTGCTTCACGAGAGCGGGCGAAGAAGCACCCAAGGTATTTCGTTAGAGAAATTCACAAAGGTTCATCATGGAAATCTCCAAGGCGGAAGTCAATTCCGCGGCAGCCGCATCTGCCAATGCAAATCCTCAGGAACTCCGGGGCGCCGAAATCCTCGTGAAGTCGCTTCAGGCCGAAGGTGTCAAGCACATCTGGGGCTATCCGGGCGGCGCAGTTCTGCATATTTACGACGCTTTTTACAAGCAAGACTCGATTCAGCATGTGCTGGTGCGCCACGAGCAGGCTGCGGTGCATGCCGCCGATGGTTATGCACGTGCCACAGGCGAAGTCGGCGTTGCGCTGGTCACCTCCGGCCCCGGCCTCACCAATGCCGTGACCGGTATTGCGACGGCCTACATGGACAGCATCCCGATGGTCATCATCTCGGGTCAGGTGCCAACCCACGCCATTGGCCTGGATGCCTTCCAGGAATGCGACACCGTCGGCATCACCCGGCCCATCGTCAAGCACAACTTCCTGGTCAAGGATGTGCGCCAGATGGCCGAGACGATGAAAAAGGCGTTCCACATCGCCAGGAGTGGCCGGCCAGGCCCGGTGGTGGTGGATATTCCCAAAGACGTGTCCTTCAACAAGACGCTTTACCACGGGTATCCGCAGGACGTTGAAATGCGTTCCTACAACCCGGTGCGCAAAGGCCATGGCGGGCAAATCCGCAAGGCTCTGCAATTGCTGTTGGCTGCCAAGCGGCCTTACATCTACACCGGCGGTGGCGTGCTGCTCAGCAATGCCTCGCAGGAGTTGCGTACGCTGGTGGACATGCTGGGCTACCCCTGCACCAATACACTGATGGGCCTGGGTGCCTATCCGGCCAGCGATAAAAAATTTCTGGGCATGTTGGGCATGCACGGCACGATTGAAGCCAACAACGCGATGCAGAACTGCGACGTGTTGCTGGCCGTTGGCGCCCGTTTCGACGACCGCGTGATTGGCAACCCCAAGCACTTTGCGCAAAACGAACGCAAGATCATTCACATCGACATCGACCCTTCCAGCATTTCCAAGCGCGTCAGGGTCGATATTCCCATCGTCGGCGATGTCAAGGACGTGCTGACCGAGTTGATCGCCATGATCAAGGAGTCCGGCCTCAAGCCCGATGCCAGTGCGCTGGGCGGCTGGTGGGACACGATTGAAGGCTGGCGCAAGCGCGATTGCATGAAATACAGCCTGGGCAAGGGCGATGTGATCAAGCCGCAGTACGTGGTTGAAACGCTCTGGAACATGACCAAGGACGCTGATGCTTACATTACCTCGGATGTGGGCCAGCACCAGATGTGGGCTGCGCAGTACTACAAGTTTGATGAGCCGCGCCGCTGGATCAATTCCGGCGGCCTGGGCACCATGGGTGTGGGCCTTCCCTACGCCATGGGCATCAAATTGGCCAAGCCCGACTCAGAAGTGTTCTGCATCACCGGCGAAGGTTCGATTCAGATGTGTATTCAGGAGTTGTCAACCTGCCTGCAATACAACACACCGGTCAAGATCGTGTCGCTCAACAACCGCTATTTGGGCATGGTGCGTCAATGGCAGGAAATCGAATATGCAGGCCGCTACAGCAGCAGCTACATGGACGCGTTGCCTAATTTTGTGAAGCTGGCCGAAGCCTACGGCCATGTGGGCATGCTGATTGAAAAACCGCAGGATGTTGAGCCCGCATTGCGCGAAGCACGCAAGCTCAAAGACCGGACGGTGTTCATGGACTTCCGGACCGACCCCACCGAAAACGTGTTTCCGATGGTGCAGGCCGGCAAGGGCATCAATGAAATGTTGCTGGGGTCGGAAGACCTTTAATGACATCAGAGTCGCCGAAGTTCATTCATTAACCGTCACCCTGACGAATCTATTGTCTGCCGAGCCTGCGCATTACCGTGCGCAGGGGAGGGCAGCGAAAAGAGGAATCTTCTTATGAAACACATCATTGCAGTTTTGCTGGAAAACGAGCCGGGCGCTCTTTCCCGCGTCGTCGGCCTGTTCTCGGCCCGCGGCTACAACATTGAGAGCCTGACCGTCGCGCCGACGGAAGATGCGAGTCTGTCGCGCATGACGATTCAAACCAGCGGCTCAGACGACGTCATTGAGCAAATCACCAAACACCTGAACCGGCTGATTGAGGTCGTGAAGGTTGTGGACCTGACCGAGGGCGCCTACACGGAGCGTGAGCTCATGATGGTCAAGGTGCGCGCGGTCGGCAAGGAGCGCGAGGAAATGAAGCGCATGGCTGATATATTCCGCGGGCGAATTATCGATGTGACTGAAAAAAGTTACACGATCGAGTTGACGGGTGATCAATCCAAGAACGATGCATTTCTGGAGGCCATCGACCGCAGCGCGATTCTGGAAACGGTGCGAACCGGTTCAAGCGGCATTGGCCGTGGTGAGCGAATTCTGCGAGTTTGAAGCTGCCGGTGAAGGCCTCGCTTGCGGCGCTTTTGCCGGATTTTTTTGATTTATTTGTGATTACCTAGGAGCTAGAGATGAAAGTTTTTTACGACAAAGATTGTGATCTGAGCCTGATCAAGGGAAAAACCGTGGCCATCATCGGCTATGGCAGCCAGGGCCATGCCCATGCGCAAAACCTGAATGACAGCGGCGTGAAGGTCGTGGTCGGCCTGCGCAAGGGCGGCGCATCGTGGGACAAGGTCGGCAAGGCCGGCCTGAACGTGATGGAAGTCAACGACGCAGTGAAGGCCGCTGACGTGGTCATGATTCTCTTGCCTGACGAAGACATCGCCGGCGTCTACAAGAACAACGTGGAGCCCAACATCAAGCAAGGTGCCTCGTTGGCCTTCGCCCACGGTTTCAACGTGCATTACAACCAGGTCGTGCCCCGTGCGGACCTGGATGTCTGGATGGTCGCCCCCAAGGCCCCCGGCCACACCGTGCGCAACACCTACACCCAGGGCGGCGGCGTGCCCCACCTGGTCGCCGTTCACCAGGACAAGAGCGGCAAGGCCCGTGACCTGGCGCTGAGCTATGCCATGGCCAATGGCGGTGGCAAGGCCGGCATCATTGAAACCAACTTCAAGGAAGAGACCGAGACGGATCTCTTTGGCGAACAGGCTGTGTTGTGCGGTGGCGCGGTTGAACTCATCAAGATGGGTTACGAAACGCTGGTGGAAGCCGGTTACGCTCCTGAAATGGCCTATTTTGAGTGCCTGCATGAGCTCAAGCTCATCGTCGACCTGATTTACGAAGGTGGCATTGCCAACATGAACTACTCCATCTCCAACAACGCGGAATATGGCGAGTACGTGACCGGCCCCGAAGTGATCAATGCGCAGTCGCGCGAAGCCATGCGTGCTGCCCTCAAGCGCATTCAGACCGGCGAATACGCCAAGATGTTCATCCTGGAAGGCCGCACCGGCTACCCCGGCATGACGGCGCGCCGTCGTCTGACGGCTGAGCATTCCATCGAAAAGGTGGGCGGACAGTTGCGTGCGATGATGCCCTGGATCGCTAAAAACAAGCTCGTCGACCAGACGCGCAACTGATTTTTTGATCTGTCGGGCTCTGTCCTGCAAGAAGCCGCGCAAAAATCTTGCGCGGCTTTTTTAATGGCGCAGGCACATGGATGCGTGTTGGCGGCCGCGCTGCAGCTCCAGGGAGCACTGATTTGTTATCCTTGGGCAGTCAGCCATTCACGGGTGCTTTATTCGTGCCGGGGTGTTGCTTCATGCTCTTTCAGGGTTTATTTGCTATGAATTTAATAGCTGCTTACGCGCGCCAATCGTGCTTCAGGAGTGTTTTTTATGCATGATGGTGAGGAGTCTTCTTCAATCACCGAAGAGGTGGTCGTACGCAAGCGCCGCAAGGGCATTTACATACTGCCCAATCTGTTTACGCTGGCCGCGCTGTTTGGTGGCTTTTATGCGATTGTCATGGCCATGAACGGGCGCTTTGACCAGGCCGCGATTGGCGTGTTTTGCGCCATGGTGCTCGACAGCCTGGACGGTCGGGTGGCGCGCATGACCAATACGCAAAGTGCTTTTGGCGAGCAGATGGACTCGCTGTCGGACATGGTCTCTTTCGGCGCAGCGCCGGCATTGATTGCATATGTGTGGGCGTTAACCAGTCTGGGGCGCTGGGGCTGGATTGGTGCCTTTATCTATTGCGCCTGCGCCGCACTGCGCCTGGCCCGCTTCAATGTCAACACGGCGGTGGTGGACAAGCGTTTCTTCCAGGGCCTGCCTTCACCGGCTGCTGCTGCCCTGGTCGCCGGTTTTATCTGGTTGATGACGGATGCCGGTGTCGATGGCCTGGAGGTTCGCTGGATCACGTTTGGCCTGACCTTGTATTCAGGCCTCACCATGGTGACCAATGTGCCGTTCTACAGCTTCAAGGATATCCAGATGAAACGCAGTGTGCCGTTTGCGGCCATTGTGCTGATTGCCCTGGGCATTGCCGTGATCAACATTCATCCGCCCATCGTGATGTTCGGCCTGTTCGTGCTGTATGGCCTGTCGGGTTATGTGCTGTATGGCTGGCGCAGGGCCAAGGGGCAGCAGACCAGCGTGATCTCCACGTCCACCGACGAGCCCGACGAGCGCGGCCTTCACAAATAAACTGTGATATATTGACCGGATGAAAAAGATTTCGCTAGCACTATTGCTATCTGCCAACGGGCGGAGACGGTAGCGCACGCGTACACCTGATTCAACGGCCCGTTTGCACCAGCAACGGGCCGTTTTTGTTTATGGGTTGCTGGTTTTTGAAATACAGAGAAACCGATGATGTGCCAACTAGCTGCCAGCCAAAATTCGACCATCAAAACTATCCGGAGAAGCTCATGACTGACAAACTCATTATTTTTGACACCACCTTGCGCGACGGTGAGCAGTCACCCGGTGCGTCCATGACCAAGGACGAAAAGCTGCGGATTGCCCGCCAGCTGGAACGCCTGAGGGTTGATGTGATTGAAGCCGGCTTCGCCGCCAGTTCGAATGGCGATTTTGACTGCGTCAAGGCCATTGCGGAAGTTGTCAAGGACTCCACCATTTGTTCGCTGGCCCGTGCCAATGACCGCGATATTTCCCGTGCCGCCGAAGCCCTGAAGCCGGCCAATTCCGGACGCCTGCACCTGTTTCTGGCGACCAGTGCATTGCACATGGAAAAGAAGTTGCGCATGACGCCTGAGCAGGTGTTCGAGCAGGCAAAGCTGTCGGTGCGCTTCGCGCGCAACCTCATGGGGGACATCGAGTTCAGTCCTGAAGACGGCTACCGTTCCGATCCTGACTTCCTGTGCCGGGTGCTTGAAGCGGTGATTCACGAAGGTGCGACCACCATCAATGTGCCGGATACCGTGGGCTATGCGATTCCCGAGCTTTACGGTAACTTCATCAAGAACTTGCGCGAACGCATTCCCAACAGCGACAAAGCCATCTGGTCTGTGCACTGCCATAACGACCTCGGCATGGCCGTTGCCAACTCTCTTGCGGGTGTGAAGATTGGTGGCGCCCGGCAAGTGGAGTGCACCATTAACGGTTTGGGCGAGCGTGCGGGCAATTGCTCGCTTGAAGAGGTGGTGATGGCCGTGAAAACGCGCCGGGACTACTTTGGCCTCGATCTGGGCATTGATACGAAGCATATTCTGGCCGCCAGCCGCATGGTCAGCCAGACCACCGGCTTTGTGGTGCAGCCCAACAAGGCGGTGGTTGGCGCAAACGCGTTTGCCCATGCCTCGGGGATTCATCAGGACGGCGTGCTCAAAGCGCGCGACACCTACGAAATCATGCGTGCCGAAGATGTGGGCTGGAGC
>CAZWDK010000087.1:1479-11821 GCA_964633095.1 uncultured Polaromonas sp. | reverse complement strand
CTTGATATGGAAGTGAAAGCCGTCTTATGAACAAGGCTGTCGTGCATGTGACTGTCCTTCCCCAAAAAATTGTAACTGCCTGATTTATATCAGCTTGCGCCGCGCGAATGCAGCGCCGCCGCCGCGAAAAATGCCGCCCGACCCTGCACAGCGGCTGATGAACAAGATCGTCACTTCTTCGCAAACCCATGGATTTCATTGGTTTGGGTATTGGTGGACCTGATGCGAAGCATCAAGCGCGGGCTGGACCCGCAGATCCCGATGAAACCGGGCCGGGTGCTGCGCGGCTGACGGGCTCGGCCCGGCCTGGAGCAGCTAAGCCGGCTGCCCACCAGGCAAGCCTAGCGCGCCAGCTTGCGCGCCAGCTGTTCCAGGCGCGCCCGGTAAGCCTGCGCGTCGTAGGGGCGGCGTGCCATGCCGCCGTCCACGGCGGCTTGCGCCACGCGCGAGGCCACCGTCACCAAGAGACGTGAATCGAGCAGCGTGGGCAGCAGCTTGTTGCGGTCAAACGCCGCGTCTTCACGCGCCAATTCGGCCAGCGCCAGCACCGCTGCCTGCTTCATGGCCTCGTCGATCTGCGGCGCGCCCACGTCCAGCGCCGCGCGGAACAGGTAGGGGAAGCACAGCGCATTGTTGACCTGGTTCGGGTAGTCGGAACGGCCGGTGGCGGTGATCGCATCGGGCGCCGCGGCCATCACCAGCTCGGGGCGAATTTCCGGTTCCGGGTTGGACAGGCCAAACACCACCGGCCTGGCCGCCATGCTGCGCACCATGGCCTGGTCCACCACGCCCGGGCCCGAGAGGCCGAGGAACACGTCCACGCCGGCCATCGCTTCGCGCAGGGTGCGATGGGAGGTATCGCGCGCCCAGGCGGCCTTTTCACCGTCGTCGCCCCTGGCGCCGCGTCCGCGGTGGATCACGCCCTTGGAGTCGCAGACCAGGGTGTTGCTCTTCTTCAGGCCCAGGCTCACCAGCAGTTCCAGGCAAGCCACGGCGGCGGCGCCGGCGCCGTTGCACAGCAGGCTCACTTCGTCCAGTTTCTTGCCCTGCAGGTGCAGGGCGTTCAGCAGGCCGGCCGCCACCACGATGGCCGTGCCGTGCTGGTCGTCGTGAAACACCGGAATCGGCAGGCGCGCGCGCAGCGCACGCTCAATTGCAAAGCACTCGGGCGCCTTGATGTCTTCCAGGTTGATGCCGCCAAACGTCGGGTGCAGGCTGGCGATGATCTCGATCAGCTTGTCCGGGTCGGTTTCGTCAATTTCCAGATCGAAGGCGTCAATGCCGGCAAAACGCTTGAACAGCACGGCCTTGCCCTCCATCACGGGTTTGCCGGCCACGGCGCCTATGTTGCCCAGGCCGAGCACGGCGCTGCCATTGGTGATGACCGCCACCAGGTTGCCCTTGGCCGTGTACTCATAGGCCAGCTCGGGGTCGCGCGCAATTTCCACACAGGGAACCGCCACGCCGGGCGAGTAGGCCAGCGACAGGTCGTCCTGGGTCGTCACGGGCTTGGTGACACTGATTTCGATCTTGCCGCCTATGTCGTCGCTGTTTCTCGCCCGGTGGTAGGCCAGCGCGGCCTCGCGCAGGCCCTGTTCGCTTTGGGCGGGTTGAAATGATGGCGGCTGGGCCGCTGCCGCAGCGCCCCCCTGCGGGGTGGAGTCAAGACGGGTCATGGGATGTTGTCTCTGCCGTAAGGCAAGTGTTGAGGAATGAACGGGGCTGTATTCTGGCACTGTGCGCCAGGGGGCGTGTGATTCGCCCGCTTCTTGCCCCCAGATCGGCTCGGGCTCTGCCGCTCGCGGCGGCCCATGCGAATACAATTTGAGCGCTCCCCCCGGAGTACCCGCCTGCCTGGCACGGCCCCGGATCAGCCATCCTGCCAGCGGCTGCGCGGACCGATCACCCCCTGTTGAAGCTGCTACTGACATGACTCTGCGCCCCGTCCGCTCCCAATACGAAGACCTGATGCGCCTGGTGGACACACAGGGCGCCTTCAAGGCCGACCGCACCGGCACCGGCACCAAAAGCGTGTTTGGCCACCAGATGCGTTTCGACCTGAACGAAGGTTTTCCGCTGGTCACGACCAAAAAGGTCCACCTCAAATCCATCGTGCTCGAGCTGCTGTGGTTTCTGCAGGGCTCCAGCGACAACAACTGGCTGAAAGAGCGCGGCGTCACCATCTGGGACGAATGGGCGCGCGAGGACGGCGACCTGGGACCGGTCTATGGCGTGCAGTGGCGCAGCTGGCCGACGCCGGACGGCGGCCATATCGACCAGATTGCCGAAGTCATCAAGACGCTGAAGACCAACCCGGACTCGCGCCGCATCATCGTGAGCGCCTGGAATGTGGCCGAGCTGTCCAAGATGGCGCTGATGCCCTGCCACGCCTTTTTCCAGTTTTACGTGGCGCCTGCCACCGAGGCCGGCGGCAAGGGCAAGCTCAGCTGCCAGCTCTACCAGCGCAGCGCCGACATCTTCCTGGGCGTGCCCTTCAACATCGCCAGCTACGCCCTGCTCACCCACATGGTGGCGCAGCAGTGCGACCTGGACGTGGGCGACTTCATCTGGACCGGCGGCGACTGCCATATCTACAGCAACCACCAGGAACAGGTCGCGCTGCAGCTGAGCCGCGCGCCCTATCCCTACCCCACGCTGAAGATCGGGCGCAAGCCGGATTCCATCTTCGACTACCGGTTCGAGGACTTCGAGTTTCTGGACTACCAGCACCACCCGGCCATCAAGGCGCCGGTGGCGGTGTAACGGAGTTCTGGGCGGCCCATGAACATCAACATGATTTTTGCCCGCGCCGCCAATGGCGTGATCGGCAACAACAACACCATGCCCTGGCATTTGCCGGAAGACATGGCGCACTTCAAAGGCCTGACCCAGGGCTGGCCCGTCATCATGGGGCGCAAGACCTGGGACTCGCTGCCCGCCAAATTCCGTCCCCTGCCCGGCCGGATCAACATTGTCGTGACACGGCAAGCCGGCTGGCACGAGCATGGCGCCCTGCCCGCCGCCAGCCTGCCCGAAGCGCTCAGGCTCTGCGCCAATGCACAGGAAGTCTGGGTCATGGGCGGCGCGCAAATCTACGCCCAGGCCGAGCCGCTGGCGCACCGCATCGAAATCACCGAAATTGCCCAGGACTTTGAAGGCGATGCCTACGCCCCCAGGCTGGGCCCCGAATGGATAGCAGCCGCCCGTGAAGATCATGTGTCTTCGAAGGGGCTGAAGTTCAGTTTTATCACTTACATCAGACACAAAGGGAATTGATATGTCAGAAGGCGGATTTCACGTGCACGGACCACACGACCATGAGCTGGAGCATGCGGCCCAGGGCGGGCATGGCGCTCACGAGAATGGCGGCGGCATGATCGCGCAGATCGCCGTCGTCACGGCCATCATCGCGACGATTGGGGCGATCTTTGCCTACATGGGCGGTGCCACGCAGGCCAATGCAGGCCTGTATAAAAACAACGCGGCCATCAAGAAGACCGAAGCGGCCAACCAGTGGGCCTTCTACCAGGCCAAGAGCACCAAGCAGTCGCTGGCCGAATTTGCCCGCGACCTGGCGCCCGAAGATAAAAAGGCCGGCTACCAGGGCAGGGTTGAGCGCTACGAAAAGGAAAAGGGCGAGATCAAGACGGATGCCGAAAAGCTCGAGGCCGAGGCCACCACCTGGGACAAGTCGTCCGACGATCAGCTGCACCAACACCACCGCTGGGCACAAGCCACCACGGTGCTGCAAGTTTCCATTGCCCTGGCGGCGATTGCACTGCTGACGCGCAAGAAGTGGCTGGAGTACGGGATGTTCGCGCTGGCCGGTGTGGGCCTGGTGCTGGGCGCCTTGGCTTTGCTACATATTTGATAGCAATTTATGCCCGTTTTTACTGGGCTGGAGCCCTGAAACCATGAAAATCGCGACCTGGAACGTGAATTCGCTGGCGGTGCGGCTGCCGCAGGTACTGGACTGGCTGGCCGCCAACCCGGTCGATGCCCTGTGCCTGCAGGAGCTCAAGCTCAGCGATGACAAGTTTCCCCTCAAGGAACTGGAAGCCGCTGGCTACCACAGCGCGGTGCTTGGCCAGAAAACCTATAACGGCGTCGCGATTCTGAGCCGCGCGCCGGCACGCAAGGTCGTGAAAAACATTGTCGGGTTTACCGACGAGCAGTCGCGCGTGATTACCGCCACGCTGGACTTGCCGGCGGGCGAGGTTCGCGTGGTCAACGGCTATTTCGTCAACGGCCAGGAACCTGGCAGCGAGAAGTTTGAGTACAAAATGAAATGGCTCAACGGCTTGCGCCACTGGCTGCGCGAAGAGCTGGCGGCGCACCCGAAGCTGGTGCTGCTGGGCGACTTCAACATCACCGCGGACGACCGCGACACCTACGACCCCGAAGGCCTGCGCGAAACCATTCACCACACCACCGAAGAGCGCCAGCATTTCCAGGCGCTGCTAGCCCTGGGCCTGACGGATGCCTTCCGCATGTTCGAGCAGCCCGAGAAAAGCTACTCCTGGTGGGACTACCGCGAGTTTGCCTTCCGGCGCAACCGCGGGCTGCGCATTGACCATATCCTGGTCAGCGAGGCGCTCAAGCCCCAGGTCGCCAGCTGCGTGATCGACAAGCTGCCGCGCAAGAACGAGCGTCCCAGCGACCATGTGCCGGTCATCGTGGAGCTCGCCTCGCTATAAAAACAATAGCTGCCAACGCCCATTCACAGGGCACAGCAGCCATTATTTATTCGAGATTCAGCTCCTGGATCTTGCGCGTGATGGTGTTGCGGCCTATGCCCAGCTTGTGCGCCGCCTCGATGCGCCGGCCGCGGGTATTGGCCAGCGCGGTCTGAATCAGCCTGGACTCAAAGCGGCGCGTCAGCACGTCCCACACATCATGGCGGCCGGCGGCCAGCAGGGCCAGGGCCTCGGCTTCAAGTCCGTTTTCCCAGTTCCCGGCGCCTTGATCCGCAGCGGCCACCGCCAGGTACTGCGGCAGCGAAACCGCTGACTCCTGTTGGCTGAAAGACGGCAGGGCAGGCGCCGCGTCGGCCAGCCCCGCCAGTTCGGGCCTGGCCGGTTCGGTTTTTTCTGCCGTTGCCGCGCTCCGGCCGGGCACAGGGGCGGGACCGCCCAGCACCTCGGGCGGCAGGTCTTTGGCCTCGATGACCTGGGCCGGCGCCATCACGGTCAGCCAGTGGCAAATGTTTTCCAGCTGGCGCACGTTGCCGGGAAAGCTGAAATTGCTCAGCTGCTGCAAGGCCGCGTCGGTGATCCGCTTGGGCTCTATGCCCAGCTGCTTGGCACTTTGCTGCAGAAAATGCCGCGTCAGCATGGACACATCTTCGCGCCGCTCGCGCAGGGCCGGCAGGCGCAGGCGGATCACGTTGAGGCGGTGAAACAGGTCTTCCCGAAAACCGCCTTCCTTGACGCGCTGCTCCAGGTCCTGGTGCGTGGCGGCAATCACGCGCACATTGGCCTTGACGGCGTTGTGGCCGCCAACGCGGTAAAAATGCCCGTCCGACAGCACGCGCAGCAGCCGCGTCTGCAGATCAAACGGCATGTCGCCGATTTCATCGAGAAACAGCGTGCCGCCGTCGGCCTGCTCGAAGCGGCCGCGCCGCATGGTCTGCGCGCCGGTGAAGGCACCGCGCTCATGGCCGAACAGCTCGCTCTCCAGCAGGTCTTTCGGGATGGCGGCGGTGTTGATGGCCACAAAGGGGCCGTTGGCCCGTGGCGAGTGCTTGTGCAGCGCGCGCGCCACCAGCTCCTTGCCCGAGCCGGATTCACCGGTAATCATGACCGTCACATTGCTTTGGCTCAGGCGGCCAATCGCACGGAACACGTCCTGCATGGCCGGCGCCTGGCCCAGCATTTCCGGGGCGGCCGCCATGCGCTCTTCGGCCACTTGCTCGCGCTGGCTTTCCTCGACGGCGCGGTGTATCAGTTCCACCGCCTTGACCAGGTCAAAGGGCTTGGGCAGGTATTCGAAGGCGCCGCCCTGAAAGGCGGACACCGCGCTGTCCAGGTCGGAAAACGCCGTCATGATGATGACCGGCAGGCCGGGCAGTTTGGCCTTGACCTTTTCCAGCAGGTCCAGGCCCGAGCCGCCCGGCATGCGGATGTCGCTCACCAGGATTTGCGGCCCTTCTTCTTCGGTGGCGGTTTCCAGTGCCGCCAGCACTTCGCGCGGGTTGGTGAAACTGCGCGTTGGCAGCTCCTCACGCAGCAAGGCCTTTTCCAGAACAAACCGGATGGACTGGTCATCGTCAACGATCCAAATCGGTTTCATTGTGTGCAGTCCCTTTGTATGTCGCCTCAATGATCGGTAGAGCAGGCTTCAAGGCAGAGGAATCAGGATCTTGAAGTCTGTACGGCCCGGCCGGCTCTCGCACTCGATCAAACCGTGGTGTTGCTGGACAAAGGTTTGCGCCAATGTCAGCCCCAGCCCCGAACCGCCTTCCCGCCCCGACACCAGGGGATAGAAAATCCGGTCTTTGATGGAGTCCGGCACGCCCGGTCCATTGTCGATGACATGCAATTCCAGTGCCAAGCGGTAGCGCTGCTTGCCAAAAGTCACCTGCCGGGCGATGCGGGTCTTGAAAGCGATCTCCGCATCGCCTGCGGCAAGGCGCTCGGCCAGCGACTGCGCCGCGTTGTGGGCGATGTTGAGCACCGCCTGTATCAGTTGCTCGCGGTCGCCGCGAAAGTCGGGAATCGAGATGTCGTAGTCCCGCACCACCAGCAGCCCCCTGGGAAACTCGGCCAGGATCAGCGAACGCACGCGCTCGCACACCTCGTGGATGTTCACGTCGCCCACCAGGTGCGGGCGGCGGTGCGGCGCGAGCAGACGGTCGACCAGGGTTTGCAGCCGGTCCGCCTCGTGGATGATGACCTGCGTGTACTCGGTCAAGTCCTTGTCGATCTCCATTTGCAGCAGCTGCGCCGCGCCGCGAATGCCGCCCAGCGGATTCTTGATTTCGTGGGCCAGGTTGCGAATCAGCTCTTTGTTGGCCTGCGCCTGGTCCATCAGGCGTTCCTCGCGGTCTTGCCTGGCCTGCTGCTCCAGCGGCAGCAGCTCGACAATGACTTCGCCCACCGTATCGGTTTGCGCCACCACCACATGCACGGGCATGGGCTCGTGGTTCAGGCGTCTGAGCCAGGCGTCATAGCGCAAGGCCGCGAACTCATTGCTGCCGGCTCCGTCCAGCGCATGGTGCAGGATCAGCGGCTCGGTAAAACAGTCGGGAAACTGCGAGCCTTCGATGGTGCGCCGCGAGGTGCCCAGCGCGTCTTCCAGCGCCGCATTGGCAAACACCACAATGCCGTTGGTTCGCACCACGGCCACCAGCGTGGCCAGCAGGTCAAACGACTGAAAACGATGATCCCCGGGGACCGGGGCAGCAGCTGGAACGGTAGGAATGTGTGGCTTTTTCAAGCCGTCTATTTTGGCCCAGAAGCGCCGGCCGCAAACGCCTAATTCGCGGCCGGCAGGCGGGAAATCTCACGCTTGATGCCGGCAATGTCGCTCTGGCTGCGCGCGATGCTGTCCTTCAGCTCGTTCACACGGTCCAGGTAGCGCTGGTAGTTGCGCCCCTCGATGCCCTGCTTCTCGGGCTCGCCGTTGTTGTACTCCTTGAGCTGTTCGGCCAGCTTCGCCTCAGCCTTTTTCAGCTCGGATTCCAGGATCACCCGTGCGTCGCTGTCGCGGGCGCGCTGCTCCGGGCCGGCATCGCTGCGCGCGCCAGGCGCTGCGGCGGCTACGCGCGCCGGCGCCTTGGTCACGGCCGTGCCCTGCACCACGGTGACATTGCCGCCGGACAGCAATTTGCAATTGCGGTTTTGCGCATCCTTGGCGTTGTTGATGTATTCGGGTGCGCCACCGCCCACGCCAGCGCAGCGGTAAACCTGCTCTGCCCCTGCCATGGTTCCCGCGCTGGCCAGCAGCAAGGACAGGAAAGGCAGCAACAAGGTATTTTTCATAAAGGTCTTTCGGGTGCTTTGCAAGCGCCAAAGCGAGCCAATCAGTATGCGGCAAAGCGGTAAAAATTCAAAACCATAGGCCCGGTAAACCCTTATAAACCACCCTTGTTAAGTGCCCGACGCCCATAAAAAAGGACGGCATTTGCCGTCCTTCTTTTTTGCGCCGCCCCGGCTTACAGGGAGTAGTACATCTCGAACTCGATCGGGTGCGTGGCCTGGCGCAAGCGCGTCACTTCACCCATTTTCAGTTCAATGTAGGCGTCCAGCATGGAGTCGGTGAACACGCCACCCTTGGTCAGGAAGCCACGGCCCACGTCGAGGGCGTCCAGCGCCTGGTCCAGGCTGTGGCAGACGGTTGGCACCAGTGCGTCTTCCTCGGGCGGCAGATGGTACAAGTCCTTGGTGGCGGCTTCGCCAGGATGGATCTTGTTCTCCACGCCGTCCAGACCGGCCATCATCAGGGCCGCGAAGCCGAGGTAAGGGTTCATCAGTGGATCGGGGAAACGCGCTTCGATGCGGCGTCCCTTGGGGTTGGCCACATAAGGAATGCGGATGGAAGCCGAGCGGTTCTTGGCCGAGTAGGCCAGCTTGACCGGTGCTTCGTAGCCAGGCACCAGGCGCTTGTAGCTGTTGGTGCCGGGGTTGGTGATGGCGTTCAGGGCACGGGCGTGCTTGATGATGCCGCCCACGTAGTACAGCGCGAAATCGGACAGACCGGCATAGCCGTCGCCGGCAAACAGGTTTTTGCCGTCTTTCCAGATCGACTGGTGCACGTGCATGCCGGAGCCGTTGTCGCCGACGATGGGCTTGGGCATGAAGGTGGCGGTCTTGCCGTAGGCGTTGGCCACGTTGTGAATGACGTACTTTTGCAGCTGCGTCCAGTCGGCGCGCTCCACCAGCGTGCTGAACTTGGTGCCGATTTCGTTCTGGCCAGGGCCAGCGACTTCGTGATGGAACACTTCAACCGGAATGCCCAGCGATTCGAGGATCAGGGCAATTTCGGCGCGCATGTCTTGCGTGCTGTCAACCGGAGGCACGGGAAAGTAGCCACCCTTGACGGAGGGACGGTGACCGCGGTTGCCGCCTTCGAGTTTCTTGCCCGCATTCCAGGGCGCTTCGTACTCCTCGATCTTGAAGAAGGTGCCCGACATGTCGGTGTTCCAGCGCACGTCATCAAAGATGAAAAATTCTGGCTCGGGTCCGAAGTAGGCGGTATCGCCCAGGCCGGACGCCTTGAGGTAGGCTTCGGCGCGCTTGGCGATGGAGCGTGGATCGCGGTCATAGGCCTTGCCGTCGCTGGGCTCGACCACGTCGCAGCTCATCAGCAGCGTCGTTTCTTCAAAGAAGGGGTCGATGTTGGCCGTGCTGGGGTCAGGCATCAACTGCATGTCGGAGGCTTCAATGCCCTTCCAGCCGGCAATCGAAGAGCCGTCAAACGCATGGCCCGAAGCGAATTTGTCTTCGTTAAAGTGGGAGACGGGCACGGTCACGTGCTGCTCTTTGCCCCGGGTGTCGGTGAAGCGGAAGTCAACAAACTTGACTTCGTTTTCCTTGACCATTTTCATGACGTCTGCGACGGTCTTTGCCATCAAAATCTCCTGTTGCTGGGTAGGTGGTTGAAAAAAATTCTCTTCGGGTTGGCTGAATGCACTTTTTGTGCCACCAGCCTGGAGCTGTTCAGTTTTTTGCCAAACCTTGGATTGTGCCGCTATCTCGCCCGACTTCCGCCATTTCGCCGCGCCAAGGCCCAAAAAACAAATTCAAAACAACGCACCATAAAAGTGCTTTCACAAATTGCACCTATTAGGTGCAAACATCAACGCACCAATTCGGGGCCAAACTTGAGCTCGAAACGATGCAAGCCGGCCAGCAAGGCCGGATAGGCCAGGTTCACGGCCTCCGGGCTGCCTTTGACGCCCAACTCGATATGGCGGCCGTATTCGGGGTGGTCCACGCTGGGCAGGCTGAACACCTTAACGCCGGCATGGGCCGCCTCAATATCGAGCATCAGCGGGGTCAGCATGGCCTCCATGGAACCAAACACGATCACCGACTTTTCGATGTAGGCCAGTTTTTGGTGCAGATGGGCGTAGCGCCGGTCCAACACCCATTCCATCATGGGCCAGGCCATGACCGGAAAGCCTGGCAGGAAATAGACGCCCCCACGTTCCCCCACTCCGTGCGGGTCACTGCCCCCCGAGGGGGCCCTCGCGCCTTGGGACGGCCCGGCGCCGCTCGAGCGTTCGACCGTGCAAAAAAAGCCGGGAATCTTGTTATAGGGATTGGGGATGATTTGCGCGCCCAACGGAAACACGCCCATGTTCAGGCGGTGGATGTTGTCGTGGCGGTCGGGTTCGTAA
>CAZWDK010000087.1:0-1379 GCA_964633095.1 uncultured Polaromonas sp. | reverse complement strand
CGGAAACACGCCCATGTTCAGGCGGTGGATGTTGTCGTGGCGGTCGGGTTCGTAAGGCTGGCCCTGCTCCTTGGCGACATCCTGCATGCGTTCGCGGATCAGGGCTTCGGCCTCGGGGTGCAGCGCCAGTTCAAGGCCCAGCGCCCTGGCCGCGCATTGCCGGGTATGGTCGTCGGGCGTGGCACCAATGCCGCCGCAGGAAAACACCACGTCGCCCGACGCACGGGCGGCGGCGAAGGCGCGCGCCAGCGTGGCGGTGATGCGCTCCGGATCGTCGCCCACGTAGTCGGCATAGGCCAGCTGCAGGCCGCGCGCGCCCAGCAGCTCAATCACCTTGGGCAGATGCTTGTCGGCACGTTTGCCGGAGAGAATTTCATCGCCGACGATGATGAGTCCGAAATGTGTGCTCATGGGCAGGAGTTGTTGGGTTCAGGGCAAGGGAGAGCGGCTGCCGCCCAGCGCATCGAAACGCGGTTCGGCGCCCCGGGAAGCTTCCGGCACAACCTCGGTTGCTATCGATTTAATAGCTGTCTGCGCATGCGGGTCGGGCGCCAGGCCATTGTTCTTCTTGCGAAGCTGGTCCAGCGCGGCCAGCGTGTAGTGGGCAAACCAGAGCGAGGAAAAGGCAAACACCAGGGTGTAGATCCAGATCGCCACCGGCACCAGAATAGGCGCCATGGCCACAAACATGGCGCCCGAGGCCCAGATCAGGCTGGGCGCGGCGCCCAGGTAACCGCTGAGCACGCCAATCCCCAGCAGCTGCACCCGGTTTTCCCTGAGGATCTGGCGCCGCTCTTCGCTGCTGGCATGCTCCACCAGTGCGTCATAGGACATGACCCGGTAGGTCAGCCAGCCCCAGATCAGCGGCGGCAAAACCAGGATCAGCGGCGGAATCAGCCACAGCGGCATGGACACCAGCAGCGCCAGGACAGCCAGCAGGGTCGAGCCCAGGGACCAGAACAGGCTGGCCAGGAATGAGCCGCCTTTCTTGCGCTCCAGCTGCGCAAAGCGCCGCTCGGCCACCAGGGCGACCATGGCGGGCGTCATGAACAGCGCCACAAACAGCAGCGCGACAATCACGATCACGGGAATGGCCAGAAACAGCAGCAGCGTCGGTGCCAGCACCAGGCGCAGGCCGCTCAGGCCCAGCCCTTCCAGCCAGTGCACCATGGTGTTGACCAGCTCGTAGCTTTCCAGGTTGCTGCGCACCGCCATCAGCGCGCTTTCCCAGAAAAAATAGCCCAGGCCCAGCGAGATCACCGCCATGATGATCAGCGGCAGGATGGACAGCGCGATGACACGCGGATGCAGGCAGTACATCGCGGCACGCCAGAAGGAATCGAGAAGCTTGGTCATAGCCATTAAGGATAACGCGATTA
>CAZWDK010000086.1:0-11840 GCA_964633095.1 uncultured Polaromonas sp. | reverse complement strand
CCGCGTTCAGCGCCAGCACGTTGGTCTGCTCGGTAATGTCGGAAATCAGCTCGGTAATCTCACCAATCTCTTGCGACGATTCACCGAGTCGTTTAATCCGTTTGGAGGTTTCCTGAATCTGGTCACGAATCGAGTTCATGCCGCCGATGGCATTCTGCACCGCCTGCAAACCCGATTCGGCGGCCGTCAGCGACTGGCGCGCCACCTGAGAAGACTCTTGCGCATGCGTCGACACTTCGTTGATTCGGGACGCCATGTCGAGCACCGACTGGCCGGTTTCGCGAATCTCGCGCAACTGCTCGGTCGACGCTGCCAACAGCTCCGTCGAGGTGCTTTCCACCTGCGCCGTCGTCTGCGCAACCCGTGTCGCCGTGTTTTGCACGTTACCCACCAGCTGGCGCAACTCTTCCACCGTGTAGTTCACCGAGTCGGCAATGGCGCCGGTAATGTCCTCGGTCACGGTCGCTTCCTGTGTCAAGTCGCCCTCGGCCACGGTCTGCAACTCATTCATCAAGCGCAAAATGGCGGCCTGGTTGGCGTCATTGACGCGCTTGGCGTCCTGCTCCTGGCTTTTCGCTTCCTGACGCTGGGTCTCGGCAACCGCCTGGCGCTGCTGGCTGTCCTGCACCTGCAAAAGGGCCAGGCCGGCTGCGCACAGCAGCGCAAAGGCTGCAGCCGCCATCATGGTAATCAGCGCGCCCAGACCCAGACCCGTCTGCGAGGACAGCTTGCCCTGCAATTCTTCCAGGCCGCGGCGCAGAGGTTCGCTGTCGGCAATGATGGCCGACTGGGCCTCACGGGCGGAGACCAGACCCTGCAGATTGCCCAGAATGGCGCCGGCCTGCACGCGTGTTTGCTCATACAGCGCCATCAAGGCGTCCAGCCGCTCGCGGGTCTGGGGGTCCTTGGCGCCGCTCAGGCGCAGCTCGGGGCTGCCCTCCTGCAGACCCTGGGCAATTTCCTTGAAGGAGTTCAAGTCCTTGCCCAGCAAGAACACCGCCTCGGGGCTCACGCCCTCCATGGTCAGGAACTCATTGGCCGACTTACCAATCCGCTGCGTCAACATCACCAGCTGACCGGACGCCGAAATTTCAGTGGGCGCCGCATTTTGCTGAAGCTTGAGAGAGGACACGGTTTCTGCAATCTCCAGCAAATCAGAAGATTGACGGTTAATGGTGCGCAGCGCGTTACCCACCTGGGTCAGAATGTTTTGCTGATCCATGACGGTTTTTGCATTTTTCTCGGCCCGCTCCATGAGGGGCGTAATCTTTTCCACCTCAGGCAGCAAATCCTCGTTCACGGCGGTCAGGCGCAAGCTGTCCTCGCCGGACTTCAGGCCGCGCACGGTCTTGGCCAGCACGTCAGAACTTTGATGCACATCGGGGAAAGCCTGGGCGCTACCGACCAGGGCCTGCGAGACGGATTTCGCCAGGCGCTGGGACTGCATCAGGGACTGACCGGTGGCCGCCACCTGCTGGCCGACTTTATCCGCCTGGCTCAGCGCCAGAATGGTCACCGTACCCAGCACCGCCACCGCCAAAGCCAGCGCGGTCACCAAAATCCGCTGATGCTGGCCTATGGTTCGACGGCCCAGCAGCGGCAGCTTGAGCAGCTCGGGATTTTCAAGCACGCCCCCCTCTTCAAGCGTCGCCACACGGCTTGCTGCAAACGCAGCGTCAGAACTGCCGTCCTCCTGACGCAAAGCCGAAGCGCGCAGGGAGTCTTCATCCATGGCACCGGTCGCCAGCGGATCAGCGGGGGCACCCAGGGAAGCCATGTCCATGCTGTCCTCGTGCTGGACAGACCTGGTTTTAAAAAGCTTCTGGATAGTTTCAATAACAGACATGGTGAGCCTTCTCGGAGAAACAGGGTGCGCTATGCGCCTATCGTCAAAAAATCCGCTTGCTGGGCAAGCAACTGAAGGTTGATTTCCTGCCAGCTTGCGCCATTGAGGTCAACGTATTGGTTGCCAAAAAATTCGGGCGCATCGGCCGATTTTTCGGAGAAGTCGCTGAACGCGGCCTGGTTGCGCAATCCGGCCAGCCTGTCGATCAGCAGGGCGCAATTGACTTCCAGCGCGCTATTGAGCGCGACAAGCCTGGAATCCGAGCGCGTGAGTTCATTTTTCAGGGGTGGCGCTTGGCCGCTCACGTAGCTTGCCAGGTCCACCACGCCAAACAGGCCGCCCCGCAAATTGGCGACCCCGGCAAACCAAGCCTGGGTATAAGGCACCGGCTGTGTGCTGATCCAGGGAAAGATTTCGCCCGACTGGCTCAAGGGAAACAGGTAGTTCTTGCCCCCCGCCTCCACGGCCAGCCAGGACGCGGCAACGCCTTCCGTACGAGCAATCTGCAGCCTTTCGGCCAGTCGGGTTTGCAGCTCCCTGAGGGCTTGTCTGTTCGCCATGTTCTGGTGTTACGCCAGAAAATCAGCCGAGGGCCTTGATTTTGGCCATTAGCTCGCTGGCCTCAACAGGCTTGGTGATGTAGTCTCTCGCACCCTGCCGCATGCCCCAGACACGGTCTGTTTCCTGGTTCTTGCTGGTGCACATCACGATGGGGATATCGGAATAAAGGGGGTCGCGCGTGATCGCCCTTGTCAGCTGAAAGCCATTCTGGCCGGGCATCACCACATCCATCAGGATCAGCTCAGGCTTTTCTTCCGCCAGTCGGCGAAAGGCATCTTCCGCGTTCTCGGCGGTTTTGACCGTGAAGCCATTTTTGACCAACAGGTCGGTCAGGTACATCAACTCGGTTTTGGAATCATCCACCACCAAAATTTTTTTAATCGCCATCAAACTATTTCCTCTTTTACGCCACCCAGTTCCCGAACGGTTTGGAGCAGCTGATCTTTGGTAAAAGGCTTGGTCAGGTAGTCTTGCGAACCCACCATGCGACCCCGGGCCTTGTCGAACACGCCGTCCTTCGAGGACAGCATCACAATGGGTACGCCGGAAAACTTTTCATTGCGCTTGATAATCGCACAGGTTTGATAGCCATCCAGGCGAGGCATCAAGATGTCGCAAAAAATCAGGTCGGGCTCGTAGTCATTGACCTTGGAGAGGGCATCAAAGCCGTCATCCGCCAGCAACACCTCATGCCCGCCCTGCTTCAGGAATATCTCGGCGCTACGCCGGATGGTATTGCTGTCATCGACAACCAACACCTTGAGTCCGGAACTGGGAATACTCACTGCCTTTGCTCCTGTTTTTTACAGATCCCGGTGCCGTGGCACCAGGCCGCGCCCGTTAAGGCGATCGCCCAAATGCTTATATCTGAACCATTTCGAAATCTTCCTTGCGCGCGCCGCATTCCGGGCAGGTCCAGTTCATGGGCACCTGGGCCCAAGGCGTTCCCGCGGCAATGCCATGCTCTGGCGCACCGGCGACTTCGTCATAAATCCACCCACAAATTAAACACATCCACGTCGTTGATTGAGTCACAGCTTAAGTTGCCTTCGAATAGAATGCAATGATTGTATCGACGCGATGTTGCTTATTGACGTACAAGGCAAAATCGCAGCCTATGGCAAACCCCCACCCCCCTCCAATGGACAGCCGACAACTCCAGATCGAGGACAGCGATGCATCACCGGCCTGCGTCATGGCATTCAACGCCAACGACCCGAGCGGCGCGGGCGGCCTGACGGCCGACATCGCGGCCATTGCCTCCGCCGGCGCCCATCCGCTGGCCATCGTCACCGGCGCCTACATGCGCGACACCGCCGAAATTTTTGACCACTTCCCCTTCGACGAAGAGGCCGTCAGCGAGCAGGCGCGCTCTGCGCTGGAAGACATGTCGGTCTCGGCCATCAAGGTCGGTTTTGTCGGCAGCCCGGAGAACATCAGCACCATTGCCGAGATTGCCTCGGACTACTCGGATGTCCCGCTGATCGCCTATATGCCCAGCCTGTCCTGGTGGGATGAAAGCGAGATTGACAGCTACCTCGATGCCTTTCGCGAATTGCTGTTGCCGCAGACCACAGTGTTGGTTGGCAACCACAGTACCCTGTGGCGCTGGCTGCTTCCCGACTGGTCTGGCGAGCGCAACCCGTCGGCGCGCGACATCGCCCAGGCCGCCGTCGCCCTGGGTGTTCCCTACACGCTGGTCACCGGCATCCCCCTGCCCGATCAATTCATAGACAACGTGCTGGCCACACCGCAGACGGTGCTGTACAGCGAGAAGTTCGAGCGTTTCGAGGCCGTCTTCACCGGCGCCGGCGAGACGCTGTCGGCCGCGCTCGCGGCCCTGCTGGCCAATGGCCACGACCTGCAGGCGGCCACCGCCGAAGCCCTGACCTATCTGGACCACAGCCTGGATGCCGGCTTTCACCCCGGCATGGGCCACATCGTGCCGGACCGCCTGTTCTGGGCCCAGACCGATGTCGATGCCGAAGAGTCCGACGACGAAACGGAACAGGCCGATGATGCGGGCGACCTGACCACCAATCCCCCTTTTGAGCTGCCCCCCAATGGAACCATCAAACACTAAGTCCAACACCGCCCGAAGCAACGCATTGTTTGAGCGTGCCCGCGCCGTGATTCCCGGCGGCGTCAATTCGCCCGTGCGCGCCTTCAAGGCCGTGGGCGGCACGCCGCGCTTCGTCCAGCGGGCCGAGGGCGCCTATTTCTGGGATGCCGACGGCCAGCGCTACATCGACTACATCGGCTCCTGGGGGCCCATGATCCTGGGCCATGGCCATCCGGCCGTCGTCGAAGCCGTCCAGAAGGCCGTGCTCGACGGTTTCTCTTATGGTGCGCCGACCGAGCGCGAAATCGAGCTGGCCGAAGAGATCGTGAAGCTGCTGCCTTCCATCGAGATGCTGCGGCTGGTGAGTTCGGGCACGGAAGCGACGATGAGCGTGATCAGGCTGGCGCGCGGTGCCACCGGGCGCAGCAAGATCATCAAGTTCGAGGGCTGCTACCACGGGCATTCCGACGCGCTGCTGGTCAAAGCCGGCTCGGGTCTGGCCACCTTCGGCAGCCCGACCAGCGCGGGCGTACCGCCTGAAGTCGTCCAGCATACTCTGGTCCTTGAATACAACCACATCGCCCAGCTGGAAGAGGCCTTTGCACGGCACGGCAAGGACATTGCCTGCCTGATGATCGAGCCGATTGCCGGCAACATGAACTTTGTGCGGGCCAGCATTCCCTTCATGAAGCGCTGCCGCGAACTCTGCACGCAATATGGCGCGCTGCTGGTGTTTGACGAAGTGATGACCGGTTTTCGCGTGGCGCTGGGCGGCGCGCAAAGCCTTTATGCGCAAAGCATTCCGGGCTTCAAGCCCGACATGACGGCCTTGGGCAAGGTCATAGGCGGCGGCATGCCGATGGCGGCCTTTGGCGGCACGCGCGCGGTGATGGAGCTGCTGGCGCCCCTGGGCTCTGTTTACCAGGCCGGCACGCTGTCGGGCAACCCGGTGGCCACGGCCTGCGGCCTGGCCACCCTGCGCGAGATCCAGAAACCAGGCTTTTACGAGGCCTTGGGTGCGCGCACGCGCGACCTGGTCCAAGGTCTGACCCAGGCTGCCGCCCAGGCGGGCGTGCCGTTTTGCGGCGACAGCGAAGGCGGCATGTTCGGCTTTTTCCTGCTGGGACAGCTGCCGCAAAACTACGCCACGGTCATGACCACGGATGGCCCGGCCTTCAACCGCTTCTACCACGCCATGCTGGCCCGTGGCGTGTATTACGCGCCGGCGCTCTACGAAGCCGGCTTCGTCAGCGCAGCGCACAGCGCGCAGGACATCACCGAGACGGTCAGCGCGGCCCGCGACGCCTTCAGCCCGCTATCATAATAGTAGCTTACAACAACCGCCGATAAAGGGCTGCCGGCGTTTTCTTGCTCGATTTTCGGGGGACTGGGAGCGGTGCCATGAATTTGCGCTTCGTGGAAGCCTTCGTCTGGGTTGCACGGCTCAAGAGCATCACGCGCAGCGCCGAAAAGCTGTGCCTGACGCAGTCGGCGGTCTCGAACCGCGTGGCCGCACTTGAGCAGGAACTCGGAATCACACTGCTCGACCGGCGCGAACGCGGCTTCAAGCTGACCCCCGCGGGTGCGCGCTTCCTGCTGTACGCCGAGCGCTTGCTGGCGCTGCAGCATGAAATGAAGACCGAGCTGGGCAGCCCGGAGCAGTTGCCGCTGTCGCTGCGCATCGGTGGCATCGAGACCGCGCTGCACACCTGGCTGATCCCGATGATCGATCTGTTGAAAAAATCGAACCCTCAGCTCGAGCTGGAGCTCACCATCGAGACCACGCCGGTACTGGTCGAGCAACTGCGCCGCGGCAGCCTGGACCTGGCGTTCGCCGCGCTGCCCGCGCTCGGCGAGCAGATCACCAACGAAGTGCTGACACCGCTCGAGATGGTGTTCGTCGGCCCCAAGGACATGGCGAGCAAGCGACCGCTGAGCCTCGACGAGCTGCTGGCGCGCGACCTGATGACCTTCCAGCGCGGCTCGGCGCCGCATGTTGCGCTGCTCGATCTGCTGCGCTCGCTCGGCTCGGGCGGCAAGCGCGTGCACACGGTGTCGTCGATTTCGGCGCTGGTGCGGCTGGTCGAGAGCGGCTTCGGCATCGCCACCCTGCCGCGCGCCGCGGCCGAGCAGCTGCTGCCGCGCAACCGGATCGCGATCCTGCGCTGCGACGCCGCGCTGGCGCCGCTGCCGATGGTCGCGAGCTACTGGAGCGGTCCGGCGGCGCCGGATCTCGCGAAGGCATTGCACGAGGCGCTGGCGTTTGTGCGGGCGCAGTAGCCGGGCGCTGGCTCGGCCGCGGTCCGGCGCCCTGTTTTCCGTCTTGAATGGAATCGAGCCGAAGCCGTTGCGTATTATACGTTTTCAGCTATATTATTAATAGCAAACAACGACCCTCGCAGGCCCCGCAGGATCATGCCGCGAGTGCGCCCAGCGGCCGCAACTGGTAGCCCTTGCGCTCGAGTTCGGCGCGCAGATAGGCCGCGGTGGCGACGGCCTCGGGGCCATCGCCGTGCACGCAGATGCTGCCGATGGCCGTCGGCAGGCGCTTGCCGCTGACCGAAATCAGCGCCTGCTCTTCGAGCATGGCTTCGACATGTGCGAGCGAGCGCGCGGCGCCGTGGATCATCGCGTCGGCGCGGCCACGCGGCACCAGCTGGCCGTCGTCCAGGTAGGCGCGATCGGCGAAGATTTCCTCGACCACCGCGAGCCCGGCCTCGCGCCCCGCCGTGCACAGGCAGGACAGCGCGGGCGCGAGCAGGATCAGTGCCGGGTCGTAAGCCTTGATCGCACCGGCCACGGTGCGCGCCAGGTTGAGGTCGGCGCAGGCCATGTTGCTGAGCGCGCCATGCGCCTTGACATGGGCCATGCGCAAACCCTCGGTGCGCGCCATGCCGTCCAGCGCGGCGATCTGGTAGATCAGCAGCGCCTCGAGTTCGGCCGGCTCGAGCTGCATGCGGCGGCGGCCAAAGCCCTGCAGGTCTGGAAACGATGGATGCGCGCCGACGCTGACCCCGGCCGCCTTGGCCAGCCGCAGCGTGTTGCGCATCACCAGTGGGTCGCCCGCATGGAAGCCGCAGGCCACGTTGGCCGAGGCGACCGACTGCAGGATCTCGCGGTCCGAGCCCATGGCCCAGGCGCCGAAGCTCTCACCGAGGTCGGCGTTGAGGTTGACGATTTTCGACATGATGGTGGCTCCCAGAAAGCAGTGCGGCGCGCGGCTCAATCGTACGCATCGGCCCGGATCATGCCACTGACCAGGTTCCCGCCGTACAGCGCGCCTTCGTCGATGATGCCGGGCGGGCGAAAGCTGGCGATGCGGCTGACCCAGAGCGCCAGTTGCTGCGCCTGCGCCGCGCGCGCGACCGCGGCTTCGGCCAGGCTCACGCGCTGAAAGCGCAGCTGCGCGCCCGGCCGGGCGTGGGCCAGGCGCGGCAGATCGGCGCGTATCACCGTCGCGATCTTCGGGTAGCCGCCCACGGTCTGGCAATCGGCCATCAGGATGATCGGCTGGCCGTTGGCCGGCACCTGGATCGCACCCGGCGTGACGCCGTCGGACGCGATGTCGGCGCCGAGCGCGCTGTGGTGCAGCGCCGGACCCTCGAGCCGCATGCCCATGCGGTCGCTGTCGCGCGTGACCGTGAAGGGCTGGCTGAAAAAGGCCTGCAGCGCCTCGTCGCTGAAGTGATCGGCCTGCGGCCCGGACACGACGCGGATCGGTCCGGGGGCGTACACCAAGGGCCCGGGGCCACGGAACTCGAGCAGCGTGTCGCCCACGATACCGCGGCACGGCAACAGGTCGCCCACGGCGATGGCGCGGCCGTGCACGCCGCCGAGGGCGGCGCGCGCGTAGGTCGAACGGCTCGCGAGCATGGCCGGCACCTCGACCCCGCCGCTGATGCCCACATAGGCGATGCCCGGGCCACCCGCTTTGGGCGCGGCGACGGCGCCGAACCTGATGGTGTCGCCGGGGCCGAGCGTGACTGTGCACCAGGGTTCGACCGGCAGCAGTTTGCCTTGGGCATTCTGCAGTTTGGCGCCGATCTCGCCCGCGAGCGAGAAGCGCACGCGGCCCGCGCGCACCTTGAGCGCGGGGCCGGTGAGCAGGATTTCGAGCGCCGCGGCGTCGGCCGCATTGCCCAGCAGCGCGTTCGCCGCCGCCAGCAGCGATGGGTCGAGCGCGCCCGACACCGGCACGCCAAGCCGCCGGTAGCCGAAGCGGCCGCGGTCCTGCACCGCCACCGCCAGCCCGCTCTCGACCACTTCGAGCTGAGCGCTCACGACAACACCTCGCCCGACACCGCTGCAATGCGCAGACTCGCGCGCTCGAACGTTCCGGCCGCGCAGCGCGCCTGCAGCGCCTCGTAGGCGCCGCGATCGACCGCCTGCCAGCGCACCTGGTCGCCGGGCGCCAGCAGCGCCGGCCGCTCAGCGTCGGCCGCATCGAACAGCGGCACCGGCGTGCGCCCGAGCAGCCGCCAGCCACCCGGGCTTTCCCACGGATAGGCGGCGCACATGCGCTGCGCCACGGCGACCGAGCCCGCCGGGACACGCTTGCGCGGCGACGCCAGGCGTGGCATTTCCAGTGCCTCGGGCAGGCCGCCCATGTAGCTGAAGCCAGGCTGGAAGCCAAGCATGTAGACGCTGAACACCGTCTGGGTCATGAGCTCGACCACCCGCTCGCGCGGCATCGCCCTGGCGGCCGCGAGTTCGTCCAGATCGGGCGCGAACTCGGGCTCGAAGCACACCGGGATACGCCAGTGCGCGCCGGCCACCGTGAGGCTGGTGCTGCTGCGCGCGAGCGCCAGCAGGTCTGCGGCCAAGGCTTCGCCGTCGATGCGGTCGGGGTCGAAATGCACCGTGACCGAGCGAAAGGTCGGCACCCATTCGAGCACGCCATCGATCCGGCCGCTCGCGGCCAGTCCCTCCAGCGCGCGGGCGAAACCGAGCACCCGGGCGTGGATCTGCGGCGCTATCGCGCTGCCGAACTCCACCGTGAGCGCAGCGTCGCCTAGCGGCAGCAGGCGCGCTTCGGCCAGCGCTGGCGCAAAGGCGTTCATGCCCTGCCGGCCAGCGCTTGGTCGCTGGCGGTCAGTTCCAGCCCCTTGGTTTCAGGCAGCGCCAGTGCGGCGATCACGACCAGCAGGTAGCCGCCGACCGCAAGGTAGCCGATCGCCGTGCCGAGCGGAATCGACGTGCTCAGGTAACCCACCAGCGCCGGGCAGATCGAGCCGACCGCGCGCCCGAAGTTGTAGCAGAAGCCCTGGCCCGAGCCGCGCACCCGGCTTGGGAACAGCTCGCTCAGGTAGGCCCCCATGCCCGAGAAAATCCCCGACAGGAAGAAGCCCAGCGGAAAGCCCAGCACCAGCATCATCGCGTCGGTCACCGGGAGCAGGGTGTAGCCCACGACCAGCGTGCCGGCGCTGACGGCGAACAGGATGAAGCATTGGCGCCGGCCCAAGCGGTCGGACAGCCAGGCGCTGGTCAGGTAGCCGGCGAAGGAACCAACGATCAGCACCAGCAGGTAGCCGCTGGTGTTCAGCACCGACAGATGGCGTTCGGTCTTCAGGAAGGTCGGCAGCCAGGTCGTCACGGCGTAGTAGGCGCCCTGCATGCCGGTGGCCATCAGGCTCGCGAACACCGTCGTGCGCAGCAGCGCGGGCGAGAAGATCTCGAGAAAGTTGCCGCTGTCGCCGTCCTTCTTCATTTGTGCGCGCGTGGCGTGATAGACCTCGGGGTCCTTGATCTGGCGCCGGATGTAAAGAATCAGGAAGGCGGGCAAGATACCCATCCAGAACAGCACGCGCCAGGCGATCTCGGGCGCGAACAGCGAATAGGCGGCCCAGAACGCGATCGCCGACAGCCCCCAGCCAACGGCCCAGCTGCTTTGCACCAGGCCGACCGCCTTGCCGCGGTGGCGCGCCCGTATCATCTCGGCGATCAGCACCGAGCCGACCGACCATTCACCGCCAAAGCCCAGGCCCTGCAGTGCGCGCGTGACCAGCAGTTGTTCGGGCGAGGTCGTGAAACCGCTCAGAAAGGTAAAGACGGTGAACCACAGCACGGTCAGCTGCAGGATGCGCACCCGGCCGTACTTGTCGGCCAGGATGCCGGCGAGCCAGCCACCGATCGCCGAGGTGATCAGCGCGCCGGTGGCGATGTAGCCGGCCTCGGCCTTGCTCATGCCCCAGAGCGTGATCAGGGTCGGGATCATGAAGGTGTAGATCATGTAATCGAACGCATCGACGCCGTAGCCGGCGAACGCCGCGACCAGGGTCTTGCGCTCGTCCTTGCTGGTTTCCTGTAGCCACATGGTTTGTCTCCTGTAAGTGTTGTCTGGCATGAAGGGGCTTGCAGCTTAGGCCGCGCAAGCGCCCGCTTGTTCAGGCGAAGGGCAGATCGCTGTTGAGCCGGTCCGTGATCAGCATGGCGCCCGGCGCATGGGTGATGCAAAACGCGGGACGCGCCGCCATCACCACGGCCTGCGGCGTCACGCCGCAGGCCCAGAACACCGGCACCTCATCGGATTTGATCTCGACCGGGTCGCCGAAATCGGGGCGACCAATGTCGGCGATGCCTATCAACGCCGGGTCGCCCAGATGCACCGGCGCGCCATGCACCGCCGGCACGCGCGCCGTCACCTGCACCGCGCGAATCGCGTCGGCGGCGTTCATCGGCCGCATCGACACCACCATCGGACCGTGGAACGGGCCGGCCGGCGTGGTCTGGATATTGGTGCGGTACATCGCCACGTTCTTGCCCTGGCGCACATGGCGCAGCTCGATGCCGGCCTCGATCAGGGCATGCTCGAACGAAAACGAGCAGCCGAGCACAAAGCTCACCAGGTCGTCGCGCCAGAGCGCGCCGATATCGGTCGGTTCATCGGCCAGTTCGCCGTCACGCCAGACGCGGTAACGCGGCAGGTCGCTGCGGATGTCGATGTCGGCGCCCAGGGTCGGCAGCATCGGGTCGCCCGGCTCGGACACCGCCAGCAGCGGGCAGGGCTTGGGGTTGCGCTGGCAGAAGCGCAGGAAGTCGGACGCCAGCGCCGCCGGCAGGATCGCCAGGTTGCCCTGGACGTTGGCCGGCGCGAGGCCGCTGGTGTGCTCGCGCCAGCGGCCGGCACGGATCGCCTGGCGCGCTTCGCGGGCGCTCGCGAACAAAGGACGCCCGGCGGCAGCCGACGGGGAAGAATCGATAACGGTCACGCTGGTCTCCTGCGGTTTGCTGTGTCTGCCGGGTCGCACGGTGGCAGATGGGAGGCAGTATCAACCGCAGGGCAGAGCGCGACAAACGCTAAATTTCGTTATGTCATCATCGATTTTTTCGATTGACAGTCCGCCGCGCGCATCCGCGCTGCAGCGGCGCCCA
>CAZWDK010000085.1:0-11856 GCA_964633095.1 uncultured Polaromonas sp. | reverse complement strand
AAATCACGCCATAGGGAAAGCCGCAAGTCGCCCGTGCCATGTCTTGCAGCGTCAGGTCGGGAAGATGATTTTATGGTAAGCATGCTTATCATTTGTTTGCTTGGCACATACCCGAACGTATAAACTGCAAGCATGGCAAAAAGTTTCAATTTCAGCGCGGCCCCTGGCCACCTGATTCGTCGGGCGCAGCAGCTTGCGGTCGCCATCTTCATGGAAGAGACCGCTGGTTTTGATGCGACGCCGGTGCAATTTGCCATCCTCAATGCCTTGATGGACGAGCCGGGCGAGGACCAGATCACGCTGTCGGGACGGGTGGCGTTTGACCCGGCCACTTTCGGTTCGGTGATCGGCCGGCTGGAGGCCAAGGGCTGGGTGACGCGCAAGGCCGATCCCGCCGACAAGCGGCGCAAGCTGCTCTGGGCCACCCCCGAAGGCGAAAAGGTGGCGCTGCAGATGAAGCGGCCGGTGGGGCGGGCCCAGCAGCGCATCCTCAGCCCGCTTGATGCGGCTGAACAGGTGCAACTGGGGGCACTGCTGGCCAAGCTGGTTGCCGGCCACGAAAACATCGCGAAATGACTTCGCGGACCAAGACACGGGGCTGAAGAGCCCCGTTTTTTCCGCCTGGCGCAGGCTCAGGCCGACTTGGCCAGCAGCTCGAAATGTTCGACGACGGGGGTGCCGGCAAAAAACGGACCGACGATCGCGCGCCAGTCGGCAAAGGCCTGCGAGTGACGAAAGTCTATGGTGTGGTTTTCCAGCGTTTCCCAGAAAATCTGCAGGATGTAGCGCTCGGGGTTTTCGATGCCCTTGTTGACCTTGTAGCCCTGAAAGCCCTTGGCCTTGGAAATCACGGTGGCGATGCCGCGCTGGATGGCTTCGTCAAAGGCGGCCTGCTGGCCGGGCTGAATGCGGATGTCGGCGAGTTCGAGAATCATGAAAGGTCCTGTGTTCAATTCAATAGTGGGCCGCCATCGGCAGCGCTGACAGCGATCGTACAACGAGTGTCGCTGCGTGATGGCGCGCCTTCAGGCCTTCAGGCCTTCATGCGGGTGCGACCTGCAGCACCAGCTTGCCGAAGTTTTCACCGTTGAAGAGCTTGAGCAGGCTCTCGGGGAAGGTGTCCAGGCCCACCACCACGTCTTCCTTGCTTTTCATGGTGCCGGTTTTCAGGTAGCCCGCCATCTCGGCCACGCCCAGGTGGTAGCGGTCGGCGTAGTCAAACACCACAATGCCCTCCATGCGGGCGCGATTCACCAGCAGCGACAGGTAATTGGCCGGCCCTTTGACGGGCGTGGTGTTGTTGTACTGGCTGATGGCGCCGCAAATGATGATGCGCGCGCCGCGCGTGATCTTGGCCAGCACCAGGTCCAGGATCTCGCCGCCCACATTGTCGAAGTAAATGTCCACGCCCTTGGGGCAGTGTTCTTTCAGGCCGGCGCGCACGTCGCTGTTTTTGTAGTCGATGCAGGCGTCAAAGCCCAGCTCGTTGACCACCCAGTCGCACTTGGCCTGGCCGCCGGCAATGCCGACCACGCGGCAGCCCTTGAGTTTGGCGATTTGCCCCACGGTCTGGCCCACGGCGCCGGCCGCACCGGACACCACCACGGTTTCGCCGGCCTTGGGCAGGCCCACTTCCAGCAGGCCAAAGTAGCCGGTCATGCCGGGCATGCCCAGCACATTGAGCCATGTCGTGAGGCCCAGCTGCGGGTCGATTTTGAACATGCCGCTGCGCTTGATCTGCTCCTGGGGGATCAGGCAGTATTCCTGCACATCCAGCCCGGCGCTCACATGGTCGCCGACGGCAAAATCCGGGTTTTGCGAGGCAATCACCCGGCCCACGCCGCCGGCGCGCATGACGGCACCGATTTCAACCGGCGGGATATAGCTTTTGCCTTCGTTCATCCAGCCGCGCATGGCCGGGTCCAGCGACAGATACAGGGTTTTCACCAGCACGCCGCCCGGGCCGGGTTCGGCGACGGGTTCGGTGGTGAAGTTCCAGTTGGCGCGGGTCGGCAGGCCGACGGGGCGGCTGGCCAGGCGGATCTGGTGGTTGCTCAATGCGCTGAGGGGGCTCATGGGTATCTCCACGGAAGTCGGGTTGTGGGCAAACGTGGCCGATGGTAGCGGCGGCGGGCCCTGCGGTCAGTCGCGCAGGTGATTCGGCCGGGGCCATAGACCGGTAGGGCGCCGGGGTGCGGCCGGGGGCTGTTTCAGTTTATGCTTTCCGCATGAAACTCCACAACTATTTCCGCTCTTCCGCTTCTTTTCGCGTCCGCATTGCGCTGGAACTCAAGGGCCTGGCTTACGAGTACATTCCCGTCCACCTGGCCAAGGGCGAGCACAAGAATCCAGCCTATGCCGCACTGTCGGCGGACACGCTGGTGCCGCTGCTGGAAATCGACGGCGAAAAGCTGTCGCAGTCCATGGCCATCATCGAATACCTGGACGAAAAACATCCCGCGCCGGCCCTGCTGCCCGGCAATGCCCTGGGGCGCGCAAAGGTGCGCGCACTGGCCCAGTCGATTGCCTGCGAGATTCACCCCCTGAACAACCTGCGCGTGCTCAAGTACCTGGTGCGGGAGCTCAAGGTCGAGGAAGAGGCCAAGAACAGCTGGTACCGCCACTGGTGCCGCCTGGGGCTGGAGGCCTTCGAGCGCCAGCTCGATCAGCTGCCCGCATCCAGCTACTGCTATGGCAACAGCCCCACGCTGGCCGACTGCTGCCTGGTGCCGCAAATCTTCAATGCCCAGCGCTTTGACGTGAGCCTTGACGGGCTGCCGCGCACCATGGCCGCGTTTGATGCCTGCATGGCGCAACCCGCCTTTCAAAAAGCCCAGCCATCGGCCTGCCCCGATTACGAAGCCTGATGAATCCCGAGGCGAGGGCGCAAGCCGTGCCGGCCGATTGGCTGATTCCCGACTGGCCCGCGCCCCAAGGGGTCAGGGCCCTGTTCACCAGCCGCTCCGGCGGCGTGTCTGCCGTACCCCATGACAGCCTGAACCTGGGCGACCATGTGGGCGATTCGCCCGAAAAGGTGGCGGCCAATCGCGCCCTGCTGCAGCGCGCCACCGGCGCGCGTTCGGTCTTTCTCAAGCAGGTGCATGGCAGCGAGGTGCTGACGCTGGATGAAACAACGCCTGATGGCCAGCAGGCCGATGCCTGCGTGACGGCGCGGCGCCAACTGGCCTGCACCGTCATGGTCGCCGACTGCCTGCCCGTGCTCCTGAGCACGGAAGACGGTGCCGTGGTGGCGGCGGCGCATGCCGGCTGGCGCGGGCTGGCGGGATCGGCCGGCAACGGTGTCCTGGAGCAGGTTTACGCGTCTTTTGCTGCTCTGGCCCAAGCCGGGCGGGCGCAGTCAGCTCTTAAAACAATAGCATGGCTGGGCCCTTGCATCGGGCCCTCGGCGTTTGAGGTGGGCGCCGAGGTGAAGGCAGCGTTTGAAGCCGCGCAGCCTGGGGCGGGGCGCCTGTTCGTCGCCAGCGGGGCGGGCAAGTATTTGGCAGATTTGCCCGGGCTGGCCCGGCTGCGCCTCTGGGCGCTGGGCATCACGCAGGTTTATGGCAACGACGGCAGTACCCCCTGGTGCACCGTGAGCAATCCTTCAAGGTTCTTTTCGCATCGGCGCGACGCCGGCCTCGGCGGCAACGGTTTCGGCACTACCGGCCGCATGGCGGCCAGCATCTGGCGGGAGTGATGAGGCCTGCGCGTCTTCCGTACCGGGGGCTTGCCGTGCCAGCTCCTGGGCCTGGCGTTTTTTGATGGCCTTGCTGCGTGCCGGTGCCCCCATCAGGTAAACCACCAATGCCGCAGGCCCCAGTCCATAGAGTACAAAGGTTATCAGCGCACCCAGCAGCGTTCCATTGCTGTTGGTGGCCTCGGCCACGCTCATCATGAGCACGACATAAATCCAGCCGATGACAATCAAATACATAAAAGTATGGAAACTTTGAGCAGGGTCATAAATTTGAAAGTAAATCCAGCGATACTGATATTAAAAGACAGTAATCAATAGGGTCATAAAGACTCTCTACGATCGGGGAGACAAGATGAATTCTGACGCGAATTGGACTCAGGCGGCTCAACAGATGCAAGAGACCTTCGCTGCGGGCTTGCAGCAGGCCATGGGCACATTGGCCGCCGCCGGCCAGGCCGGTGGCATGCCTTCCATCGATATGTCCCAGTTCAGCCAGGCGATTCCAGCCGTCAGCCTTGATGCGGCCAAGCTTCAGGCGCTTCAGCAACGCTACATCGCGGATGCGTCCGCGCTATGGAATCAAAGCGTGCAGGCCAGTACCGACGGTCCCGCAACTGCCGACCGGCGCTTTTCCGCCGAGGCCTGGAATGCCAACCCCGTGTCAAAGTTTTCCGCCTCGGCCTACCTGCTGAACGCCCAGACCCTGATGGGCCTGGCCGAGGCGGTGGAAGGGGATGCCAAAACCCGGGCGCGGGTGCGTTTTGCGGTCGAGCAGTGGATGGCGGCAACCGCCCCCAGCAACTTTCTGGCCCTGAACGCCGAAGCCCAGCAAAAAGCAATAGAGACCAAGGGCGAAAGCATCGCCAGAGGCCTTGCGAACATGCTGCATGACCTGAAGCAGGGCCATGTTTCCATGACCGATGAAAGCGTCTTCGAGGTTGGCAAAAACGTCGCCACCACCGAAGGCGCGGTGGTGTTCGAGAACGAGTTCTTCCAGTTGCTGGAGTACAAGCCGCTCACCGACCAGGTCTATGAAAAGCCTTTCCTGCTGGTGCCGCCCTGCATCAACAAGTTTTATATTCTTGATCTGCAGCCCGACAACTCACTGATTCGCTATGCGGTCAGCCAGGGGCACCGCACCTTTGTGCTGAGCTGGCGCAATCCCGATGAGTCCATGGCCGACAAAAGCTGGGACGACTATATCGAGCACGCGGCCATCAAGGCGATTGAGGTGGTGCGGGAAATCACCGCGGCCAAGACCATCAATGCCCTGGGTTTTTGCGTAGGCGGCACGATTTTGGCCAATGCGCTGGCGGTGCTGGCGGCCAGGGGCGAAAAACCGGTGGCCAGCGCAACCTTGCTCACCTCGTTTCTGGACTTTAGCGACACCGGAATTCTCGACATCTTCATTGACGAACATTCCGTCAAATACCGCGAGGCCGAGATGGGGCAGGGCGGCTTGCTCAAGGGCCGGGATCTGGCCTCGACCTTCAGTTTTTTGCGCCCCAACGACCTGGTCTGGAATTACGTGGTGGGCAACTACCTGAAAGGCGAAACGCCGCCGCCGTTTGACCTGCTCTACTGGAACAGCGACGCGACCAACCTGCCGGGGCCGTTTTACGCCTGGTATTTGCGCAACACCTATTTTGAAAACAACCTGATCGAGCCCGGCAAAACCGTGGTCTGCGGCGAAAAGATTGACCTCGGCAAGGTCGACATCCCGTTCTATCTTTATGGCTCGCGCGAAGACCATATCGTGCCGATTGGTGGCGCTTATGCGTCGACCCAGCATCTGCCGGGCAAGAAGCGTTTTGTGATGGGGGCTTCGGGCCATATTGCCGGTGTCATCAACCCACCCGCCAAGAAAAAACGCAGCTACTGGACCAATGACAAATCGCCGCAAGGCAAGTTTCCCGCAGCGCTGGCCGACTGGCTCAACAACGCCACCGAACACCCCGGCAGCTGGTGGACCGACTGGTCTGCCTGGCTGGAAGGACATGCTGGCAAGCAAATTGCTTCACCCAAGGGCTACGGCAGCCGCAGGCACAAGGCCATCGAGGCTGCGCCCGGCCGCTACGTCAAGGTGAAAGCCTGAACCGAAGCCTCCGGGAACATCCAAAAAAATTCAACCACATCGAATCACTTAACCAGGAAGACATCATGGAAGACATCGTTATCGTTTCCGCCGGCCGCACGGCCGTTGGCAAGTTCGGCGGCTCGCTGGCCAAAACGCCCGCCACCGAGCTGGGTGCCGTGGTCATCAAGGCGGTGCTTGAGCGTTCCGGCCTGAGCGCCGAGCAGGTTGGTGAAGTCATCATGGGCCAGGTCCTGACGGCCGGCGCAGGCCAGAACCCGGCGCGCCAGGCGCTGATCAAGGCGGGCTTTCCGCATGGCATTCCGGGCCTGACCATCAACGCGGTCTGCGGTTCCGGCCTCAAGTCCGTCATGCTCGCGGCGCAGGCCGTGGCCTGTGGCGACAGCGACATCGTGATTGCCGGTGGCCAGGAAAACATGAGCGCCTCACCGCATGTGCTGAATGGCTCGCGTGACGGCCAGCGCATGGGCGACTGGAAGATGGTGGACACCATGATCGTGGACGGCCTCTGGGATGTCTACAACCAGTACCACATGGGCATCACCGCCGAAAACGTGGCCAAAAAATACGGCATTGACCGCGAGGCGCAAGACGCGCTGGCCCTTGGCAGCCAGACCAAGGCCGCTGCGGCGCAGGATGCGGGCAAGTTCAAGGACGAGATTGTTCCGATCTCGATTCCGCAGAAAAAAGGCGAGCCGCTGGTGTTTTCCGTCGACGAGTTCATCAACCGCAAAACCAGTGCAGATGGTCTGGCCGGCTTGCGCCCGGCCTTTGACAAGGCGGGTGGCGTGACCGCAGGCAATGCCTCGGGCCTCAACGATGGCGCAGCCGCCGTGATGGTGATGACGGCCAAGAAGGCCGCCGCGCTGGGCCTCAAACCGCTGGCGCGCATTGCCAGCTACGCCACCACCGGCCTGGACCCCGCCTATATGGGCATGGGCCCGGTGCCGGCGTCCACCAAGGCGCTGGCCCGCGCCGGCTGGAAAGCGCAAGACCTCGATTTGCTGGAGATCAACGAAGCCTTTGCGGCGCAGGCCTGCGCGGTGAACAAGGAAATGGGCTGGGATACCAGCAAGGTCAACGTCAATGGCGGGGCCATCGCCATCGGCCACCCGATCGGGGCGTCGGGTTGCCGCATCCTGGTGACGCTGCTGCACGAGATGGCGCGCCGCGATGCCAAAAAAGGCATTGCCAGCCTGTGTATTGGCGGCGGCATGGGGGTGGCCCTCACGCTGGAGCGCTGAACATCAGACAAAAAGGCCCTGGCGCTTGTTGCGCATGCGCTAGTAGCTACCCATTTAATAGCAAACCGATTTCAACACTCAGCAACTCAAGGAGAACGAGATGACTGCAAGACTAGCGTACGTCACCGGCGGCATGGGCGGCATTGGAACTGCCATTTGCCAGCGCCTGGCCAAGGACGGTTTTACCGTGGTGGCCGGTTGCGGCCCCACGCGCGATTACAGCAAATGGCTCGATGAGCAGAAGGCGCTGGGTTACAGCTTCCATGCCTCGGTCGGCAACGTGGGGGATTGGGATTCCACGGTCGCGGCCTTTGACAAGGTCAAGGCCGAGCTCGGCCCGGTCAGCGTGCTGGTGAACAACGCCGGCATCACGCGCGATGGCCAGTTCCGCAAGATGAGCAAGGCCGACTGGGATGCCGTGATCTCGACCAACCTGGACAGCATGTTCAACGTGACCAAGCAGGTCATTGAGGGCATGATTGAAGCGGGCTTTGGGCGCGTGATCAACATCTCGTCGGTCAACGGCCAGAAGGGCCAGTTTGGCCAGGTGAACTACTCCACCGCCAAGGCCGGCCTGCACGGCTTTACCATGGCGTTGGCGCAGGAAGTGGCGAGCAAGGGCGTGACGGTCAATACCGTCAGCCCGGGCTACATCGGCACCGACATGGTCAAGGCCATACGTCCCGATGTGCTGGAGAAAATTGTGGCCGGTGTGCCCGCCAGGCGCCTGGGCCAACCCGAAGAGATTGCCTCCATCATCTCCTGGATAGCGTCTGATGAAGGCGGCTATGCCACCGGGGCGGACTTCTCCCTCAATGGCGGCCTACACATGGGCTGACACCTGGGCCAGGTGTTGCCGTGCATCACGAAAACCCGCCTCGGCGGGTTTTTTTGTGGGCTGCAGCGCTGAAAGGTCGGCAGTCTTCCCGCCGTCGCCGCCGGCCTGGGGCTGGCCTTGATTTTTGGTTTTGCGGCCGCGCGGCTTCGCTTGCCCGCCCTGGTCGGCTACTTGCTGGCGGGCGTGATCATCGGCCCTTTCACCCCGGGTTTTGTGGCCGATGGCGAGATTGCCAGTCAGCTTGCCGAAATCGGCGTGATGCTGCTGATGTTTGGCGCGGGGCTGCATTTTTCGCTCGATGACCTGCTGGCCGTGCGCAAGATCGCGGTGCCGGGCGCCGTGGTGCAGATGGGCGTGGCGAGCGCACTGGGCATGAGCCTGGCGCATTGGTGGGGCTGGAACCTGGGCGGTGCGCTGGTGTTCGGGCTTTCGCTGTCGGTCGCCAGCACGGTGGTGCTGCTGCGCGCACCGGCTCGCGCGAACTCTTCACGCTGTGCGTGGTGGCGGCAGCCGTCAGCATTGCCTACGGCTCGACCGCCTTGTTTGGCGTGTCGTTTGCGTTGGGGGCTTTTTTCGCCGGCATGGTGATGCGCGAATCCGAGTTCAGCCACCGCGCCGCCGAAGAGTCGCTGCCGCTGCGCGACGCTTTTGCCGTGCTGTTTTTTGTCTCGGTGGGCATGCTGTTTGCCCCCTGGGTGCTGCTGGAGCGGCCGCTGCAGGTGCTGGCCGGGGCCTTGATCTCGATTGCGCTGAACCCGTTGGTGTTCAAGGCCGTCGAGCCTTTTCAGCAATGGATACTGGCCAGGTCCGCACTGGCGCGAAAGCTGGAGGCGCGTGACGACCCGATGGCCCAGTTGCCGGCCAGCACCGAAGCAAAGTACCTTTCACGCCATGTGGTGCTGGTCGGTCATGGACGGGTGGGGCGGCGCATCGCCGAGGCGCTCAAGGCCCATCACATTCCTTTTGTCGTGGCCGAGCAAAACCGCGAGACGGTGCAAAGGCTGCGGGCGCAAGGCCTGCCGGCCGTGTCGGGCGGTGCCTCCGAGCCCGAGGTGCTGATTCAGGCGCATATTGCGCAAGCCCGCATGCTGGTGATTGCCACGCCCGACACGCTTGATGTGCGGCAAATGATTGCGACGGCCAGGGCACTGAATCCGGCGATTGAAACCGTGGTGCGCACCCACAACGAGGCCGAGGCCAAGTTGCTGGACAGTGAAAATGCCGGCCGGATCTTTCTGGGTGAGCATGAACTGGCGCAGGCGATGACGCGCCATGTGCTGGCGCGCTCGGCCGCCGGCAGCGCGCATTAGCGGAGGCTTTCAAGCCTGCGCGCGAAGCGCGGTCGAGGACGCGGGCCAGTCGTGCAGGTCTATCACGCGAAAACTATTCGAGATCTTCCATCGCCAGCGTGTGGTATTTTTGCGCGTACGAATAGGGCAGCTTGCGCACCACGGTCATGATGTGCTCGGTCTCATCCTTCGAATGCGCGGGAATCATCAGTGCACAGTGGCCTTCCCGTGCCAGGTCCACGATTTTGTGGGTGGTCGCCCCTTCCGTGCCCACGGCTGGCAAGGCGATGTCTGAATCAACGTCGGTCCTGCCAATTTCTTCCAAAATGTTCTCTGGCGTCAGCAGCATGATGCCCTCGTGGCGGGGTTCGAGTTCGCGCGCAGCCTGCTTGGCATCTTCGATGTCGGGAAACATGATGAAGGCATAACCAGTTGGGTAGAACGCCCCCCCTAAACGGATCATTTTTTTGGTCATTTCAAAGTTTTTCATGACGAATCCTTTCATGCATTAAGCAGACCATTTACACGCAGAATTTCACCACCCGCGGTCGGTTTAAACAAGTGCTTTTTGCAAGATGCCGGCGTTGCGCGTGGCTCACGGTACTTCTTCGAGCTTGAGGGTGGGCTCGGCCATCACGCGCACCGTGCTTTGCAGGCTTTCCAGAATCTGGTTGGCAAAGTAGCTGCTCTGGGTGTCAGGCTCCAACGCGGCAACGGCCAGATTGGCCAGCGGCTGGTTGAGCGGCACGTAGTAGCTGCCGCGGGGCGCATCCACCACAGCACGGGTCAGGCTGACTTGTACCTTGATGATGGGGTTGCCTGCGGCAATGGTGCCGCGCACATCCTGCCGCTCGCCCGCTGCGCGTGATGTTTCCTGGTAGCTGTCTGCCAGCATGGAGCCCGGCTCGGTCACACGAAAAACCTGTACGCCGTGCAGGCGCAGGCGCTCGACGGCGGTACCGGAAGCTGCCGACAACCAGTAACCACAGGGACGCGCCCGCCCCTTGATTTTGCGCAGTGCCAGCGCGGAGTCCCAGTCCACCATGATGGTTTTGTCCACGCCGCTGGCCGGGTCCAGCATGATCAGTTCGTAGCGGGCGGGGGTCGGTGCCGCCTCCACAATGGCTTCATCCTTGCAGGCTTGGGCGCTGACTTCCTTGTCGATATAGGGGCGCAACTGGTTGAGTTCGCTCGCTCGCTTGGCCGTACTTTCCAGAACGCTCGTGATGGCCGTCACATGGGTATGCACGCGCCGCTGGATATGCAGTCTTCCGATGCCGACGCCGCGTGTTTCGATCAGCAGGCTAACCGTATTCTTGAGGCCGTTGACGTTGCGGCCGGTATCGGGCTGGGTGCCGCCCATGGAGATTTTTTTGCTGGCCGGATCGGTCGAGGTGGTGTAGTACCACTCGGTACTGAGTCCCTGATCCTTGAGCGCGGCCACCAGTGGCCTGCGGTACCACTCTTCGGCGGCCTTGGTTAAAAATTCCGGCAGATTGGCGGTGGTGGCGTATTGCAGCAGCGCGTCGAACTTTTGCACCGTGCCAAACTTTTCCAGGTAGCGCCCCACCACGGTGTATTCGTGCGTATCCACCACCACCATGGGGTGGTAGTCGCGCGTGAGTTTGGCCAGCGCCCGGGCTTCCGGCGTGTTGAGCAGCAAATGGTCGCGGTTCATGTCCAGCCCGCCGGTGGTGACGCGCTGCTCACTCGCAGCGCCATCCGGGTTGGCGCGCGGAACAATCACGACGTTGATGCGTTCCAGCACCGCTTGCAGCGGGCCTTGCGCAAGTTCCCGGGCGATGACCAGCAGGGCTTCGCTGCCGGCCGGCTCGTTACCGTGTTGCTGGCCCACCAGCAGCACGGTGGGCCGTCCGCTGGCCTGCAGGGTGGCGGCGTCCGGGCTGTTGGCGCGGGTCAGCACCAGCGCCTCGATGGCCTCGCCGCCCTGGGAGCTGCCGATGGCCAGCACGGCGGCCTTGAGGCCCGCCGTACCCGAAGCGAAGGCGGCCTGGTCGCGCAGCCAGGCCTGAATTTCTGCCTGGCTGGTGAAGCTGCTCCGGCCGGCTTGCAGCCCTGGCGTGTTGTAAACCACTGAAGGCGCCGGGAAGCGGGCAGCGACGGCCGCGCTGTATGGCGCGGGCTGATCGGCGGGCTGGCGGCCCAAGGCCGGGGGCGGTGCCACAGGGAAGGTCTGTACGGCGGCGGGCGCTGCAGCCGCTGCAGCCGGGCGTGCGACCGGTGGCGCTGTGGTTGAAGAAGGGGGCGGTGCGCTGGCTGTGGTGGGCTCAAACGAGGGCGTCCACGGCGGTAGCGGCACCGAGGTGCAGGCCGTGAGCAGCATGATGGGCGCCAGCATTCCCAGCACCTGCGACGGCAGGCGGCGAAGCGGGGAGCCAATGGGGGGTAGGGGCCTGGGCATGGGGTCCTCCGGTTTTCCTGGCGCCGCAAGCGGGGGCTTCACTGTGGCTGGACTCGCTTGCGTGGCCTTGCATATTACCCGCCAAGGCGGGCGACAGGGCGGGTTCCTTCTGCCCGATGGACTTTGTGAGGCTAAACCCCAAGGCCATAGGCTGGCGCCCTTTCTGGGAAAATGGGGCCATGTTTCCCCGATCTTCCCCTGCTGCCTCGCCTGATGCCGTTTTGCCCATGACCGGCAGCCCCTGGCGCCTGTCCGTTGCCCCGATGATGGA
>CAZWDK010000084.1:9060-11930 GCA_964633095.1 uncultured Polaromonas sp. | reverse complement strand
GCGGAAATGCCTTCACCGCCATTGCTGTGGTGCAGATTGCGAACAAAGTGGTCGCGCTCACTGGACAGCTGCTGGCTGAGCGTGCTTACCGGGGCCTCGTTGATGAGCTCCTTGATGCTGGCCAGTGCGTTGGGCGCGCGTGCATTGAGTCGCTCGGCCAGCCGCAAGGCTTCGGTCAGCGCGCCGCCTGCGCCGGATACCCGGTTGAGCAGACCCAGGTCATGCAGCCGTTGGGCGCTGATGCGCTCGCCCAACATCAGCAGCTCGCTGGCCAGGGCGCGCGGCAGGGCGCGTGCCAGGCTCCAGCTGCCGCCGCCGTCGGGCGACAGCGCCACCGTGCTGTAAGACATCACAAACACGGCGTTGTCGGCAGCTACCAGAAAATCACAGGCCAGCGCCAGTGAAAACCCGGCGCCAGCCGCCGCGCCTTCAACCGCTGCAATGACCGGCTTGGGATAGGTGCGGACCGAGTCGATCCAGTTGTGCAGAGCTTCAATGCTCTGCGCCTGTACCTCAGGTGCCTCGCGCCGGTTGGCCTGCAGGCGCTGCAGGTTGCCGCCCGCGCAAAATACCGAGCCTTCGCCGGTGATGACGACGCTGCGGATTTCCGGATTGTTCTCGGCGGCGTTAAGGGCTTCTATGCCTGCGGCATAAATCTCGGGCCCCAGTGCGTTTTTGAACTCGGGGTTGCTGATCGTCAGAATGAGGGTGCTGCCCTCGCTGGTACTTTTGAGTGCGCCGGCCATGTCAATTTTCTTCGTGCGTCAGGCTCAGGCCGATGGCACCGCGGCGCCTCAGCCACGGGGAGGGGCGGTAGCGCTGGTCACCGTACACGGTTTGCATGTTGAACAGCACCTCCAGCACATTGGTGGGACCATAGCGGTCGCCCATGGCAAGAGGGCCCATCGGGTAACCCAGGCCCAGCGTGACCGCTGTTTCAAGGTCTTTCGGGCTGCAAATGCCTTGCTGGCAGATGTCGCTGGCAATGTTGACGATGGTGGCCACGACGCGCTGTGTGACAAACCCGCCGCTGTCACGGATCACGCTGACGGCCTTGCCGTCGCGCGCAAACAGGGCGTGGGCGGCATTGCGCATGTCGCTGCGTGTGGCCGGGTTGGTGGCCAGCACGCGGCGCCTGGTGGCGGCATCATCGATCAGCATGTCTATGCCCACCGTGCGCGCCGGGTCAAGCCGCTCCACCACGGCGACCGTGGTGACGTCAAACCCCAAGGGGGCCACCAAGGTCAGGGCCTGCGGTGACGGGGACTGGCCGGTTTCGATTTTGGCCTCCAGGTTTTTGAGCAATTGCAGCAGTTCCGCACGGCGTGAAGCGCGGGGCGAAACCCAGACTGGCGGCATTTCCGCAACGTCCGGCACCGGCGCTTCGGCAGGCGTCTGGATCACGCCATCGGCATAGCGGTAAAAGCCTTCACCGGTTTTTCGGCCCAGCATGCCGCCAGCCAGGCGCTGCGCGGTGATCACGCTGGGGCGGTAGCGGTCTTCTTGGTAGTACTGGTGGTAGATGGATTCCATGACCGGGTGAGAGACATCGAGCGCGGTTAAATCCATCAGTTCAAAAGGACCGAGCTTGAAGCCGGCCTGGTCGCGCAGGATGCGGTCTATGGTGGCGAAGTCCGCAACACCTTCGCTGACGATGCGCAGCGCTTCGGTGCCGTAGCCGCGCCCGGCATGGTTGACGATGAAACCCGGAGTGTCCTGGGCGTGCACCGGCGTGTGGCCCATCTGGCGGGCGTAACCGGCCAGGTCGTTGCAGATGGCGGCATGGGTTTTCAGGCCGGCGATGACCTCGACCACCTTCATCAGCGGAACGGGGTTGAAAAAGTGATAGCCGGCCAGGCGTTCGGGGTGTTTCAGCGCCGCGGCAATGGCCGTGACGGACAGTGACGAGGTGTTGCTGGCCAGCACGGTTTGCGCGGGCACCAGCGCTTCGAGTTCGGCGAACAGGGTCTTCTTGACTTCCAGCCGCTCGACAATGGCTTCAACAATCAAGTCGCAGTCTGTCAGATCGGCCAGCTTGTCGGCGACCCGAAGCCGAGACTTGTTTTCAGCTGCCGCTGCGGCTTCCAGTCGGCCTTTTTCTACCAGCTTGTCCCACTGTGCGTAAATGGCTTCACGTGCCTTTTCGGCTGCGTTCGCCTGCGTATCCATTAACTTGACGATGCTTCCCGCTTGCGCGGCAATCTGGGCTATGCCTCGGCCCATGGCCCCAGCGCCGATGATTCCTGTTGTGTCGTAAATTGGCTTCATAAAAAAGTATTATCGGGTTGGGCCTTGTTAGAGGGGCCATGTCAAAAGCACAATCGTGAAATTTTATATGGCCGTTCTGAAAAAGCCCTCTTGCGTGAGAACTTCAATCAGTATTCCAACGCAAAAGTGCAGCGCCATAGACCGACACCGTCCCGGGCTTGAGGCGTATGAGACGGTGATGTCATGCATGGAGACCTTATGGCCTTTACCCAAAGTGCTGGAACTGATTGAAGAGTCGATTTTTCGAAGACCGGATGCTACGACAAAAGCCTTTGACCTGGAGGCTTATTGCGAACTGCTGCTGCTCTATGGCGTAGCCAAGGAAATCGTCAAGCCAGAATTGGGTAAATTGGGTGCCGATGAGGGCGAGCTGTCGTTTGATTTACCTGAGGTCACGCTGAAGACGGCTGATGCCAAACCCGAGAATAAAACCTCGAAATTTATGGCAACTTCGATTCAACCATTGTCGGCCACTGTCCCAAAAAACAAGCATCAGGAAACCGTACTGGTTCCCCTCACGGTGTTGCCAAAGCCGTCGCCACGGTTGGGCCTTGATATTGATTTGAACGAGCTTGCCGGTGGCAACAAAGGTGCCAACTCGG
>CAZWDK010000084.1:0-8960 GCA_964633095.1 uncultured Polaromonas sp. | reverse complement strand
GGCCTTGATATTGATTTGAACGAGCTTGCCGGTGGCAACAAAGGTGCCAACTCGGTTCCGGAATCAGGCCCGGGCAACGTGATTGAGTTTGAAATTTCTGATGCCCATCTCAATTTATCCAGCCGAACACGCGTAAATTGACGGCGAGTCAGCGGCGCACTTGCAAGGCACCGGGATTGACAATGTTGGTGGGCGTGCCCTTGATGAAGTTGACGACATTGTCAAATGCGGCCCCAAAATACATCTCGTAGCTGTCCTGCTCGACATAGCCGATATGCGGCGTGCAGATGCAGTTTTCCAGCCGCAGCAGCGCATGGCCTTGCAAAATGGGTTCGGTCTCGAAGACATCAATCGCCGCCATGCCCGGACGTCCGCGATTGAGTGCGGCAATCAGTGCATCGGGCTCTATCAGTTCGGCGCGGGACGTATTGACCAGCAAGGCCGTCGGCTTCATGCGTGACAAGTCTTCCAGCGTCACAATGCCGCGGGTTTCATCGTGCAAACGCAGGTGCAGGCTGAGTACGTCGCTCTGTTCAAAAAATGCCGATTTGCTCGTCGCAATTTCATAACCGTCGGCCTGAGCGCGCTCGCGCGATGCTTCGCTGCCCCAAATCAGCACCCGCATGCCGAACGCCCGGCCATAACCTGCGATGATTTGCCCGATCTTGCCGTAACTCCAGACGCCCAGCGTCTTGCCTTTGAGTGCCGAACCGATGCCAAAATTGGGCGGCATGGAGGCTGCTTTGAGGCCTGCCTGTTGCCAGACACCGTGTTTTAAATGCGCCACATAGTGGGGAATGCGGCGCATGGCGGCCATCACGAGGGCCCAGGTCAGTTCGGCCGGCGCAGTGGGGGAGCCTGTGCCTTCGGCAACAGCAATGCCGCGCTCCGTGCATGCCGCAATATCCACATTGTTGCCAATACGGCCGGTTTGAACGACCAGCTTGAGTTTGGGGAGTTTCTCGATCAGTAGCCTGTTCAACTGGGTTCGCTCACGAATCAGCACGATCACATCGGCATCTTTGAGCCGGACTGACAGCTGGCCCAAGCCCTTGACGGTGTTGGTGTAGACCTTGGCCGGGTAAGCATCCAGTTTGGCGGCGCAGCTCAGTTTTCGCACCGCATCCTGGTAATCATCGAGGATCACAATATTCATGCCGGTATTGTGCCTGCAAGATTTTTCGTCTCTGGCCAAGGGGCTGACTGTGTGGTCTTCAACTTGTATCGGAACGAAACTGGTTACGGGTGGCGGCCAGCGCCCTTGAGCGCATGCCGTACAAGTCAGGCGTCCGACTCAACGGAGGCTGCGCGAGACCTCAGCGGGCAGCGACCTCGTGTTGAGCCATACGCTCGAGTTCTGCACAGACATCGGCCATGCGCCCGGATATGACCATGCGGCCAGCGCAGGCCGGGCTGACGGCCGAATCAAATTCACGCACCACCTTCAGGCGGCTATGGACGGTCATTTTTTTCGGTGTCCTGTGGCCGGACAGATCGGCCGCAGCATGGGCCTTGGCCCGGCGACACGCTGATATGCCGCTCGAAACAAAGGGCAGGGCCAATGGGTGCGGGATGCGTTGGGCACTGGCTGGCGCGGCAAACGGGTGGAGCGTGGTCTGTGCCGGTACAAGCCATGCCGCCAGGGTTTGCCATGGGGCGCGGAGGACGGATAAAACCGGTGACTGTGAAAAACTGGCGATTCCCATGATGAGCTCCTGATTGAGAGATGTACACAGGCAGGATTTCTGACTGGCTGGGTTGCCAGCGGGGCCGCGCATCAGGGTGTTGGCCATGCCATGGCCAAACGCCCGCCACCTGTTGCGCGTCCGGAATGGGGCTATGTGAGCACGGTGTTGCGTATCAAGCCAACGGCCAGGCCTTCGAGTTCGAACGGCTCGCCGGGGTTGACCACAATGGTTTTGAAGTCGGGGTTTTCGGGCAGCAGCTCAATCAGTTGCTGCTTGCGCCTGAAGCGCTTGACCGTGACTTCGTCGCCGAGCCGGGCCACGACAATCTGGCCATTTTGGACTTCTTTGGTCTGTTTGACGGCGAGCAAATCACCGTCCATGATGCCGGCATCGCGCATGCTCATGCCGCGCACCTTGAGCAGGTAGTCGGGCTGTTTTTGAAACAGGCTGCTTTCGAAATAATAGGTTTGCTCGATGTGCTCCTGCGCGAGAATGGGGCTGCCGGCCGCAACCCGTCCCACCAGAGGCAGGGCGAGCTGGGCCAGGCTTTGCAGGGGCAGGGAAAACTGCTTGGTTCGGGATTCGTTCAGGGAGCGCAGGGTGTCGCTGCGCAAACGTATGCCGCGCGAAGTGCCACTGACCAGTTCAATCGCACCTTTACGGGCCAGCGCCTGCAGATGCTCCTCGGCGGCGTTGGCTGAGCGAAAACCCAGTTCGGCAGCGATTTCGGCGCGCGTGGGTGGGGCGCCAGTGCGGGCGATGGCGCTTTGGATCAACTCCAGGATTTGTTGCTGGCGCGCAGTGAGTTTGGGCATTTCCGAAAAATCATTGAAACTGCTCATGGCGTAGGCTCCTTGGGGCAACAGGAATCAATCTGAAAGCAATCGCCAGAATGGTTGAAACCTGTCTTAATATCCAGTCACTGTATTTTTATCCAGTTTTTAAAAGAATGCAAGTTCACCATTTATGAAGCAACAAAACATTGTGATTCTGGGCACCGGCGGCACGATCGCGGGCCGCGCGGCCAGTGCCTTCGACAACATCGGCTACACCGCCGCGCAGGTGGGCATTGAGCAGTTGGTGGCGGCGGTTCCCGCCCTGACCGATGCTGGCCCCGTCATCACGGAGCAGGTGGCGCAAATAGACAGCAAGGACATGAGTTTTGCGGTCTGGGCGCAGCTTGCCTTGCGTGTGAATCATTTTTTGGCGCAGCCCGATGTCCAGGGCATTGTCATCACGCATGGCACCGATACGCTGGAAGAAACCGCCTATTTTTTGCAGCGGGTGTGCCATCCGGCCAAGCCGGTGGTGCTGACCTGCGCCATGCGGCCGGCAACCGCCTTGGCACCCGATGGCCCGCAGAATGTGCTCGACGCCGTGGCTGTGGCTCGCCATGCGGGGGCACAAGGCGTGGTGGCGGTCTGCGCCGGCACCATCCACAGCGCACTCGATGTGCAGAAGGTGCACAGCTACCAGCTGGACGCCTTCAGCTCGGGCGATGCCGGGCCCCTCGGCTATGTGGAAGAGGGGGGCGTCAGGTTGTTGAGGAATTGGCCTGAAGCCCAGGAACACTGGGCGCTATCAGCTATAAATATAGTAGCAAATCTGGCGAGCAAGGTGGACTGGCCGCGGGTAGAGATCGTCATGAACTATGCCGGTGCCAGCGGCGCTGTGGTGGAGGCCTTGCTGGCGCAGGGCGTGCAGGGCCTGGTGGTTGCTGCCACGGGCAATGGCACCTTGCACCATGCCCTTGAGGCGGCTTTGCTCAAGGCGCAGGCGAGCGGCGTCGAGGTGGTGCGCGCAAGCCGCTGCCTCAACGGCCGGGTGTTGCCCAAGCCGGGCGATGCGATCCCGGATTCGGAAGGCCTGAGCCCGGTGAAGGCGCGGGTCGAGTTGATGCTTCGCTTGCTGGGCTAAAGAGCGATGTGCGCGCCGCGCCCATGAAAAAGGCCGTCACGATGACGGCCTTGGATGAGATGGGGCCGGAGCGCTGCCGCCTCAGCTTGACAGGGCGGCGAAGGCCCTTGCAGTGATTTCGTCGACCCCGCCCATGCCGCTGATGGCGCGGTATTTGGGGGCGGCGTCCGGTGCCGTTTTGGCCCAGCTTGAGTAATACTCCACCAGCGGACGGGTTTGCGCGCTGTAGACCTCAAGCCGCTTGCGCACGGTTTCTTCCTTGTCGTCCTCGCGCTGAATCAGCGGCTCACCGGTCACATCGTCCAGGCCTTCGACTTTGGGCGGATTGAACTTGACGTGGTAGGTGCGGCCTGAGGCCGGGTGCGAGCGGCGTCCGCTCATGCGTTCGATGATGGCCTCAAATGGCACGTCGATTTCCAGCACGTAGTCAAGCTTCACGCCGGCGGCCTTCATGGCATCGGCTTGGGGAATCGTGCGCGGAAAGCCGTCGAACAGAAAACCCTTGTCGCAGTCGGGCTGGGCAATGCGCTCTTTCACCAGATTGATGATCAGGTCATCGCTCACCAGGCCGCCGGAGTCCATGACTTTTTTGGCTTCAAGGCCCAGGGGCGTGCCGGCCTTCACCGCGGCGCGCAGCATGTCACCGGTGGAAATTTGGGGAATGCCGTATTTCTGGCAAATGAAAGTGGCTTGCGTTCCCTTGCCCGCGCCAGGCGCGCCCAACAAAATCAGTCTCATGGATGTCCTCGGATTTTATGAATTCAGTCGTCAGTCAGGGGCATCGGAAGGCCGACACCCCCATGACTGCTTGCAGATGCCAAGGGCCGCAATTACGCCATGCAGGCCTCGCATCTGGTTTTTTACCCAAGGATAGCATGCGCATCCTTGGGCGCGGCTTACAGCGGCTTGCGGCAGGTGGTCCTGACCCTTAGATATACAGCTTGCGTGCCCGGTCCAGGTCTTCAGGCGTGTCCACGCCGGGGCCGGGCGCATCGTCGGTGATGTGGACGGCAATCCGGTGGCCATGCCAGAGCGCCCGTAATTGCTCCAGCGACTCCAGCTGCTCCAGCGGTGCCTGGGGCAGGCCTGGAAACTGCCGCAGAAAGCCGACGCGGTAGCCGTAAATGCCCACATGGCGCAGCGGCTTGGGCAGCGCGCTGCCGCTTTCCCACCAGGCCTTGCCGGCGAAGTCGCGGCCCGCAGGAATCGGCGAGCGGCTGAAATACAGCGCGGTCTGGCGCGCATCGAGAACGACTTTGACCACATTCGGGTTAAGAAAGTCGGCCAGCTGCTCAATGGAATGGGCTGCGGTGCTCATGGCGCAGTCCGGGCGATCGCTCAGCAGCCGCGCGACCGCGTCGATCAGGGCGGGCGCTATCAGCGGTTCGTCGCCCTGCACATTGACCACGATGTCGTCATCCGCCAGGCCCAGCACGCTGCAGGCTTCGGCCAGCCGGTCGCTGCCGCTCGGGTGATCGGCGCGGGTCAGCACGGCCGCAACGCCGAATGCCGCACATCTTTCGATGATGTCGGTACTGTCCGTGGCGACCACCGTGCAGGCTGCGGTGCTTTGCATGGCACGTTGCGCCACGCGCACTACCATGGGGGCGCCGCTGATGTCGGCCAGCGGTTTATTGGGCAGGCGCGTAGACGCCAGGCGGGCTGGAATGAGAACGGTGAAGCTCATGCGGGCAGGGTTTCAGCAAACATCACAGGCCCAGTTCTTCGTCGGTCAGGGTGCGCGCTTCGTTTTCCAGCAGCACGGGTAGCCCGTCCCGCACCGGGTAGGCCAGCCGGGCGCTGCGGGAGATGAGTTCCTGTTTCTCGCGGTCGTATTCGAGCGGGCCCTTTGTCACCGGGCAGACCAGCAATTCAAGTAATTTGGTGTCCATGGCTTGATGGTAATGGAGAAAGCAGGGGCGCCAGGCGTGCATCCAGCGCCGCAAAAAAAGCCGCTTCGGGTGAAAACACCAGCGGTACGGCTAGCAGTTGCAGCGCCGGCGGGCCCGGCAGGGCGAACAGCTTGACGGCGTCTTTTTCGGTGCACAGCACGATCTGGCCGGCGTAGGCGCTCAGCTCGTTATTTCCAAAATCATGGTGATCCGGAAAAGCAATGGCTTTTTCCAGCGTCAGCCCGCGCGCCCTGAGCATGGAAAAAAAGGCTTCTGGGCTGGCAATGCCCGCCAGCGCCACCAGGGACCGGCCCCGCAGCGCGGCCAGGGCGATCTGGCTGCCGTCTGCGGCGGTGGCATGGTCGGCCAGCTGCCGGCTGGAAGTAAAGCCTTCAAAGGCCGGCTTCTGGCCGGTGTGCAACACCAGGTCCAGGCCCCGGCGCTGGCGTTCGGGCCAGGGCTCGCGCAGCGGGCCGGCCGGCAACAGCCAGCCGTTGCCCGCACCCCGGTCGTCAAACACGGCAATCTCGATATCCCGTTGCAGCGCATAGTGCTGCAAGCCATCGTCGCACACCACCACTTGCGTCGCCGGATAGGCCGATAGCAGGGCGTGGAGGGCTTGCGGGCGCTTGGATGCTACAAAAACAGGAGCGCCGGCTGCCCGCGCTATAAGGGCTGGCTCGTCACCAGACTTGGACGTCGGGGTTTCTGGCCGGACTTCAAGGCTTTCATGGCCCGCTCGCCCATAGCCGCGTGACACCACGCCAACCCGCAAACCCTGCGCTTGCAAGTGTTTGACCAGCGCCATCACCAGTGGCGTTTTACCGGCACCGCCGGCCACCACGTTGCCGACCACGATCACCGCCACCTTGAAGCGTTCGGACCGAAGCAGCCCCCAAGCATACAAGGCCCAGCGCAGGCGCACGAGCAGGCCGTGCAATTGCGCCAGGGGCCAGAGCAGGCTGGCCAGCCAGCCCCGCGTGAGCCAGGCCTTGAGCAGGAGTTGTTTCACGCGGGCTTTGTCATTTCACACAGAGGAAGGGCGAAGCGGCCCGGGAGCGCTACCTGGCGCCGGCTTGAGCAGTGCTTTGGGTGGCAAAGGTGATTTGCGTCAGCCCATGGCGCCGGGCGGCCTCCATCACCGTGATGACCGCCTGGTGCGTGGCGCTGGCATCGGCGCTGATGATGATGACGCTGTCCTTGCCCGCCTTGGCCGCTTCGATCAGCGCGCTGCCAAGCACCTCGATCCCCCGGCCTTGCACCAGGGTTTTGTTGACCATATAGCGGCCGTCGCTGCTGACCGCGACGATCACCTCTTTGGGGTAATCACGCTGCTGCTCGGCATCGGCGGCCGGCAGCTTGACCTGAAGCTCGGTGAATTTGCTGTAGGTGGTCGACAGCATCAAAAAGATCAGCACGACCAGCAACACATCGATGAAAGGGATCAGGTTGATCTCGGGTTCATCATGCGGGTGAGGACGGAAGTTCATTTGCGCAAGGTGTTGAGGTGACGCACGAAGCGCTCCGCGGCCAGTTCCATGGTCAGCAGGTAGGCGTCCACCCGGGCACGGAAATAGCGCCAGAAAATCAGTGACGGGATGGCCACCATCAGGCCGAAGGCCGTGTTGTACAGCGCAATCGAAATGCCTTGCGCCAGTTGCGCCGGGTTGCCGCCTGCCGCATGGCTGACACCGCCAGAACCGGCCTGGGAGCCAAAAATTTCAATCATGCCGATGACGGTGCCGAGCAGGCCCAGCAGGGGCGCGGCCGAGGCAATGGTGGCCAGGGCGGCGAGGTAGCGCTCCAGCTGGTGGGCCGCCTGGCGACCGGCGCCTTCCAGGGTAGAGCGCAAATCGTCTTCGCTGATCTGCGGATTGGCATTCAGGGCACGGAAACCGCTGGCCAGCACTTCGCCGAGCAGAGAGTTTTGTTCCAGTTGAGACACCACATCGGGTGTGGGAACGTTGCTGCGCGAAACGGTGATGGCTTCGTTAAGGAGCTTGGGAGGGGCAACCTTGGCGGTTTTAAGGCTGGTGAATCGCTCAATGACCAGCGCAAGCGCCAAAATAGAGCAGGCAAGCAGGGGCCAAATTGGCCAGCCTGCGGCTTGTATGATCGAAAACAATGCGCATCTCCAGGCAAATAATTTGTCTGGATTATGGCCTAGCCAAAAGCCGGCGCTGGCCTTGGGTGCGCTACGCCAGGGAATGTTTCAAAAAACGTTTTTTGTAAGCGATAGCCCACAGAACTTGTGGATAACTTTGTGAGCAACTAGTCGCATGGAGGCTGGCGAGCCGCGCCAGATGGTGCTTGTGACAAAACGATGAAAATTTGAGCAGAATAAAGTTATTAAAAATCAATGAGTTATATCCATTTATCGCCCTGCCCACATGAAACCGCCGGCTTTGGCCCTGCCAGGTGGCCCGCTGTGGAGTACTTCCTCCGGCACGCCAAGGGATGTTGCCGTGCTTGATACATCTGCCGGTTCTGGCAAGCCGATGGTTACCCTGCGCGACACCACCATGCGTGTCTGGCCGGTAGGCTCCTTGTTGCGCGCGATTGCCGACAGTCTGGAAGCGCGCTTCAATCCCGTGGCCGTGCAGGGTGAGGTGACCGGTTTTTCACGTGCGGCCAGCGGTCACTGTTATTTTTCCCTCAAGGACGCGCAAGGCCAAGTTCGCTGCGCCATGTTTCGTCGCGCCGCCAGCCTGCTCGACTTTTCTCCGCGTGACGGCCAACTGGTGGAGTTGCGCGGCCGCCTGGGCGTTTATGAGCCGCGCGGTGAGCTGCAGCTGGTGGTCGAGTCCATGCGTCAGGCCGGGCAGGGCAATCTGTTTGAGCAATTTTTGCAGCTCAAGGCCAAGCTTGAAGCGGAGGGCCTTTTTGAAACCGCTCGTAAACGGCCTCTGTCCCTGCTGCCACGCGCGATCGGCGTGGTCACCTCATTGGGCGCCGCGGCCCTGCATGATGTCGTGACCGCCCTGCAGCGCCGTGCGCCGCATATACCGGTGCTCATTTATCCGGCCAGTGTGCAGGGTGGCCAGGCCGCAGCTGAGCTGCGTGAGGCCTTGCTCAAGGCCTACCGGCGCGATGAGGTGGATGTGCTGCTGCTGGTTCGCGGCGGCGGCGCCATGGAGGATTTGTGGGCCTTTAACGACGAGCAGCTGGCGCGCACCATCGTCGCCTCGCCGGTGCCTGTGGTCAGCGGCGTGGGGCACGAGACCGATTTCACCATTGCCGATTTTTGTGCCGATGTGCGTGCCCCCACGCCCACCGCTGCGGCGGAGCTTTGCGCGCAGCCCCAAAGCGTCTGGCTGGGTGCGCTGGACCAGGCCTTCTCGCGTCTGCAAAATGGGGTGAACCGGCAAATGCAGGTGCACAGCCAGCGGCTGGACTGGGCGGCGGCTCGCGTCAGCCGACCCTCGCATCTGGTCACCCGGCAGCAGGCACGCCTGGCCGGGCT
>CAZWDK010000083.1:4915-12358 GCA_964633095.1 uncultured Polaromonas sp. | reverse complement strand
CCGAGGCCTGCGCCAGCAGCCGCAGCCCGCGCGGCGACAGCCCCGCCATGGCCGACGGCCGCGCCTCGGCGGCGGCGGCCGCGGTGGCGTTGAGGTAGCGCTCCGGCGCCGTGGCGGCCACAAAGGTGCCGCTGCCGGTGCGCGCGTGCACATAACCCTCGGCCAGCAGCTGCTCGTAGGCAAACATCACCGTGTTGCGCGACAGGCCCAGCTCCGCGGCCAGGTCGCGCGAGGGCGGCAGGCGGGTGGCCGGGGCCAGGCTGCCATCCTGGATGGCGCCGCGCAGGCACTCGTAAAGGCCGCGGTTGAGCGGCTTGCCCGGCGCCGCCGGGCCGTTGGGGCCCAGGCGCTGGAGCAGCAGGTCGCCGCAGATGGATCTCAAATTGGCACCATCGAATTTGTTGAAGTGGTACTTTATTCTAGGGCCAAGCGAGGTTCCAATCCCTTTGGCGCATCGCCGTGACGGCCCGCCGCAGATTCCCATGCCACCGGTCGGCGGCTGCCGACCTTTTCTCACCAGACCAGGACAGACACCATGAAAAACCTCGAATTGAACCAGCGCCGCGCCCTCGCCACCCCGCGCGGCGTGGGCGTGATGTGCGATTTCTACGCCGAGCGTGCGGAAAATGCCACGCTGTGGGATGTGGAAGGCCGCGCCTACACCGACTTCGCCGCCGGCATCGCCGTGCTCAACACCGGCCATCGCCACCCGCGCGTGATGCAGGCCGTGGCCAGGCAGCTGGAGCGCTTCACCCATACCGCCTACCAGGTCGTTCCCTACGAGAGCTATGTCGCGCTGGCCGAGCGCATCAACGCGCTGGTGCCCATCGACGGCCTCAACAAGACCGCCCTGTTCACCACCGGCGCCGAAGCGGTGGAGAACGCCGTCAAGATCGCCCGCGCCCACACCGGCCGCCCGGGCGTGATCGCCTTCTCCGGCGCCTTCCACGGCCGCACCCTGCTGGGCATGGCGCTGACCGGCAAGGTCGCGCCCTACAAGGTGGGCTTCGGCCCCTTCCCGTCGGACATCTACCACGCCCCCTTCCCCAGCGCGCTGCAGGGGGTCGGCAGCGCGCAGTCGCTGCAGGCGCTGCAAGCCCTGTTCAAGACCGACATCGACCCGGGCCGGGTGGCCGCCATCATCATCGAGCCGGTGCAGGGCGAAGGCGGCTTCCAGGCGGCACCCGCCGACTTCATGCAGGGCCTGCGCGCGGTCTGCGACCAGCACGGCATCGTGCTGATCGCGGACGAGATTCAGAGCGGTTTCGGCCGTACCGGCAAGCTGTTTGCCATGGCGCACCACACCGTGCAGCCCGACCTGATCACCATGGCCAAGAGCCTGGCCGGCGGCATGCCGCTGTCCGCCGTCTGCGGCCGCGCGGAGATCATGGATGCGGCGCTGCCCGGCGGCCTGGGCGGCACCTATGCCGGCAATCCGCTGGCGGTGGCGGCCGCCCATGCGGTGCTGGACACCATTGCCGAGGAAGGCCTGTGCCAGCGCGCCGCCGAACTCGGCCAGCAGCTGAAGGACCACCTGCTGGCCGCGCGCCAGCGCTGCCCGGCGATTGCCGAGGTGCGCGGGCTGGGCTCCATGGTGGCCGCCGAGTTCTGCGATCCCGCCACCGGCCAGCCCAGCGCCGAGCATGCCAAGCGGGTGCAGCAGCGCGCCCTGGCCGCCGGCCTGCTGCTGCTGACCTGCGGCACCCATGGCAATGTGATCCGCTTTCTCTATCCGCTCACCATCCCGCAGGCGCAGTTCGACGCGGCGCTGCAGGTGCTGGCGCAGGCTCTGGCGGAATAAGGAGCTGGCCATGAAGCTGCAACATTCCGGGCTGCTGCGCAGCCACTGCCTGATTGACGGCGAATGGTGCGCGGCCGCCAGCGGCGAGGTGCTGGCCGTGCACAACCCGGCGACCCACGAGCGGGTTGGCGCGGTGCCCAAGGCCGGCGCGTTGGAGGCGCAGCAGGCCGTGGCCGCCGCAGCCCGCGCGCTGCCGGGCTGGAGCGCCCTGACCGGCAAGGCGCGCGCCGCGGTGCTGCGCCGCTGGGCCGACCTGATGCTGGAACACCAGGAAGACCTGGCGCAGCTGATGACGGCCGAGCAGGGCAAGCCGCTGGCCGAGGCGCGCGCCGAAGTGGCCTATGCCGCCTCCTTCCTCGAGTGGTTTGGCGAGGAGGCCAAGCGCGTCGACGGCGAGGTGCTGGCCAGCCCGCGCGCCAGCCAGAAGCTGCTGGTGCTGCGCCAGCCGGTCGGCGTGTGCGCGGCCATCACGCCGTGGAACTTCCCGGCCGCGATGATCACGCGCAAGGTCGGCCCGGCACTGGCCGCCGGCTGCACCATGATCGTCAAGCCGGCCGAACAGACCCCCCTGACCGCGCTGGCGCTGGCCGTGCTGGCCGAGCAGGCGGGCGTGCCGCGCGGCGTGCTGCAGGTGGTGACCGGCGACCCGGTGCAGATAGGCGGCGTGCTGTGCGCCAGCCCCGCGGTGCGCAAGCTCAGCTTCACCGGCTCGACGGAGATCGGCCGCCTGCTGATGGCCCAGTGCGCCGGCAGCGTGAAAAAGCTGTCGCTGGAGCTGGGCGGCAACGCGCCGCTGATCGTGTTCGAGGATGCCGACCTGGACCGCGCGGTGGAAGGCATTTTGGCCTCCAAGTTTCGCAACAGCGGCCAGACCTGCGTCTGCGCCAACCGCATCTATGTGCAGGACAAGGTCTATGACGAGGTGGCGCGCCGGCTGGTCGGCGCGGTCGCGCAGCTGCGTCCCGGCCATGGCGTGGCCAGCGGCGTCACACAAGGCCCGCTGATCGACGAGGAGGCGGTGGCCAAGGTCGAGGCGCATATCGCCGACGCCCTGGCGCAGGGCGCCAGCCTGCTCGCCGGCGGCAAGCGCCATGCCCTGGGCGGCACCTTTTTCGAGCCCACCGTGCTGGTGGGGGCTACTTCCTCCATGCGCGTCGCGCGCGAGGAAACCTTCGGCCCGCTGGCGCCGCTGTTTCGCTTCGGCAGCGACGAGCAAGTGGTGGCGATGGCCAACGACACCGAGTTCGGCCTGGCGGCCTATTTCTTCTCGCGCAACCTGGCCCGGGTGTGGCGCGTGGCGGAAGCCCTCGAATATGGCATGGTCGGCATCAACACCGGCATGATTTCGAATGAGGTCGCGCCGTTCGGCGGCATCAAGCAGTCCGGCCTGGGCCGCGAAGGCTCGCGCCACGGCATCGACGAGTATCTCGAGATGAAATACCTGTGCCTGGAACTGGACTGACAGGAGGCGGGCGAATGTAGCCATTCACCAGCAAGCGGCCCGTCGCCCTTACGCAGGGCGCGCGTGACTGGCCCAGCTGCCCCACGTCAAGTCGGGCAAGCTGCGCGCGCTCGGCATCTCCAACAGCAGGCGCTCGTCGATGGCGCCTGACATCCCCACCATCGCCGAGCAGGGCTATCCCGGCTTTGACATCGCGCCCTGGTACGGCCTTGTTGCGCCCAAGGGCACGCCGCCCGAGGTCGTGAGCAAGCTCAACGTTGCCATCAACAAGCGGCTCAAGGAAACGGGCTTTCGTGAGAGACTGGCGACGACCGGCGCCGAGCCGCGGCGGCAATGTGGCAGACTTCAACGCGCATGGTGAGCGCCGAGATCCCGCGCACCGAAAAGCTGGTGCAGCAGTCCGGCCTGAGCATGCAATGAGCCGCAGCTCCCAAGTCCCTGTGCCCATCCTTTCCTGTTTTCTGAATTGAGCCCTTATGTTGCCCTTTGACTGGACCTTTCCCTATCCTTCCCAAAAAATGCCCCTGCTGGCGGCCAATGCGGTCAGCACCAGCCAGCCGCTGGCGGCGCAGGCCGGCCTGCGCATGCTGTACCAGGGCGGCAACGCCATCGACAGCGCCATCGCCGGTGCGATCGCGCTGACGGTGCTGGAGCCGGTGATGAACGGCATAGGCGGCGATATGTTTGCCCTGGTCTGGCACGAGGGGCAGCTGTACGGGCTCAATTCCAGCGGACGCGCGCCGGCGCGCTGGACGCCGGCGTATTTCGCCGGGCGCGAGCGCATGCCTGCGGTGGGCTGGGATACCGTTACCGTGCCCGGCCAGGTGGCGGGCTGGAAGGCGCTGTCGGCGCGCTTCGGCAAGCTGCCGTTCGCGCGCCTGTTCGCACCGGCCATCGAGTACGCGGAGCAGGGTTTCCTGGTCTCGCCGCAGATCGCGCGGCAGTGGGCCGCGCAGGTGCCGGTGCTGGCCGGGCAGCCAGGCTTTGCCCAGGCCTTTCTGCGCGATGGCCGGGCACCGCAGGCGGGCGAGCGCTGGCGCTTCCCGGAGCAGGCCGCCACGCTGCAGCGCATCGCCGAGAGCGACGGCGAGAGCTTTTACCGCGGAGAACTGGCCGAGCGCATCGTCGCCTTCGCCAGCGACACCGGCGGCGCCCTCGGCGCCGACGACCTGGCGCAGCACCGCCACGACTGGGTCACGCCGCTGGCGCAGGACTTCCGCGGCTACACGCTGCACGAGATTCCGCCCAATGGCCAGGGTCTTGCCGCGCTGATTGGCCTGGGCATTCTGGACCGCTTCGACCTGGAAGGCATGGGCCGCGACAGCGCCGATGTCTGCCATGTCAGCGTCGAGGCCATGAAGCTCGCCTTCGCCGACCTGCACCGCCATGTGGCGGATCCGGCCAGCATGCAGCACGCGCCCGCCGCCTTCCTGGATCCGGCCTACCTCGCCGAGCGCGCGGCGCTGATCGACATGAAGCGCGCCGGCACGCCCGGCGCGGGCCTGCCCAAGAGCGGCGGCACGGTTTACCTGGCCGCGGCCGACGCGGCGGGCTCCATGGTGTCCTTCATCCAGTCCAACTACCGCGGCTTCGGGTCGGGCGTGGTGGTGCCGGGCACCGGCATCGCCCTGCACAACCGCGGCGAGGGCTTTAACCTGACGCCCGGCCACGCCAACTGCGTCGGGCCGCGCAAGCGGCCCATGCACACCATCATTCCCGGCTTTGTCACGCGCCAGGGCGCGCCGGTGATGGCCTTCGGCGTGATGGGCGGCTCCATGCAGGCGCAGGGCCATGTGCAGATGATGGCGCGGCTGGCCGCCTTTGGGCAAAATCCGCAGGCCATGAGCGACGCCCCGCGTTTTCGCGTGGAGAACGGACCGGTGGTGAACGTCGAGTCGCACATGCCGCCAGAGGTGGTGGCGACGCTGCGTGCGCGGGGACACCGGGTCGAGGTGGCGCCGCCGGACAGCCTGGAGTTCGGCTCGGCCCAGCTCATCTACAGGGCGGAGCACGGCTACATCGCCGCCTCCGATTCGCGCCGCGACGGCCAGGCAGTGGGGTTTTAACAGCGGCGAACAAGGCTCGCCGCAGGGCGGGAACGGGTCAGGCAGTGCAGGCGCAACGGCGCCGCGCGCCGGTGCCCCGGTTGCCGCCTGCTGAAAGGTGCTGAAAGACGGATATGGACATTTTTTTTATTGCTATGTTGGTGGTTCTCGGCCTGGCCACGGGCTTTGCCGCCGGCCTGCTCGGCATAGGCGGCGGCATGATCCTGGTGCCCTTGTTCACGCTGATATTCAGCGCGCGCGGCTTTCCGCCTGAGCATGTGGTGCATATCGCCATCGCGACCTCGCTCGCCACCATTTTGTTCACGTCCATCTCCAGCGTCCGTGCGCACCATCAACGTGGCGCGGTCATCTGGCGCATCGCCCTGCTGCTGGTGCCCGGCGTGCTGGTCGGCGCCTGGATTGGCCCCATGATTGCCGCACGCCTGAACACGGCGCTGCTGGCGGGTTTCTTCGGCATCTTCGTGATTTTTTCGGCCTGGAAGATGCTGAGCAAGAAGAAGCAGGCGGCCGGCCGCCAGCTGCCGGGGCAAGTGGGCATGAGCGCCGCGGGGGCCGGCATCGGCACGCTCTCGGGCATGGTGGGGGCCGGTGGGGGCTTTATCTCGGTGCCCTTCATGACCTGGTGCAACGTGCCTATCCACAATGCGGTGGCCACATCGGCCGCGCTGGGCTTCCCGATCGCCCTGGCCGGCACCCTGAGCAATGTCTACAACGGCTGGTCCATGAGCGGCCTGCCGGCGGGATCCGTTGGCTTTGTCTACCTGCCCGCCCTGGCCGCCGTGGCACTGGCCAGCATACTCACCGCCCCGCTGGGCGCCAGGGCGGCCCATGCGCTGGATGTGAAGCAGCTCAAGACGGTATTTGCCTACGTGCTGTTCGTGCTGGCGGCGTACATGCTGTGGAAGGCCGTGCGCAGCTGATGCCGCGCCCGGCTGCCCGCCATCAGTTCAGCGCGGCCCGCACATTGTCCTTGTAGGTGTAGAGCGTCACGGCCGGCTTGGTCAGCTCGCCCTTGCTGCTGAAGGCGATGTTGGCCGTCACCCCCTTGTACTGGGTCTTGCCGATGAAGGGCGTGTAGACCTTTGGGTCCACCGAGTTGGCGCGCTTCATGGCGTCGACCAGCACAAAGGTCGCGTCGTAAGCGTAGGGGCTGTAGATCTGGAACTGGCCGGGGAACTTGGCGTCGTATTTTTTCTTCCATTCGGCGCCGCCCTGCATTTTCTGAATCGATGCGCCGCCGGTGGCGCAGATCACGTTTTTCAGCGTGCCGGCCTTGCTCGACAGCTCTGGCAGCTTCTCGGTGCACAGCGCATCGCCGCCGAAGAACTTGACATTGGACAGGCCCAGCTGCTCCATCTGGCGCAGCATGGGGCCGGCCTGGGCGTCCAGGCCGCCAAAGAAGATGGCGTCGGGTTTCTTGTTCTTGAGGCCGGTCAGGACGGCCATGAAATCGGTGGCCTTGTCGGTGGTGAACTCCTCACCCACCACCTCCATGCCCTGTTGCCTGGCGGTGGCCTTGAACACGTCGACCAGACCCTGGCCATAGGCCGTACGGTCGTCGATCACGGCGACCTTCTTGAGCTTGAGCGTGTCATGGGCAAAAATCGCCACCGCCGCGCCCAGCGCGTTGTCGTTGGCAATCAGGCGAAAGGTGGTCTTGTAGCCCGGCTTGGTGACATCCGGGTTGGTCGCGGAGGCGGTGATGTGCGGAATGCCGCATTTGTTGTACACGGTGGACGCCGGGATGGTGGTGCCCGACTGCAAATGGCCCACCACGCCCGCGACCTGGGTGTCGCACAGCTTCTGCGCCACGGCGGTGGCCTGGCGCGGGTCGCCGGCGTCGTCTTCGGCCACCAGCTCAAATTTGATTTTCTTGCCGCCCAGCACCAGGTTCTGGGCATTGAGCTCGTCAATCGCCAGATGCACGCCGTTTTCGGTGTCCTTGCCGATATGCGCAATGCCGCCCGAGGTCGGGCCGGCATGGGCGATCTTGACGGTTTGCTGGTCCTGGGCCAGGGCCGCCGAGGCCCCCAGGGCCAGCACGGCAACGGCGATACAGGACTTTGCAGCCAGGGCAGAGGATGGGGGCATTTGAAAATCTCCTGGGTAAAAAA
>CAZWDK010000083.1:0-4815 GCA_964633095.1 uncultured Polaromonas sp. | reverse complement strand
GGAATGCCGGCTGCCTCAATTTGTGGCAACACCCGCGCAAGCCGCGCCAGATAAGGCTTTGGCTGGCTTGTACCGGTCTCATCAACAAGCTTGTCCACATCGGAGCGGGATAACTTTGAGGCGCGGCCCGACATGGCAGCTTGAAGCGCTGTTGAGTCGCAGGCGGCAGGGTATCTGGCCGGCAAAATCACCCCTCAGCCCCGCAAATCCCTGTCGATTGGCGATCTGCCGGAAAATTAGGCAGCACCCCGCCAGGCCGCGCCAGACAAGGCTTCTGGCCGCTTGTACGGGCCTCATCAACAAGTTTGTCCACATTGCGCAGGGATAACTTTCGGCGGCTGGCGCATGCCGCCTGGCGGGGGCTTTTCTTGCCCATATGTCCGACGTAACCGCTACCATAGACAGAGGCGATAGGCTTCTTGTTTCCCGGGGCCGCCTGGTGCGAAAGGAGGGCATGTGAAACTCTTGCTGCGTGTGGGCCTTGCCGCTGTCGCTTCGCTCCTGTTCTTGCCGGCGCAGGCGGAAACGCTGCGTTGCAATGGCCACATCATTGAAATAGGCGATTCGACGCTGGCGGTGCGTTACCACTGTGGCGAGCCTTTGCTCAAGGACTCCTACTGTGCGCCGGTCTACTACTTCCCCAGTCTCCAGCCCGTGCCCGCGCCGCTTGCCGGCCTAGTGCTTCCATGCCAGAAGGTGGATGACTGGCTGTACGACCGTGGCCCCGGCAATCTGGTGGCCACGGTGCGCTTTCGCGCGGGGGTGGTGCTGTCCATCCGCTACGACGCCCGCGCCCAGGAATGAGGCGCGCCCAACCCCGCATTGACGCGCGGCGACGGGGCATTTTTGTGGAAGACGCCGGTGTGGCCCAGGCCGCGCGGCCATGGGCCATGAGCTTAGGTCTTGTCGGTGGCGGCGCTGGCGGCGTTGAACGCCTGTTGGGTCACGGCGGTGAAATTCGACTCGGCCAACTCCACGGCCTTTTGTGCGCTGTCCTGGGCCGTCTCTATGGCCTTCTGGCCGGCGCTCACGGCGCTCTTGAAGGCGGCCACGGCGCCTTCGGTGCCGGCCGGAGCGCTCGCCGCGGCGTTTTCCAGCAGGGCGGAAAACGCCCGGCTGAATTCGGCGCCGGTTTCGGTCGCGATGCTGTTCACATGGCGGCCATAGGAGGCAGCCTGCTCGGCCAGGGGCTGGAACAGGCCGCTCTGCAGGGCCAGCAACTGCTGGGGATCCTTGGCGCTTATCAGGGCCTGCAGGTAGCTGAAGGATTCGGTCAGGGCGGCCCGGTTGGCGGCCAGGTTCAGCTCGACCAGCTTTTCGAGTCCGGAGAAGACCTGTATGGACAGGCCTTGCAGCACTTCTGCGTTGGCTTGCTGGGTGGCGAGGAGCTGTTCGGTGGTGTAAGGCATGTGAGTTTCCTGGTTAATCGGCATTTGCTTTGCAACAACCGTTTCCGGTCGTATGTTGCGGTGCAACATGAGCTCCATTATGGAGATAAACCGGGTGGCCGCAAGCGGTTTTGCTGTGCTGCAGCAAGATTGGCCCAGGCCTTTAGCGGCTGCCTTCTTTCACGGCCCAGTCCACCAGCGCCTCTAGCGCGGGCCGCGCCGCCGCCGCGTTCGGGTGGTTGATGATGGCGACCACCACCAGCCGCCGGCCGCTGGGCAGGTGCACATAGCCGGCCAGCGCGCTGGCATCGCGCAGGCTGCCGGTTTTCAGGTGCGCCCAGCCCTGCGACACGCGCGATCGGCTGCGCTTGAGCGTGCCGTCCACGCCAATGATGGGCAGCGAGGCCATCAGCTCGGGCATGGCGCCCGACACATAGGCGGTTTGCAGCATGCGCGCCAGTCCCTGCGGCGACACGCGTTCCTGGCGCGACAGACCGGAGCCGTTGTCCAGCACCGGCAGCTCCTGTTCGTCAAAACGCTCGCGCCACCAGTTGCGCAGCAGCTCGCGCGAGGCCTCGTTGCTGGCCTGGCCCGCGCGCTGCAGGCTCAGGGTCAGGAACAGCTGCTGCGCCATCACGTTGTTGCTGTACTTGTTGATGTCGCGGATCACCTCGGCCAGCGTCGGCGAGGCGGCTTCGAATACCGGCTTCTGGCTGGCTGCCGCGCGGCCCCCGCGCACCCGGCCACCGAGCTTGCCGCCCATCTCCTGCCACAGGCCGGCGATGGCGCGTTCGGCGTAGCTGGCCGGGTCGGCATAGGCCACGGCCCAGGTCTTTTCACCGCAGGCCACCGGGTAGCTGCCGTTGAAGGCGATGCGCAAGGGGTCGGAAAAATCCGCCTTGAGGCGCGTGCGGTAGTCGCCGCATTCCGGCGCCGAGGCGCTTCCGTTGGCGCCCGCCGACAGCGGCACGCTGGTCTGCAGCTGCACGCCGGCCAGCGGCGGCTCGAAGCCGACCGTGGCCACGCCGCCGCCGGGGTTGGGCACAAAAGTCATGACGACCGACTTGTAGTTGATCAGCAGCGCATCGGGCGTGGCGTTGTAGGGGCGCAGCGGCTCGCCGTCAAAGTCGGCCGGGTTTTGCGCCACGGCGGCAAAGGCGCTGCGGTCCAGCAGGATGTCGCCGCTGATGCTGGTGATGCCCAGGCCCTGCACCCGGCGCAGCAGCAGCCACAGCCGTTCCATGACCAGCTTGGGGTCGCCCTGGCCCTGGATCACCAGGTTGCCGGCCAGCACGCCGTCCTTGACCGTGCCATCCACATACACCGGCGTGCTCCAGCTGAACGAGGGGCCCAGCAGCTCGAGCCCGGCGTAAGTGGTCACCAGCTTCATGACCGAGGCCGGGTTCATGGAGGCGCCAGCGCGCCAGCTCAGCAGCGGCTGGGCCGGGGCCGCCCTGCCGTTCAGGGCCGGGGCGGCATCGACCACGATCGCGGCCAGCGCATCGCGCGGCACCTTGGCGCGCGCCAGCAGCGCGTCCACCTCGGGGGGCAGGCCGGCGGCGGCTTGCGCCGCGGCATAGGGGCTCACTATCAGCCCGGCCAGCAGGCCGGCCGCCAGGCGCGCGCCCAGTTTGGCGCAAGAAGGGTTGCAAAGCATGCGGCAATTATCGGGGCCCGGTTGGGTGGGGGGCGGCGAGGCCGGATAATCGGCGGGTTGGCCGGCTGCGCTGCCGGCGTCCGGCCGGACCGTCGCAGAGGGCCGGAATACTATGATTTTGATAGCTGACTGTGCCCGTTCCGTAGGGGCTGACGCCTGATTTGATGCCTGAAAACCTGAAATTGCTTGCCTTTGACACCAGCACCGACCGCCTGTCGATTGCGCTGACGGACGGCGCGCGTGTCTGGCAGCACGGCGGCCCCGGCGGCGCGCAGGCCTCGACCACGCTGATCCCGGCCATCCTGGCCTTGCTGGCCGAGGCGGGACTGGCCCTGGGCGCGCTCGATGCCATCGTCTTTGGCCGCGGCCCGGGCTCGTTTACCGGCCTGCGCACGGCCTGCGCGGTGGCACAGGGCCTGGCCTTTGGCGCCCGGGGCGGGGCCGGCATTCCGGTGCTGCCCATAGACACCCTGATGGCCGTGGCGGAAGAGGCGCGCTTTCAGCAGGGTCTGCCGGCCGATGCCGCCTGCAGGGTCACCGCCCTGCTCGATGCGCGCATGGACGAGATGTATGTGCAAAGCTATGAATTCAGTAGCGGTCTGTGCAGGTCCATCACGGACTGCGAGCTGATTCGGCCTGAGAACCTGGAACCCGGGGCGGGCCCGCAGTGGCTGGCGGGCAATGTCTTTGAGGTGTATGCCGAGCGCCTGCCGGCGGCCCTGGCGGCCTTCCCCCGGGTCGAGGCGCTGCCGAGCGCCGCCGCGCTGCTGCGGCTGGCGCCGGCGCTGCTGGCGGCCGGCCACTGCGTTTCCGCGGCGCAGGCCCTGCCGATCTATGTTCGCGATAAAGTAGCACTCACCACCGAAGAGCGCGCCCAGGCCAGAAACGACAAGGCCCAGGCGGCGCTGGCCGCCGAGCTTGCCCCCAAGGCCCCTCCGGGCTAATTCCTCCAGTCCTGCCATGAACGCTGTTCTCAAACCCGTCGAAGCCCAGTTCCACGCCATGACGCCGTCCTGGCTGGCGGCGGTTGAGCGGGTGGAGCAAAGCGCCTACGAGCACCCGTGGTCGCAGGGCAATTTCAGCGATTCGATCAAGGCCGGCTACCAGGCGCTGGTGCTGACCGGCGGTTCGCCGCCAGAGGCCGAGCTGCTGGGCTATTTTGTCGCCATGAAGGGCGTGGACGAGGTGCATTTGCTCAACATCACCGTGGCACCGGCGCACCAGCGCCAGGGCTGGGCCCGCGTCATGCTGGACGCGCTGGCGCTCTGGTCGCGCGGCCAGGGGGCGCAGTGGCTGTGGCTGGAAGTGCGGGTCAGCAACACGCGCGCCAAGGCCATCTACGAACACTATGGGTTTCGCCATGTCGGCACGCGCCGCAACTACTACCCGGCCGGCCCGGCGGGAACGTCACAACGCGAAGACGCCATCGTCATGAGCCTGGCCCTGTGATGCCCCGCATGAGCCGCCGGGCCGCTCCCAAGGCGAATACCGCAGCGCGTAGCGCGGAGGTTATCCAATGAGCCTGGACCTCGACAAACGCCAGCGCGCCATGCTGCGCGAGATGGGCGTGCGCGTCTGGCTGCCCTTGCCGGCCACGGCGCCCGCAGCAGTGCCGGACCAGCCTGCGCTTGCTATGGATAGCATAGCTGCTGCGGCCCATGCTGCGCCGGCTGCAGGCCATTCTGTCGAACATCAAGCGCACGTGGAACGGCCTGTGGCCCGGCCCGCCGGCGTCAGTCCCGCAGCCGTCCCCACCCCGGCGGCGCCGGC
>CAZWDK010000082.1:0-12450 GCA_964633095.1 uncultured Polaromonas sp. | reverse complement strand
ATCATCAAGCCGGTGCTGCCCAAGGAATGGCTCAGGGACACCAAGTACCTGATCAACCCGACCGGCCGTTTTGTCATTGGCGGCCCCCAGGGCGACTGCGGCCTGACCGGGCGCAAGATCATTGTGGATACCTACGGCGGTGCCTGCCCGCACGGCGGCGGCGCTTTCTCCGGCAAGGATCCGAGCAAGGTGGACCGCTCGGCCGCCTACGCCGCGCGCTATGTGGCCAAGAACATCGTGGCGGCCGGCCTGGCCAGGCAGTGCCAGATTCAGGTGGCCTACGCCATCGGCGTGGCGCACCCGATGAACGTGACCGTGTACACCGAAGGCACGGGCGTGATCTCTGACGAGAAACTCTCGGCACTGGTCAACGAACACTTTGACCTGCGGCCCAAAGGCATCATCCAGATGCTGGACCTGTTGCGCCCGATCTACGAAAAAACCGCCGCCTACGGCCACTTTGGCCGCGACGAGCCGGAATTCACGTGGGAGCGTACCGATAAAGCTGCAGCCCTTCGGGCAGCAGCCGGCCTGTAAGGCCACCGCGCATCGCGCGGTATCGGTACGCGGGCGAAGTTCATATTCGCATCGTGAATGTGAACGTAGACCAAAAGACGGACAAGGCAGCTGCGCTCCGCGCGGCTGCGGGCCTGTAAGGCCTCGAGCGAAGCGAGCTTGTCCGGCTTTCAGCGCAGGCTAACTTCGCACAGCGAAGTTAAGGGCCAAAGGTCCGTGCCGAAGCTAACGTACCGATAAAGCTGCAGCGCCAAAAGCCGCAGCGGGTCTGTAAGACCCCCAGTGAAGCGCCTTTGCCGGCTTTCAGTGCCGGCGGACTTCGCGCAGCGAAGTCAAGGGACAAAGGCCGGCCCGAGGCGGGCCGGCCTTTGTCGACTCCCGTTCAACGCGGTCGCCATGCCTCAGCGCACGACCATGGCAGACGGCAATACCGACCTCGGCAGGTCGGCCCCGTCTCTTAAGCCGCCACGCATCAGCAGGACGCGGACAAACTCCCCACCCCTCCGCCCTTGCTGGCTCCTTTGCCAGGGACCGCGACGCAGCAGGTTTTTTCCCAAGCAGGGCCAGCGCATAAATACATGTGGATTTATTATTTGCAATTTATATACTAAATACTTCATGATTCTTATTTTGGATAATTGAACGCATGGAACTCCGTCAACTCGAAGCTTTCACCGCCGTCATGTCGGTCGGCAGCTTCACGGGTGCGGCCAGGCTATTGAGCCGATCACAGCCGGCCATCACGCGCCTGGTGCAGGAATTGGAGGCAGAGATCGGTTATGCGCTTTTTACGCGCAACGGCCCGCGCGTCACGCCGACCGAGCAGGGCTTCCTGTTGTTTGAGGATGCCGAGCGCGCCCTGGCCGGCCTGCGCCGCATCCACGAGCGGGCTGCAGAGATCGCGCGCGGCGATGTGCAGCCGCTGCTGCTGGCGGCCACCTCGGCCCTGTCCGTGGGCCTGTTGCCCGAGGCCTTGCAACGCGTGCAAGCCCAAACCGGCGCCGCCCCCGTCCAGCTGCGCACCGCATCGCCCGAGCAAGTGGTGCATGCGGTGCTGACCGGCGCCGTGCAGCTGGGCGCCAGCAGCCTGCCGCTGGAGCACCGTGGCCTGCAGGTGCACTGGATCGCCCAGTTGGCCTGCGTCGCCGTATTGCCGCAACACGATCCCCTGGCCGCGTGCGCCAAAGTGCCGCTCGCGGCCCTGGCGCAGCGCCGCCTCATCACCATGAGCAACCCGTTTCGCCTGCGGCACCGGCTCGATGCCGTGCTGACCGAGAGCGGGCGCGCGCCAGGCCGGCATGAAGCGCTCATCGAAACCAATTCTTCCATCAACGCCCAGGCGCTGGTGCGCGCCGGTCTGGGCGTGGCGGTACTGGAGCCGCTCACGGCCCACGGCGCCCCGCTCGAGGGCGTGGTGGTACGCCCGCTCGATGTCGACATTCCTTTTTTCTTCGGCGTGATCACGCCCCAATCCCGCCCGCTGAGCGCCCCGGTGCGCGCCCTGGCCGATGCACTGCTGCAAGCCGCCGCGGCCTTGCCCGGTTTTGTGCAACACGACGTGGCCGACCATGCCACGCTGCTGCAATCCGCCGCTGCCGACGATGAGATGGCAAGCCCTGATGGCGCCCCGCGAAAGCGTTCCTTATGAAGCTCCCCATGACACCTTGCGCCATGAACACCCCCGCCGGCTTTGGCCTGGAAGCCCTGGAGGCGCGGCTGCGCCAGGATCTGCAATGGCTGTGCCTGCCCGCGCGGCGCTGGGTGCCGCCACGCCTTGAGGCCGGCGCCGAAGTGCTGGACACCGCCATCATAGGCGGCGGCATGGCCGGCCTGGCGCTGGCGGCGTCGCTCAGCCACCTGGGCGTGCAGACACGCATCTTCGACCGCGCCCCCGAGGGCTTCGAAGGTCCCTGGGCCACCACCGCCCGCATGGAAACCCTGCGTTCGCCCAAGGAGCTGACCGGCCCGGCGCTGGGTTTGGCCGCGCTGACCTTCCGGGCCTGGTTCGAGGCCCAGTTCGGGCTGGCCGCCTGGGACAGGCTGGACAAAATCCCGCGCCTGCAATGGGCCGACTACCTGCGCTGGTACCGCCGCGTGCTGGCGCTGGACTTGCGCAACCGGCAGCGGGTACTGGCCGTGGTGCCGCGCGCCGATGGCCTGGTGCAGCTGGATCTGGCCGACGACAGCCAAGACGCCCGGCCTTACCAGGTGCTGGCCCGCCATGTGGTGCTGGCCACCGGCCGCGATGGCCTGGGCGGCCCCTGGGTGCCCGACTGGGCGCGGGCCCTGCCACGCGGGCGCTGGGCGCATTCGGCCGACCACTGGAATCCGGCGCTGCTGGCCGGGCGGCGCGTCGCCGTGATAGGCGGCGGCGCCTCGGCCATGGACAGCGCCGCCACCGCGCTGGAAGCCGGCGCGGCCCGGGTCGACCTGCTGGTGCGGCGCGCCGAACTGCCCCGCATCAACAAGGGCAAGGGCGCCGGCAGCCCCGGTGTGGCGCATGGTTTCCAGGCGCTGCCGGACGACTGGAAATGGCGCTTTCGCCATTACATCAACGCGCAGCAGGTGCCGCCGCCCCAGGGCAGCACGCTGCGGGTGTCCCGCCATGCCCATGCGCATTTCCACCTGGGCGCGCCGGTGCACGCCGCCACCCAGCGCCGCGACGGCGCGCTGCAGCTCGACACCGGCAAAGGCCCGCTGGCGACAGACTTCCTGATCTTTTGCACCGGCTTTCGCGTCGACTGGAGCCTGCGCCCGGAGTTCGCCGCGTTCGCGCCGCAGGTGCGGCTGTGGCAGGACCGCTACCAGCCCGCGCCCGGCCAGGAAGACGCCGAACTCGCGCAATCACCCGACCTCGGGCCGCTGTTCGAATTCCAGGAAAAAACACCGGGCGGCTGCCCCGGACTGGAGCGGGTGCACTGCTTTTGCTACCCGTCCGCGCTGTCACACGGCGCCGTGGCCGGCGACATTCCGCAGATCAGCGATGGCGCCAGGCGCCTGGCCCAGGGCCTGGCCGGCCAGCTGTTCACCGAAGACATCGCGGCGCACTTTGCCTCGATGCAGCGTTATGCCGAGCCGGAGCTGCTGGGTGACGAGTGGACGCCCGCAGCGTTCCCGGCCTATGACGGGGTCTTGCCATGAGCGGCTGGCTGCTGCGCCGCATCGCCCAGGCCGCGCTGGTGGTGGTGCTGATGACGCTGATCGTCTTCATCGGCCTGCACGCCATTGGCAACCCGGTGGACATCCTGATCGGCGACGACATGAACCAGCAGGAGCGGCTCCAGGCCATCGCCCGCCTCGGCCTGGACCAGCCGCTGTGGCGCCAGTACCTGGCCTTTGTCGAAGGCGCGCTGCAGGGCAACCTGGGCAAGAGCTTCGTCTACCAGGAAGATGCGATACGCCTGATCCTGCAGCGCCTGCCCGCCACCATGGAGCTGGCCGTGGCCGCGCTGATGCTGGCGATCGTCATCGGCGTGCCGCTCGGGCTGTTTGCCGGCATGAAGCCCGAGCATCCGCTGTCGAAGGCGCTGATGGCGGCCAGCATCGTCGGATTTTCACTGCCGGCCTTCTGGGTGGCGCTGATGTTCATCATGGTCTTCAGCGTGCAACTCGGCTGGCTGCCGGCCAGCGGGCGCGGCGAGACCCGTGCCTTGCTGGGGGTGCAGTGGTCGTGGCTCACCCTCGATGGGCTGCAGCACCTGCTGCTGCCCGCGTTCAACCTGGCGCTGTTCAAGATCTCGCTGGTGCTGCGCCTGACCCGCGCCGGCGTGCGCGAAGTGCTGCCGCAGGACTTCGTGAAGTTCGCGCGCGCCAAGGGGCTGTCAGCGCCGCGCGTGGTGCTGATGCATGTGCTGCGCAACACCCTGATTCCGCTGGTCACGGTGCTCGGCCTGGAACTCGGCGCCACCATCGCCTACGCGGTGGTCACCGAAACCATCTTCGCCTGGCCCGGCGCCGGCAAGCTGATCCTCGACAGCATCAACGCACTGGACCGGCCGGTGGTGGTGGCCTACCTGATGGTGGTGGTGGTGATCTTCGTCACGCTGAACCTGGTGGTGGATCTGCTCTACAAACTGCTCGATCCGCGCGTGCGGCTGGAGGGCGCACGATGAAGACCAGGAAGCCATCAAGCGGCGAGCCGCAGCGCCGGGCCGCCCCAAGCAAGGCACGGCCCCCTCGGGGGGCAGCGCAGCACACGAAGTGGCAAGCGTGGGGCCAAAGTCTCGGCGAGCACTCGATCTGGTGGCGCGTGGCTGCCGACTTCCTGCATTCGCGCGTGGCCGTGGCCGGACTGGCCCTGCTGGCCCTGGTGGTGCTGGCCGCGCTGGCAGCGCCGTGGATCACGCCGCAAAATCCCTATGACCTGATGCAGCTCGACGTGCTGGACGCCCGCCTGCACCCCGGCAGCCCCAGCGGAGCGGGCGGCTACACCTACTGGCTGGGCACCGACGGCCAGGGACGCGACCTCTACTCGGCCATCGTCTACGGCCTGCGCATCAGCCTGCTGGTGGGCGTGGGCTCGGCGGCCATCGCGGCGGTGCTCGGCACCCTGGTCGGCCTGCTCGCGGCTTATGCCGGCGGCAAGGTCGACGCCCTGCTGATGCGCCTGGTGGACCTGCTGCTGTCCTTCCCCACCATCCTGATGGCGCTGATGATCCTGGCCTATGTGGGCAAGGGTGTCGGCAACGTGGTGCTGACCCTGGTGCTGCTCGAATGGGCCTACTACGCCCGTACCGCGCGCGGCCAGGCGCTGGTGGAAACCCAGCGCGAATATGTGGAGGCGGCACGCGGCCTGGGGCTTGCGCGCTGGCGCATCCTCACCGGCCACATCCTGCCGAATTGCCTGCCGCCGCTGCTGGTGATAGGCGCGCTGCAGATCGCGCGCGCCATCACGCTGGAGGCCACGCTGTCCTTCCTGGGCCTGGGCGTGCCGATCACCGAGCCCTCGCTGGGCCTGCTGATCTCCAACGGCTACCAGTACCTGCTGTCCAATGAATACTGGATCAGCTTCTTTCCTGGCGTGGCCCTGCTGGCCACCATCGTGGCGATCAACCTGGTCGGCGACCAGTTGCGCGACGTGCTGAACCCGAGGCTGCAGAAATGAGTCGCGAAGTTCCAACCCTCGAAGTTCGGGCGCTTCAGACCCGCTTTCACACCCGGGGCGGCCTGCTGCCCGTCGTCAACGGCGTATCCTTCACGCTGGGCCGCGGCAAGGTGCTGGGCCTGGTGGGTGAATCGGGCTCAGGCAAGTCGGTCACCGGTTTTTCCATCATGGGCCTGGTCGATCCGCCGGGGCTGGTCGAAGGCGGCCAGGTCTTGTTCCAGGGAATGGATCTGACGCAGCTCAAGCCGGCCGAGCGCCGCGCCTTGCGCGGCAATCGCATCGCCATGATCTTCCAGGACCCGATGGCCACGCTGAACCCGGTGCTGCGCGTCGATACCCAAATGCTGGAAGCCGTGCACGCCCACCGCAAGGTCTCCGGCGCCGAGGCGCGCCGGCAGGCGGCGAATGCGCTGGCGCGTATGGGCATACCCAGCCCGGATGAGCGGCTGCGCGCCTACCCGCACCAGCTCTCGGGCGGCATGCGCCAGCGCGTGGCGATTGCGATGGCGCTGCTGCACGGGCCCGACCTGATCATCGCCGACGAACCCACCACCGCACTCGATGTGACCATCCAGGCGCAAATCCTGTCCGAGATGCAGAAACTGGTGCGCGAGACCGGCACCTCGCTGATCTGGATCAGCCACGACCTGTCCGTCGTGGCCGGCCTGGCCGACGACATCGCGGTGATGTACGCGGGCCGCATCGTCGAATACGGCACGGTGGACGAGGTGCTCGACCACCCGCAGCATCCCTACACCCAGGGCCTGATCGGCAGCCTGCCCAGCGCCAACCGGCGTGGCGCCAGGTTGCGGCAGATTCCCGGCATGGCGCCCAACCTGCTGCGGATGCCCGCGGGCTGTGCCTTCGCGCCGCGCTGCGCGCGTGCCAGCGCGGCTTGCGACAGCCTGCCTGAAATGTTCCGCCCGCGCCCCGAAGCGCAGGCCCACGAAGTGCGCTGCTTCCATCCCGGCCCGGCGCCTGCCCTGACGGAGGCCACGGCATGAGCGACCTGAACGATGTGCCGCTGGTGGAGCTGCGCGGCGTGAGCCAGCGCTTCGGCGCGCAGCCCGCACCCGGCAGGCTAGGCCGGGCGCTGCGGCAGCTGGGCTGGTCGAAACCGCCGGTGCTGACCCATGCCGTCGACGGCGTGGACCTGGCCGTGCGTCCGGGCGAGGTGGTCGGCCTGGTCGGCGAATCCGGCTGCGGCAAGTCCACGCTGGGCCGCATCGCCGCCGGCCTGCTGGCGCCCACCGAAGGCGAGGTGCGCGTGAACGGCGCAGCGCTCGAAGGGCTGAACGCCGAACAACGCCTCGCCGCCCGGCTGCGCGTTCAGATGGTGTTCCAGGACCCGTTCGCCAGCCTGAACCCGCGCCTGCGCGTCTCGCGCATCGTCGGCGAGGCGGCGCGCCTGCATGGCCTGACCGATGCGGCAGGGGAAGACGACTATGTGTGCGCCCAGCTGCAGCGCGCCGGCCTGGACCCCGGCCTGCGCCACCGCTACCCGCACCAGTTCAGCGGCGGCCAGCGCCAGCGCATCGGCATTGCGCGCGCCCTGGCCGTGCAGCCCGCCATGCTGGTGTGCGACGAGGCCGTGGCCGCGCTCGATGTGTCGATCCAGGCGCAGATCCTGAACCTGTTCATGGAGCTGCGCGACCAGCTCGGCCTGGCCTACCTGTTCATCAGCCACGACCTCGGCGTGGTCGAACACCTGTGTGACCGCGTGGCCGTGATGTACCTGGGCCGGATCGTGGAAAGCGCGCCGGTCGAGGAACTGTTCGCCCGGCCCCAGCACCCCTACACCCGGGCGCTGCTGGCCGAGATTCCGCGCATCGACATGCGCCGCACCCGCTTCAGCACCCTGCGCGGCGAGATCCCGAGCCCGATCACGCCGCCTGGCGGCTGCCACTTCCACCCGCGCTGTCCGCAGGCGATGCCGCGTTGCAGCAGCGAAGTGCCGACGCTGCGCGGCATCACCCTCCACCACGCCAGCGCCTGCCATCTGAACGACGCGGCCTGAACCCCTTGCCTCTTTCAACCATTTTCCTGAAAGGTAACGCCATGAACCCCCGCCAGCTTTCCCTCATCGCCGCGGCCGTGCTGGCCGCCAGCGCCGCCGCTTCGGCACAGACGCTGTCCATAGGTTTCGCCGACCCGGTCTCGTCGGTCGACCCGCAGCTCAACAACCACGCCGGCGACCGCTCGCTGGCGCTGCACTTCTGGGACTCGATCATCAACTCGCGCGACGGCGGCAAGCTCGAGCCGGCGCTGGCCGCCAGCTGGAAAGCGCTGGACGACAAGACCTGGGAATTCAAGCTGCGCCATGACATCAAGTGGCAGGACGGCACGCCGTTCACCGCCGACGACATCGTGTTCTCGTTCCAGCGCGCACGCAGTGTGCCGGGCACCGTGGCGTCTTACACCGGTGCGCTGCGCACCGTGGAATCGACCACCGCAAAAGACCCGCACACCGTCATCGTCAAGACCAACACGCCGAACCCGATGCTGCCGCTGGACATCGCGTCGATCTACATCGTGAGCAAACACACGGGTGAAAAGTCCAAGACCGAGGACTACAACGCCGGCCGCGCGGTGGTCGGCACCGGGCCCTACAAATTCATCTCGTACAGCCCCGGCGACCGCACCGTGTTCGAGCGCAACCCCGGCTACTACGGCCCCAAGCCGCTGTGGGACAGGATCAACTACCGCTACATCAACAACGGCGCGGCGCGCACCGCGGCGCTGCTGGCCGGCGATGTGGACGTGATCGACAAGGTGGCGGTGACCGATGTGGAGAAACTCAGGAAGACGCCGTCGGTCAGCGTCTACACCTACCCCGGCCTGCGGGTGCTGCTGCTGCAGCCGAGTTTTCGCCCCGGCCCCAACGAGTTCATCACCGACAACGCCGGCAAGCCGCTCGAGAAGAACCCCTTGCAGGACCTGCGCGTGCGCCAGGCGCTCTCCATCGCCATCAACCGCAAGGCCATCGCCGAGCGCATCCTGCAGGGCACGGTGACCGAGGCCAACCAGTGGATGCCCAGGAACACCTTTGGCTACAACCCCGAAGTCACGGACATTGCCTACAACGTCGATCAGGCCAGGAAACTGCTGGCCGAGGCCGGCTTTCCCCAGGGTTTCCAGATCAGCATCCACGTGCCCGGCGACCGTTACCCGCAGGCGCCCGAGACGGTGCAGGCAGTGGCCCAGTTCTGGACCCGCGTGGGAGTGAAGACCAAGGTGGAAGTGGTGCCATGGTCGGTGTATTCCAGCCGCGCCAACAAGAACGAGTTTGCCGTCAGCGTGATCGCCTGGGGCAACGGCACGGGTGAGGCCGGCTACGGCCTGCTGCAGACCCTGGCCACCAACGACGCCAAACGCGGGCGCGGCGCCAACAACTGGGGCCGCTATAGCAACGAGGCCGTGGACAAGGCGCTGGACGCCGCCACCGTGGAATTCGACCCGCGCCGCCGCGAAGCCATGTTCCGCCACTCGGTCAAGCTGGTGACCGACGACGTGGGCAACATCCCGCTGTTCCACTACCAGAACATCTGGGCCGCGAAAAAGGGCCTGAAAGTCGTGCCGCTGCTGAGCGACCGCACCACCTCGATGCAGGTCACCAGACTCGCCAGGTAAGGCCGCCGCCATGCCCAACGCCATGCTGTCCATCACGCCCGAAGACGCGTTGATCGACCGGCCGCGCCGCATCGCCGTGAGCGGGCTGGCGCCGGGGGAAGAAATCACGCTGGCCAGCCGCACCGTGCGCGGCCCGGGCGTGGTCTGGCGCTCGGCCGCCAGCTTTCGCGCCGACGCACAAGGCCTGGTCGATGTGCAGCGCGATGCCCCTGTTGCAGGCAGCTACGGCGGCGTATCGGCCATGGGCCTGCTCTGGTCGCAGGCGCCCGAGCAGGACGGCGCAGCACGCGAGGTGTTTGCCGCCCAGCCCGCCGCCGCGCTGACCACCGAATTGTCGGTGCGGCGCCAGGCCGCCCCCGCGCTGCAAGGCCGCCTCGTGCAGCGCCTGGCCGGCGACGGCGTGAGCCGGCGCGAAGTGCGCGAAGAAGGCCTGGTCGGCACCCTGTTCCTGCCCCCGGGCCCGGGGCCACACCCGGCCCTGCTGGTGCTCAATGGCTCCGGTGGCGGCATCAACGAGCCGCGCGCGGCGCTGTATGCCTCCCACGGCTACGCCGCCTTCGCGCTGGGTTATTTCAAGGCGCCGGGCCGGTCGGACCATATCTCGGACACCCCGCTCGAATATTTCGAAACCGCGCTGCACTGGCTGCACCGCACGCTGCGCCCGCGCAGCGGTTTTGTCGCGCTCAGCGGCCAGTCGCGCGGCGGCGAGCTGGTGCTGCTGCTGGCCTCGCTGTTGCCGGAGCTGGTCTCGGCCGTCATCGGCTACGTGCCCGGCGCCGTCGTGCACAGCGCGCAAAACGCCTGTGATCCCGCCAAGGGACGCGAAGGGCCGGCCTGGATTTTCCGCGGCCAGCCCCTGCCCCACCTGTGGGAAAACAACCAGACCGCCAGCTGGGCGCCATGGGACGACGGCCCGCAACCGCGCCGCCATGCAAACGCCCTGCTCACCGCGCTGCAAGACCCTGCAGCGGTGGAACGCGCACGCATCCGGGTGGAGAACATCCGCGGCCCGCTACTGCTGCTCTCCGCCACCGACGACGGCTCCTGGCCCTCCAGCCGCTACGGCCGCATGGTGGCGGAGCGGCTGGCGCAGTTCCAACATCCCCACGCGGTAACGCACCTGGACTTCGAAGGCGCCGGGCATTCCATCGTCTTCCCCTATGTGCCGACCACCCAGCTGGTCTATGCCCACCCGGTCTCCAGGCGGCTCAGCACCACCGGCGGCGCGCCCGCGCCGAATGCCCATGCCGATGAGGCCTCGTGGGCCGGAGTGCTCCGGTTTTTAGAGCACGCCACAAAGGCCCAGCCTGCGCCACAGCCCCAAAACCCTTGACATTGACAAAAACTCCGGAGACCCTGCCATGTCCTCATCCCTTCTTGCCACCGACCTGCTCGATGCCCTGGTGCCTCTGCCGGCTGGCAGCACTGTGCATGCCGTGCGCCGGCAGCGCGACAAGGTCGTCGCCGCCACCCAGGGCAGCTACCACAGCATTTTTGATCCGTCGCTGGCCGGCCCCTCGCTCGCCGAGCGCCTGCTGGCCGCGCACAGCATCGCCCGCCTGACGGGCAGCGCGGCGCTGCGGGCCCACTACCGCGAGCGCCTGCTGGCCCTGCCCCCGCTGACGCCCACGCAGCAGGCCGCGCTGGACGGCCAGCCGCCGGAGCGCCTGGCCGGCGATGACCGCCTGCAAGCCATCCTGCGCTTTACCCGCATCCTGACCGAGCGCCCGGTCGACGGCGACCGGGCCGCGCTGCTCAAGCTGCCGGCCGCCGGCCTGGCCACGCCCGAGGTGATCGCCCTGGCGCAGCTGATCGCCTTCGTGGCCTACCAGTTGCGCGTGCTGGCGGGCCTGCAGGCGCTGGCGGCACTGGGCGACGACCGCCACGGCGCACCCGCGGCGGCCGCTGCGCCGCCAGCCCCGTTCGTGCACCCCGCCAACCTGCCCAAGCCCGGCGAGCCGCTGCGGGTGAACGGCTACACCAGCGAAACCCTGGAATGGCAGGCCTGGCTGCCGGTCGTCGACCTGGCCCAGGCCACGCCCGAACAGATCGCCGTGCTGGAAAGCAGCCACCCCAAGGCCCAGACCAGCGACTACTACCGCGTGCTGGTGCACCAGCCACGCATCCTCGAGGAACGCTCCATCGTCTTCAACGCCATCATGTACGCCCCCGGCGGCCTGTCACGCGCCGAGCGCGAGCTGGCCAGCGCGGTGGTCTCGCGCGTGAACGGCTGCGTCTACTGCGCCTCGGTGCATGCGCAGCGCTTCGAGCAGCTCGCCAAGCGCAACGACGTGATCCACCAGGTCTTCACCGAGCCACAGGGCGCAGGCAGCAACGCCCGCGAGCGCGCCATCGTGCAACTGGCCATAGACCTGACACGCGACCCGGCCCGGTTCGGCGCGGCGCAGTTGGAGGCGGTGCGGGCGGCCGGTTTGTCCACCCTGGAAGTGCTGGACCTGGTGCACGCGGTGGCGATTTTTGCCTGGGCCAACCGGCTGATGCTCAATCTTGGCGAGCCGATATTTCCGGGCCAGGGGCTGACCGAACGCAACGGCGCCTGATGGTCGACCAACAGGGGATTGAGGCCGATCCAATGGACGGGGTCCGAAATGAATCTTCTAGGCATTTACCCTGATCTTCGGCACTCCCTGGGCAGCGCGGTGTGCGCGGTGAATGGGACGCCACCCAGAGCAGCCACGGGGGTTGAAGGTTGAGTGACGCGAAACTGAATCTTGAGTAAGGTTTTGTCGCCAATTCATCCCTGCCCTTGAAAACCGGCCAGAATGCCCTATCATTAGCACTCGATGGCCTTGAGTGCTAACAAGCAATCTCAGGCCACGCCAAAGTTAATAAGCACCAACTTCTCAGTTGGTGCTTTTTGATTCCCAAAACCGTTGTTCTCAACAAGGAGCTCTCATGAAACTTCGTCCTTTGCACGACCGCGTGATCGTCAAACGCGTGGAAAACGAAACCAAAACCGCCTCTGGCATCGTCATTCCTGACAGCGCTGCCGAAAAGCCTGATCAAGGCGAAGTGCTGGCTGTCGGTCCCGGCAAAAAGAACGACAAGGGCGAGATCAGCCCCATGGCCGTCAAAGTCGGCGACCGCGTGTTGTTCGGCAAATACAGCGGCCAGACCGTCAAGGTCGGTGGCGACGAATTGCTCGTGATGAAAGAAGAAGACCTCTTCGCAGTGGTCGA
>CAZWDK010000081.1:0-12456 GCA_964633095.1 uncultured Polaromonas sp. | reverse complement strand
CCTTGCGGTTGGTGGCGGGGTGAACTTGGTCTCTGGCCCAATGGATACGGGTGTTGGTGGCTATTGAATTTGTAGCGCATGCCCTTCATGACCAGGCCGGGTCTCGCCCCGGCGGGCGACTCACTTTCTCTTGCTTCGCCAAGAGAAAGTAAGCAAAGAGAAGGCGACCCTGCTGTCTGCGTCCCTACGCTGCGCTACGGGCAACCTGCGGTGCTCGGTCCAGCCGGGGTCTCGCTCGAACTCGCCTGCGGCTCAGACAATCGCGAGCCCTGATCCGTCTGGCCCTCCGCTCCTCGGCGCAGACAGAAGGGGTAGGCAGGCCTTGGCTCAGCCGCCACGGGCATCATCAGCTACCAATTCAGGAGCAAAAAAGCATCAGCCGGCGCTTTTGGCCAGTTGCTGGGTCCTGGCCTCGGTGACCAGGTAGACCACGGCGGCCAGGCCCAGCGGGACCAGGTAGTAGATGACGCGGTAGGCCACCAGCGCGGCCAGCAGCTCGTGGCGGGGCATTTGATACGACAACAGAGCCACGAACACGGCCTCCAGCACGCCCAGGCCGGCGGGGATATGGGCGATGACCGCGGCGATGGCGGCCAGCAGCAGCACGCTGACCACGGTCGGGAAGGCGATGCGCTGTTGCAGCAGGGTAAAAATAATGCCTGACATGAGCAGCCAGTTGCCGGCGCCCATGAGCAGCTGCAAAGTGGCCAGACCGGGGGAAGGGAAGTCAATTTCGTGGTGGCGTATGCGCAGCGTGCGCTGGCGCGAAGTAGCGCACAGCACGAGGTAGCCGGCGGCAACGATCAGCAGGGCGATGCCGATGGCGCGCAGGTGGGCGGTGTCAACCGGCCAGCCGGCAGGCAAGGCCGGCGGCCGCAGGCTGAACACCAGGCCGGCCAGCAGCACGTAGCCCATCCAGTTGGCCAGCATGCTCAGCGACATGATGCGCGTGATGACGCCTAGCTTCAGCCCCAGGCGTGAATACAGGCGGTAGCGGAAGGCGACGCCGCCGACCAGCGAGCCGAGGTTGAGGTTGAACGCGTAGCTGATGAAGGTCACCGTCATCACGCTGGGGGTGCTGAGCTTGTGGCCGGTGTAGCGCCGGCCCAGCAGGTCAAAGGTGCTGTACAGCGTGAAGCTGGCCAGCGCCAGCAGCACGGCGCCCCAGGCGGCACTGAGCGGATAGCGCCGCAGCGAAGTGAACACCTGGCCCCAGTCGATGCTGCGCGCCTGCGAGATCAGCAGGCCGGCCACCAGCACAAAAAACACGGCGCTGGCGCCGCGCTTGAACCAGGGCCACCAGGCCTTGCCGGCCCATTGTCGTGAGCCGCCGCCTGGGGCGGGGCTCACGGGCGGAGCGTGGCGCCTGGCCATACATTGCCCGTAGCCTGCTCAGGCCGGGGCGGCCTGGTTGACGGCCTTGGCGCTGGCCGGCATGGCACGCGCAGCGACAAGCGTGGCGGCCATGGCTACAACTCGATCTCCGCCGCCAGCGGCGCGTGGTCCGACAGGTGCGACCAGGGCTTGTTGGGCAGCACGACCGGCGCGTGGCCGATGGCGTTGCGCACATAGATGCGGTCCAGCCGCAGCAGCGGCAGGCGCGCCGGAAAGGTGCGTGCGGCCTTGCCATAGGCCTGCACAAACACCTCGTGCAGGTCGGCCTTGTGCTCCATCGGGTCGTGGGCGCGGTGCCGCCAGTCGTTGAAGTCGCCGGCCACCACCACCGGCGCGTGGGCCGGAATTTCCTTGCGCACCAGCTCGCACAGCATGGCAATTTGCTGGGCGCGGTGCGCCTCCATCAGCCCCAGGTGCACGCAGATGGCATGCACATTGACGCTGCGGCCCGGAATCTGCAGCTCGCAATGCAGCAGGCCGCGCCGTTCCGGGCCGCTGATCGAGACATCGCGGTTTTCAAAGCGCACGATGGGAAACTTGGACAGCACCGCGTTGCCGTGGTGGCCGTTGGTGTAGACCGCGTTGCGGCCATAGGCAAACTGCGGCCAGATGGTGTCGGCCAGAAACTCGTAGTGCGGCGTGTCGGGATAGTTGTCGAAGCGGTCCGGGTGCTTGAGATGGTTGCCGGTCACCTCCTGCAGAAACACCACGTCGGCGCCCACCGTGCGCACGGCCTCGCGCAGCTCGGGCAGGATGAACTTGCGGTTGAGGAAGGTGAAGCCCTTGTGGATGTTGACGGTCAGCACCTTGAAGGAAAACGAGGAGCTGGGACGGATGGCCGCCAGCGCCGCCCGCGTGTCGGCCTCGACCGCGGCCATGTCGATATGCCTGGCGACTTCGATCACACCCTGCGCGTGGGCCTCAGGGGGTTTGCGCGGCTTGCGCGTGGCCGCGCTTGCGGGGGAGGAAACAGGAGGTGGCATAAAAAATGAGGAGCAGGCACAAAACGCAAGACGGCATGCAAGCGCCCCTTGGCGACCTTGCTACCGATTGTTGCTGCCCCGGCTGGGGGAAGGTGTAGGACAGCAACTTATTTACGCCTGCTGCTTCCATGGATTATGGGCAGGAATGCGGCAAAAAGCGCGTTTGTGGCCAGCCATTTCCTCTGCACCAGGAGGGTGCGCGAACTCGGCCGTGAACCGGCGCAGATGGGCGGGCGCCCGGATGTGGGCAAGGCGGGCTACGCAAGGGGCAGTGTCCTACAGGACGCTGGGTAACTCTCCGACAAGAGGGGCCAGCCGGCAGTACTAAATTGAAACCCGCTTTAGCCTTTTTCAGGTGGCGGGCGGGATTTTTCAATAAGCCTTTCGCGGGCCAACCCAAGGAACAATCATGAAGAAATCTTTAATGCGTTCGATTCCCGCCGCCGCAGCCATGACGGCGGTGTTGATGCTGGGTGTGCAGGCGCATGCGCAGAGCACATCCCCGTCGGCCGGCAAGTACAACGCTGCGGCGCCCGACCCCAAGGGCGGCACGCCGGCGCGTGCGGAGGCCAGCAGCGGCTCGGGCAATCCGGTGGAGAAGAGCGCCACCATGACGCCGGGCACGACCAACCCCCTGGACAACGTCAGCCCGGCCCCCACTGGCGGCAAGGCCAAGAGCGTTGAAGAGCGCAATGCTGCCAAGATGGCCAAGGATGCACGCGACCCTGGCAAGGCCGCCAAGCGCGCTGCACGCAAACCGCCGGCCGATGACACGAGCACCATGAGGCCTGGCTCGACGGAGTGATGTCGGCCCCTGCGCCCAGGTAAAAAAAGCCCGCTCGATACTGAGCGGGTTTTTTTGCAGGGCTGTCGGCTTGCCGGATCAGCCGGGCTGGTGGTGTTCGCCGTGCCTGCCGTCGCGGCCGCCATGCGGGCCATGCTTTTTGTGCTCGGCATCAAAGGTTTTTTGCTGCTCCGGGCTCAGGGCCGCGTAAAAGGCCTTGGTGGCGTCGCCGCGCTGGTCCATGGCCGCCGCCATCTCGGCCATGCGCTGGTTGCGCAGGGCGCGCATCTTGTCGATGCGCTCGGGCGTGGTCAGCTTGTCGAACTCGGCGCGCTGCTCGGGCGTGAGCCGTGCGCCACGGGCGGGCGGCTGCATGGCGGCGGTGTAGGCGGCCCATGCGCCCTCCTGCGCCGGGGTGATGTTCAGCTTGGCTTTTAGTTCGGCCTGGCGCTTGGCCAGCCAGGCCTGCATTTTGGCCGGGTCGTGCCGGCCCATGCGCTCAGCGGGGTGGCTGCCCGCGCTGGCGGGTGGCGCAGTGGGCGCGCCCTGCGCCATGGCGCCGGCGCCTGCGCTTGCCAGCAGGCCGGCCAGGATGAGGCTGTTCAGTGAGGCAAAAGGTGGGCGGGGGGATGTCATGGAAAACTTCCTTTCAAGAAGAAAAAGCCGGGTAGCGGGAACCTGACGCGCGAGGGCTTCAGGCTGAACGCCAGTGTGGCGGGCGCTTGTATACGCGCCGTTGCGCGGCGGTGATGGTTTGTAAAGTAGGGTGAACGCCGTGTCGCGGGACGGGCGGCCTGGCCTGAAATCGGCCCCTGATTTGTTACAGTGGGTGATAAGGTCCGCCGCCCCAAATCTTTGGCAAAAACAGGTGTTGACCCGTGAGCACAGGGCACCATGCGCTATCAAAAAGATAGTGCCTGGCGGCTGGCCGCGGCCTTTTTTCGGCGGCGGCGGCGGCGTTTGCCCGCCCGGCGGGGGGCCGGTCTTTTAGACTTCGGGCCCAGTGCCTTCAAGTGCCCTTCAATTTCAAATCAACAGTCAAAAGGTTTTTCATGTTCAAAAACATGATGGTGTATCGCATGGGGCCCGCGTGGTCGGTTTCTCTGGAGCAGCTGGAAGCCAGCCTGCAAGCCGCGCGCTTTGTCGAGTGCGGCTTGACGCAGGAGAAATCGGTCGGCTGGGTCGAGCCGCGCGGCGAGGCAAACGGCCCGCTGGTGGAGTCGGTGGGCGGCCAGTGGCTGCTCAAGCTGATGCTGGAAAGCAAGTCCGTACCGGGTTCGGTCATCAACCGCAAGACCAAGGAACGCGCGGCGCAGATTGAGGCCGCCACCGGCCGCAAGCCCGGCAAAAAGGAGACCAAGGAGCTCAAGGAAGAGGCCAGGCTGGACCTCCTGCCCATGGCCTTTACCAAGCAGGGATCGGTGCTGGTGTGGATAGACCCGGCGGCGCGCCTGCTGATGCTTGACGCCGCCAGCCAGGGCAAGGCCGACGAGGTGTTGACCTGCCTGGCCAAGGCCATGGAGGGCCTGGGCGCCATGCTGCTGCAGACCACGGCCTCGCCGGTGGCCGCGATGTCCGACTGGCTGCTCAGCCAGGAGCCGCCGGCCGGTTTCAGCGTGGACCGCGAATGCGAGCTCAAGGCCGCCGACGAGTCGAAGGCGGTGGTGCGTTATTCGCGGCATGCGCTCGACATCGAGGAGGTGCAGCAGCACATCACCCAGGGCAAGCTGCCGACGCGGCTGGCCATGACCTGGGAAGGCCGGGTCTCGTTTGTGCTGACCGACACGCTGCAGCTCAAGAAGCTGGCCTTTGTCGATGGCGTGTTCCAGGACGATGCCTCGGTCGGCAAGGACGACCGCTTTGATGCCGATGCCGCCATTGCCACCGGCGAAATCCGCAAGCTGATCCCCGATCTGCTGGCGGCGCTGGGCGGTGAGCTGGTGATCGATGCGGCCGCACCCCAGGCCTTGGCCCAGACCGTTGATGCAGACGCGCAGGCGCTGGACCTGGCCCCTTTTTAAACCGGCCCCGCTCGCTGGCCTTTGCTGGCTTGGCCCGGCTGCGACGGCCAGGGGTGTCCAGGGCGCATCCGCCGTCATCGGGGCGTCATGGCGATCCGTCAATCTGGCGGGTTGCGAAAAGAGCGCTGGTTTTATAAACAGGCGGCGCCTTGTCACGCTTTCTTTACATGCGGCTTTCTATACTGCTGCCTATCCGAAGGGCGGCCGGGAGGCCGTGTCTTGTTCCGGACTTTAAATGGGTTTTACCGCTCGCGAGCTATGACAAGCATGAACAGCACTTCTCCGCAATTGGTCGTTGACGAGCACCGCGCCGGCTTTGGCTGGATCGACGGCGTGGTGTTGCTGACTCTTTTGGGCCTGCTCTGGAGTGCCCTGCACTTTGGCCGGGGCATGCTAGTGGCGTTTGATGCGGCGGCGGTTCCCGAGCTGGACTTTTCCATCGGCCAGATTCCCTACTACGCGGGCCGCACGCTGCTGCGCATGTGGATTGCCTTTGGGTTTTCGCTGTTCTTTGCGATTTCGCTCGGCTATCTGGCGGCCAAAAATCGCGCGGCGCGCTCGGTGATTCTTCCGGCGCTGGATGTCCTGCAGTCGGTGCCGGTGCTGGGCTTTTTGTCGGCCACCGTGACCGGCTTCATGGCGCTGTTTCCGGGCAGTCTGCTGGGGGTGGAGTGCGCCGCGATCTTCGCGATTTTCACCGGCCAGGTCTGGAACATGGCCTTTGGGTTTTACCACTCGATGGTGACGATTCCCAATGACCTGCAGGAAGCGGCATCGACCTACGGCCTGAGCCGCTGGCAGCGCTTCAGAACGCTTGAGCTGCCCGCTTCCGCCCACAGCCTGATCTGGAATTCGATGATGTCGTTTGGCGGCGGCTGGTTTTTTGTGGCGCAAAGCGAAGCCATCAGCGTGATGAACAAAGACATCAAGCTGCCGGGCTTGGGCTCCTACATGGCCAGTGCGATTGAAAAGGGCGACAACCGCGCCGCGCTGCTGGCCGTCGTCGCGATGCTTCTGCTGATTCTGGTCAGCGACCAGTTGGTGTGGCGCCCCCTGCTGGCCTGGGCCGACAAGTTCAAGATGGAGCTGACCGAGTCGGGCCTGGCGCCGACCTCGTGGGTCTACCAGCTGCTGCGCGGCGCCTATGTGTTTACCTGGCTCCGTCGGCGCGTCTGGCCGCCCCTCATCGATGCCGCCGACCAGGCCATCGGGCGGCTTCAACCCGGAGCCCGCCGGGCAAGGCGTACCACGGCCAACCTGCCGCTCCGCATTGCGGGGCTGGTGGTGGCGGCCTGGCTGGGCTATGAGGTCATCAAGGGCATCCTCGCGGCCATAGCGGCGCTGCATGGTGCCCTAAGTGTGGGCATGCTGGGGCATATCGTCTGGCTGGGATTTCTGACCTTGCTGCGGGTGCTGGCCATGACGGTGCTGGCCACGTTGATCTGGACGCCGGTGGGTGTGTGGATCGGCTTTCAACCCCGAGTCGCGCGTTTTGCCCAGCCGCTGGCGCAAATCGGCGCCTCGTTTCCGGTCAACATGACCTTTCCGCTGGTGGTGGGCCTGTTTGTGGCCACGCACACGCCGATGAATTGGGGCAGCATTTTGCTGATCGCCATGGGCACCCAGTGGTACATCCTGTTCAACGTCATTGCCGGTGCCATGGCGATTCCGAATGAGATGAAGGAAGTCGCCCGCATTTACGGGCTGCGGCGCTGGAAGCTGTGGCGCACACTGATTTTGCCGGCCATATTTCCGTTCTGGGTCACCGGCGCCTGCACGGCAGCGGGCGGCGCCTGGAACGCCAGCATCGTGGCGGAGCTGGCCACCTGGGGCGACACCACCCTCAAGGCCGACGGCCTCGGGGCCTTTATTGCCGAGGTGACCAAAAGCGGCAACACGCCCCTCATCATTGTTAGCATTGGCGTGATGTCGCTTTTTGTCGTTGTAATGAACAAGCTGGTTTGGCGCCGGCTGTATGGCTATGCAGAACGCCGTTTCCGGCTGGATTGAGGATAGGCCGATGTCCGATGAATACCCGATGAATGCCCTTCTGAGGCTGGACCCAGCATGAAAAATCCCATCAACTCCAAACAGGCGGCGCCGGCCATTGCCGAACTCTGCGCGGTGAACAAGTCTTTCCTCACGGATGGGGGGCATGAATTGAAAGTGCTTGAGGAAATTGACGTCGCCGTGCATGAGGGCGAGCTGCTCGCCTTGCTGGGCCAGTCGGGCTCAGGCAAATCAACCATCCTGCGCTGTCTGACGGGCTTGATTGAGCCAACGTCGGGGCGGGTGCTGCGCAAGGGCCAGCCTTTGCATGGCGTCAACGACGAGGCCTCGGTGGTGTTTCAGACGTTTGCGCTGTACCCGTGGCTGACGGTGGGGCAAAACGTGGCCGTGGGGTTGATGGCTCGGCAGGTCAGCCGCGCAGCGCGCGATGCCGCCGTGGACCGGGCCATCGAGCTGATTGGCCTGGGCAATTACCACGCGGCCTATCCGCGTGAGCTGTCGGGCGGCATGCGCCAGCGCGTGGGCATTGCGCGGGCGCTGGTGTCTCAGCCTCGACTGCTGTGCCTCGACGAGGCCTTCAGTGCGCTGGATGTGCTGACCGCCGAGAACTTGCGGCAAGAGCTCATCAGCCTGTGGCGCACGCCTGGCACGGGCTTGAGCTCGATCTTTATGGTGACGCACAACATCGAAGAGGCTGTAGAAATGGCCACCCGCATCGTCGTGCTGTTTCCGCGTCCGGGGCGGCTCGGTTTGGTGTTGGAGAATCCCTTGCCGTATCCCCGTGATACGAAAAGCCCGGAGTTTCAAAGGCTGGTGAGCATCATCCATGAATGCATCACCACCACGACACTGCCCGACCATCCGATAGAGGTGCCGGTTGCCGGCCAGCCGATTTCGCGTGCGCGCAGCCGCATGGAGTCGATCCCGCTGGTGCCTGTGGGGCAAATCCTGGGTTTGCTGAGCATCCTGCACGATTCGCCCGAACTCTCCAACATTTACGACATCTCGGACGAAATCGGCAAGGAGTTCGGCGAAACCATTTCGCTGGTGAAGGCGGCAGAGATTCTGGAGCTGATCGACACGCCTAAAGACGAGGTTCGCTTCACCGATCTGGGCCGGCGTTTTGTGGCGGCCGACCGCAGCGGCCGACGTACGATTTTTGCCGAGCAGGTGTTCAAGCTGCGTCTGTTCCATATCATCATTGCGCTGCTCAAGGAGTACGAAGAGGTCGAGGCCGATCGGGTGATCAAGGACATTGGCAGCGCCTTGCCCTATGACAGCCCGGACAAGATTTTTCAGACCATGATTGCGTGGGGGCGCTATGCCGGCCTGATGGACTTCAATGCCAACACCGGCATGGTGTTTGTGCCGAAACATGAAGACAGTATCGAAGAGGCAAGCGCTTGAATGGGCGCCAGTCAACGATGGGGCGTTGGTGCTTGAGCGATTTCGCGAATCGAACGCTGGCTCGGCAAGAGTCGGCATCCGCCGGGCGGTGAGCTGGTGATGGATGCGGCCGTGCCTGCGGCGCCTGTCCCGGCGCTGGCGGCTGCAGGGGACAAGTCAGCGCCGTTTTAAGCCCATCATTTGCGGGTATTTGCGAAAAAGGCCCATGTGCTTACAATAGCGGCAGCTTGTCGGGGTGCCAAGGATGTTTCATCTGAGGCTGAGATCGCAGAATGCGAGACCCGCTGAACCTGATCGGGATCATGCCCGCGTAGGAAACATGGCACTTGGCTCCGGCATTCCGCCCCCCGCTCCCCCAGCGGTTCATGGCGAAACTCCCCGGCTCCCCAGGCAGGCACCCCCACCTTCTCTGGAGACATTCATGGCCAAGACCCGCCTTACCGTTGACACCAACGACCTCACCAGCCGCATCACGCGCACGCCTTTTCCCGGCTCCGCCAAAATTTACCTCGAGGGTTCGCGCCCCGATATCCGCGTGCCGTTTCGCGAGGTCACGCTGACCGACACGATGGTGCATGAGGGCAAGGGCGAGCCGCGCCGCGAAGCCAACCCGCCGCTGCGTCTTTACGATGCCTCGGGCGTCTACACCGACCCGGCCGCGACCATAGACATCACGCGCGGCCTGGCGCCCTTGCGCGGCGCCTGGATCAACGCGCGGCAGGACACCGAAGCCCTGCCCGGCATCAGCAGCGCCTATGGCCGCGAGCGCCTGAACGACCCGACGCTGGCCGCGCTGCGCATGGCCCATGCGCCGGTGCCGCGCCGCGCCAAGCCGGGCGCCAATGTGTCGCAAATGCATTACGCGCGCTTGGGGCTCATCACGCCCGAGATGGAGTACATCGCGGTGCGCGAAAACCTGGTGCGCGCCCAGTTGGCCGAGCGCCTGAAGACCGAGCGCCTGCCCAAGGCCGGTCATTCCTTCAACGCGTCGATTCCGAAAGAGATCACGGCGGAATTCGTGCGCGACGAAGTGGCGCGCGGCCGCGCCGTGATCCCGAACAACATCAACCACCCCGAGAGCGAGCCGATGATCATAGGCCGCAACTTCCTGGTGAAGGTCAATGCCAACATCGGCAACTCGGCCGTGACCTCGTCCATCGAGGAAGAGGTCGACAAGCTGGTCTGGGCCATCCGCTGGGGCGCCGACACCGTGATGGACCTCTCGACCGGCGAGAACATCCATGAAACGCGCGAATGGATTCTGCGCAACTCGCCGGTGCCGATCGGCACGGTGCCGATTTACCAGGCGCTGGAGAAGGTCAACGGCAAGGCCGAGGACCTGACCTGGGAGATTTTCCGCGACACGCTGATCGAGCAGGCCGAGCAGGGCGTGGACTACTTCACCATCCATGCCGGCGTGCGCCTGGCCTATGTGCCGCTGACGGCGAACCGCCTGACCGGCATCGTCTCGCGCGGCGGCTCCATCATGGCCAAGTGGTGCCTGGCACACCACCGCGAAAGCTTTTTGTACGAGCATTTCGAAGAGATCTGCGAGATCATGAAGGCCTACGACATCTGCTTCTCGCTGGGCGACGGCCTGCGGCCCGGCTCGATTGCCGATGCCAACGACGAGGCGCAGTTTGCCGAGCTGCACACCCTGGGCGAGCTGACGCAGATCGCCTGGAAGCACGACGTGCAGGTGATGATCGAAGGCCCCGGCCATGTGCCGCTGCAGCTGGTGAAGGAAAACGTCGACAAGCAGCTCGAGGCCTGCTTCGAGGCGCCGTTCTACACGCTGGGCCCGCTGATCACCGACATCTCGCCCGGTTACGACCACATCTCTTCCGCCATGGGCGCGGCCAACATCGGCTGGTATGGCACGGCCATGCTGTGCTATGTGACGCCCAAGGAACACCTGGGCCTGCCGAACCGCGACGACGTGAAGCAGGGCCTGATCGCCTACAAGATCGCCGCCCATGCCGGCGACCTGGCCAAGGGCTACCCGGGCGCACAGATGTGGGACAACGCGGTGTCCAAGGCGCGCTTTGAATTCCGCTGGGAAGACCAGTTCCGCCTGGCGATCGACCCCGACACGGCCATGGCCTACCACGACGAAACGCTGCCGAAAGAGAACGCCAAGGTGGCGCATTTCTGCTCGATGTGTGGCCCCAAGTTCTGCTCGATGAAGATCTCGCAGGAGGTGCGCGAGTTTGCGCGGCTGAATCCGGAAACGACGACCCTGATCCCGGCCGCCACGCCGGCCGCCGGCGTGATTGCGATCAAGCAAATCCCCGTCGACATTGAAACCGGGTTCGAGGAAAAGGCCGAGGAGTTCCGCAAGGGCGGCAGCGAAATCTACTCCTGAGGCAGCGGCGATGAAGGCCTTGCATATCGGCATCGCCGGCGCCGGCCTGGCCGGCCGCACGCTGGCCTGGCGCCTGCTGCGTGCCGGCTGCCGCGTCAGCCTGTTCGATGCGCGCCAGCGCGATGACCTGGCCACCGCGTCCATGACGGCGGCGGCCATGCTGTCGCCGCTGGCCGAGCTGGCGGTGTCCGACGAGGTGGTGTTTGCCCTGGGCCAGCGCTCCATGCAGCTGTGGCCGCAGTGGATTGCCGAGTTGGCAGAGACGGGCAACGAGCCTGTGTACTTTCGCCGGCAAGGCACGCTGGTGGTGGCGCATGCGCCCGACCAGGCCTCGCTGGAGCATTTCACGCGCCTGCTGCGACACAAGCTGCCCGAGGCTTGCCGCGCCCAGGTGCATAGCCTGAACGCCCAGACGCTGGCGCAGCATGAGCCGGCGCTGGCCGGGCGTTTTGGCGGCGGCCTGTTGCTGGAAGGCGAAGGCCAGCTCGCCAACGACCAGTGGCTGGCGGCACTGGCGCTGGAAATCGACAGGCTGGGCGGGCACTGGCATGAAGGGCAGGCGGTTGCGCGGGTGGACGAAGGCCAAATTGTTTGCGCTGCTGAAGTGCATGCCGTCGATGTGGCGGTGGACGCGCGCGGTGTCGGCAGCAAGCCGCAATGGCCGCAGCTGCGCGGTGTGCGTGGCGAGGTGCTGACGGTGGAATGCCCCGGCGTCAGCCTGCAGCGCCCGGTGCGGCTGATGCACCCACGCTACCAGCTCTATGTGGCGCCGCGTCCGGATCACCGCTTCGTGGTCGGTGCGACCGAGCTGGAGTCGGAAGACTGCGGCCCGGTGACCCTGCGCTCCACGCTGGAGCTGGGCAGTGCGCTGCACAGCCTGCACCCGGCCTTTGGCGAGGCCAGAGTGCTGCGCCTGGCGGCGGCGCTGCGCCCGGCGCTGGACGACCACCGGCCCGCCCTGGCATTGCGCGATGGCGTCTGGCATATCAACGGCCTGTACCGCCATGGTTATCTGTGCGCGCCCGCGCTGGTCGATGCGCTGGCGCACCAACTGCTGGAGAACCCGACATGACTGACATGACGACAAGGCTTGAAATTTCGCTCAATGGCGAGCGGCTGGAGACCGAGGCGGCAACGCTGCAAGCCTTGCTGCTGGCGCGCGGTTACGCGCTGCAAAGCGCCTTTGCCTGCGCCATCAACAACACCTTTGTGCCGCGCCCGCAGTGGCCGGAACGCAGCCTGCAGCCCGGCGACCGCATCGATGTGGTGACGCCGATTACCGGAGGTTGAATATGAAACACCCCCGCCGCATGCTCACTTCGTGTAGCACCCTCCCCCCCTTGCAGGGGGCGACACCTGCGGCCTGGCAAAGCCAGTTCCGCGCTGTCTGCTGGCATGCAACCGCATCGATGGAGCAACTGACATGATGACAACCCCATCCGCTATCGCGCACGGCCAACCCTGGAGCGTGGCCGGCACCACCCTGTCCAG
>CAZWDK010000080.1:7236-12488 GCA_964633095.1 uncultured Polaromonas sp. | reverse complement strand
ATCAACCGCAGCGGCGGCAACTCGGGCGCCTGCCACGGCCAGATGTACAACATGGGCACCCTGCTGCGCCATGGCTCCCGGGCGCAAAAAGAGCTTTACCTGCCCAAAATCGCCAGCGGCGAATGGCGCCTGCAATCGATGGGCGTGACCGAGCCCAGCACCGGCACCGACACCACCAAGATCAAGACCACCGCCGTCAAAAAAGGCGACCGCTATGTCGTCAATGGCCAAAAGGTCTGGATCTCGCGCGTGCAGCACTCGGACTGGATGATTTTGCTGGCGCGCACCACGCCGCTGACGGAGGTCAGGAAAAAGTCCGAAGGCATGTCCATCTTCATGGTGGATTTGCGCCAGGCCGAAAAGTCGGGCCTGACCGTGCGACCGATTCCCAACATGGTCAACCACGAGACCAACGAGCTGTTCTTCGAGAACCTCGAGATTCCCGAAGCAAACCTGATTGGCCAGGAGGGCCAGGGTTTCAAGTACATCCTCGATGGCCTGAACGCCGAGCGCACCCTGATTGCCGCCGAATGCATTGGCGACGGCTACTGGTTTTTGGACCGCGTGACCAAGTACGTGAGCGAACGCGTGGTGTTTGGCCGCGCTATCGGGCAAAACCAGGGCGTTCAGTTTCCGATTGCCGAGGCCTACATCGAAGTCGAGGCCGCCAACCTGATGCGCTACAAGGCCTGCGCCCTGTTTGACGCCGGCCAGCACTGCGGCGGCGAGGCCAACATGGCGAAATACCTGGCGGCCAAGGCCAGCTGGGAGGCGGCCAACGCCTGCATCCAGTTTCATGGCGGTTTTGGTTTTGCCAACGAATACGACGTGGAGCGCAAGTTCCGCGAGACCCGCCTGTACCAGGTGGCGCCGATCTCGACCAACCTGATCTTGAGCTACGTGGCCGAGCACCTGTTGGGCCTGCCGCGTTCCTTTTAAAACATCACCCGTCAGGACACTTTCATGACACGCCCCCTTGACAACATCACCGTCGTCTCCCTGGAGCACGCCATCGCCGCGCCGTTCTGCACCCGCCAGCTGGCCGACCTGGGCGCGCGCGTCATCAAGGTCGAGCGGCCCGGCGTCGGCGACTTTGCGCGGGCCTATGACCAGCGCGTGGACGGCATGGCATCGCATTTTGTCTGGGTCAACCGCTCCAAGGAAAGCCTGACGCTGGACCTGAAGCAGCCCGCCGCGCTGGCCGTGCTCAAGCAGTTGCTGGCCAGCGCCGACGTGCTGGTGCAAAACCTCGCACCCGGCGCGGCGGCGCGCATGGGCCTGGGCTTTGCCGAGCTCAGCGCGCTCAACCCCAGGCTGATCGTTTGCGACATTTCGGGTTACGGCGAGGACGGCCCCTACCGCGACAAGAAAGCCTATGACCTGTTGATCCAGAGCGAGGCCGGCTTTTTGTCGGTGACCGGCACGCCCGAGGAACCCAGCAAGTCGGGCAACTCGATCGCCGACATCGCCGCCGGCATGTACGCCTACAGCAGCATCCTGGCGGCGCTGCTGCAGCGCGATAAACCGGGTGGGACCGGCAAGGGCTCGCACATCGACGTGTCCATGCTCGAATCGCTGACCGAATGGATGGGCTACCCGCTGTATTACGCCTATGCCGGCGCCACGCCGCCGCCGCGCAGTGCGGCTGCGCACGCCACCATTTACCCCTATGGCCCGTTTGCGGCCGGCGATGGCGGCACCGTGATGCTGGGCCTGCAGAACGAACGCGAGTGGCTGGTGTTCTGCGAAGTGGTGCTGCAGCAGCCCGAACTGGCGAGCGACCCGCGTTTTGACAGCAACGCACGGCGCAATGAACACCGCGACGCGCTTGAGGCCATCATCCTTGCCACCTTTGCCGGCATGAGCAGCCCCCAGGTGGTCGCCAGGCTGGATCAGGCGCAAATTGCCAATGCCCGCATGAACAGCATGGCCGAAGTGTGGGAGCACCCGCAGCTCAAGGCGCGCGATCGCTGGCGTCAGGTGGCCACGCCGGTGGGCGCTATTCCCGCGCTGCTGCCGCCCGGGCGCATCAGCAGCTTTGACTACCGCATGGACGCGGTGCCTGCGGTGGGCCAGCACACCCAGGCCATCCTGCGTGAACTGGGGCAGGGCGAAGGCAGCATCGCCATCCTGCAGCAGGCAGGTGCTATTTAATTGATAGCTTGTGGCGCCCGCCATAGCTGGGCTAGAGCCTGATTCCTTCAATACCTTTTTTAAATTCAGCATGACCACCAGCCCCACCGCCCAGCTCGCCGCCTTTGCCGCCGGCCTGCGCTTTGAAGCCATTCCGACTCCGGTCGTGCGCAAGACCGAAGACCTGCTGGTGGACTGGTTCGGCTCCACCCTGGCCGGCAAAGGTTCGCGTCCGGTGGAAACCATCACCCGTTTTGCCGCCAGCATGGGCCCGGCTGGCGGCACGGCCAACGCCGGCGCCGAAGTGCTGGTCAACCGCAGCCAGAGCAGCGCCTACTTTGCCGCCATGGCCAATGCCGCAGCCTCGCATGTGGCCGAGCAGGACGATGTGCACAACGGCTCGGTGTTTCACCCGGCCACCGTGGTGTTTCCGGCGGCGCTGGCCATGGCGCAAACCCTGGGCAGCAGCGGCCAGCAGTTGCTGACGGCCGCGGTCGCCGGTTATGAAGTGGGCATCCGGGTCGGCGAATTTCTGGGCCGCTCGCATTACAAGGTGTTCCACACCACCGGCACGGCGGGCACGCTTGCGGCGGCTGCCGCCGCTGGCAGCCTGCTCGGCTTGAGCCCGGCGCAGATGCAGCATGCGTTTGGATCGGCCGGCACGCAGTCGGCCGGGCTGTGGGAGTTTTTGCGCACCGCTGCAGACTCGAAGCAGCTGCACGCCGCGCACGCGGCGGCGGCGGGCCTGATGTCGGCCGGCCTGGCGCATGAGGGGTTTACCGGCGCGGCGCAAATCCTGGAAGGCCCGCAGGGCATGGCCGCCGGCATGTCCAGCGACGCCGATCCGGCCAGGCTGAGCGATGGCCTGGGCGCACGCTGGGCCACGGTGGAAACCTCCTTTAAATACCATGCCTCCTGCCGCCACACCCATCCGGCGGCCGACGCCTTGCTGCAGGTGATGCAGGCGAACCGGCTGCAGCCGGCCGAGCTGGCGCGGGTCGTCACGCATGTGCACCAGGGTGCGATTGACGTGCTGGGCCCGGTCGTCAAGCCGGCCAGCGTGCACCAGAGCAAGTTTTCCATGGGCACGGTCTTGGGCCTGGTCGCGCGTTTTGGCCATGCCGGCCTGGTCGAGTTTGAGCAGCACTTTAATGACGAGGCCACCATTGCACTGCGCGAGCGCGTCGAGATGGTGCTGGACGCCGAGGTCGACGCGGCCTATCCACGCCGCTGGATCGGCAAGGTCACGGTCACGACCACCGACGGCCGTGTGCTGCAGGGCCGGGTCGATGAACCCAAGGGTGACCCCGGCAACACCTTGAGCCGCGAAGAAATCACCGACAAGGCGCAACGGCTGGCGGCCTTCAGCCGGGGCGCGACAGCGGCCGAGATGGCGCGGGCGATCGATGGCTTGTGGCGCATGGCCGGGCAACAAAGGGTTGGGCGCCTGCTGGAAGCCGCCCCATGAGCGCCATGAATACCACCGATCTGTCGCTGGCGCGCTCTTTTCTGTTTGTGCCGGCCAACCGCCCCGAACGCTACGCCAAGGCGCTGGCTTCGGGCGCGGGTGCCGTCATCATCGACCTGGAAGACGCCGTGCCTGCTGACGCCAAGCCGGCGGCCCGCAGGCAACTGGCCGATGGCTTTGCCCGCCTGTCAGCCGGGGAGCGTTCGCGCTTGCTGGTGCGCATCAACGCCAGCGGCACGCCCTGGCATGACGATGACCTGCTGCTTTTGGCACAACTCGCGCAGGGCGGGCTGGCCGCTGTGGTGCTGCCCAAGGTCGAGTCGGTGGCCGAGCTCAGCCGCGTGGCAGCTTGCGTCGGCCAGCGCTGCGCGCTGCTGCCCATGCTCGAATCTGCCGCCGGGCTGGCCCAGCTGGATGCGCTGGCCGGCAGCCCCGGAGTCGCCAGGCTGGTGTTTGGCAACCTCGATTTTCAGGCCGATGTGGGCATGGCCTGCGGGCCCGACGAAGCCGAGTTGCTGCCGGTACGGCTGGCGCTGGTACTGGCCTCGCGCCGCGCGGGCCTGGCCGCGCCGGTGGACGGCGTCACGCCCGGCACCGGCGATGCGCTACAGCTGCAGCGTGACGCCGAGCGCAGCCGGCGCGGCGGCTTCGGTGCCAAGCTGTGCATTCACCCGGCGCAGGTGGCGCTCGTCAATGCCGCCCTGGGGCCGACCACGGCCGAGCTGGACTGGGCGCGCCGGGTGCTTGAAGCCAGCCGCAGCGCGGGCGGCGGTGTGTTCAGCCTGGACGGCCGCATGGTCGATGCGCCCGTGCTGCGGCTGGCCGAGCGTGCCTTGGCGATCAGCCGCGCCTCTAATCCGGGCTGATGCCGTGTTTTCGCGATTTTTGCAATCACCTGTCATCACCACAAGGAGACAACCATGACATTGAAACTTAAAACCCTGCTGCTGGCCTGCGCCGCAGCCTTCACGCTGGGCGCGGGAACGCAGGCATGGAGCCAGGCGCCTTTCCCGGAGCGGCCGATTTCGCTGGTCGTGCCGTTTGCCGCCGGTGGCCCGACCGATGCGGTGGCCCGCCTGATTGCCATTCCCATGGGCAAGGCGCTGGGCCAGACCGTGCTGGTCGAAAACGCCGTCGGTGCCGGCGGCACCATCGCCGCCGCCAGGGTGGCGCGCGCCGCGCCCAATGGCTACACCCTCTTCATCCACCACATGGGCATGTCGACCGCGCCCGCGCTGTACAAGAAACTGGCCTTCGATCCGCTCAAGGACTTTGAATACATCGGCCAGGTGGTCGATGTGCCCATGACCCTGCTGGCCCGCAAGGACTTTCCGCCGACCAACTTCGCCGAACTGCAGAGCTATCTCAAGGCCCAGGGCAACAAGGTGTCGCTCGCCAACGCCGGGCTGGGCGCGGTCTCGCACCTGTGCGGCCTGCTGTTCATGAGTCAGGTCGGTGTGGAGCTCAACACCATTCCGTTTTCGGGCACCGGCCCGGCCATGAACGCCTTGCTGGGCGGCCAGGTCGACCTGCTGTGTGACCAGACCACACAAACCGTGCCCATGATCAAGGATGGCCGTGTCAAGGTCTACGGCGTGACCTCGCTGAATCGCCTGTCGGCGCTGCCCAATGTGCCCACGCTCAATGAACA
>CAZWDK010000080.1:3715-7136 GCA_964633095.1 uncultured Polaromonas sp. | reverse complement strand
TGGCCGGCTCGTTTCTGGCCAGCTACGTCGGCATGGCGCTGGGCCTGTACCCGCCCGGTCACCCGGCCGGCTGGATTGCCTCGGTGATTGGCGCGGTGCTGCTGCTGTACATCTATGCGCTGGTCAAAAAGAGCGCCAGCTAGATCTTCAGGCCTCAAACTGGCTTGCAGCCCATGTGCAATGGGCGCAGTCAGCTATTGAAAACGTAGCAAATTGCCGGCCGTCGGCCGGCGTCAATGCGCTTGCAAAATCTCGCCGTAGCCGCGGCCCTTGAATTCGAGCAAGTCCAGCCCCAGGCCCTTGGGGTAAGACGCGATGGCGCGCTCCATATCGTCAACGTCAATGCAGATGCGCAGTTCCATAGGCCATTCCTTCATTGGGGTCAGAAATTGCCAGCGCAGCCTGAGACAATTGGGGATGACCGAAGCAAACCAGACATTCCCCGAAAAACAGCCGCCTGCCGCCAAAGAGTATCCGCTTGATTTGCTCACGGTGGAGTCGCTTGACATCGAGGCCCAGGGCATTGCCCACCGGGCCGATGGCAAGGTGGTGTTCATCGAAGGCGCCCTGCCTTTCGAGCAGGTGACGGCCAACGTTTTTCGCAAGAAGAACTCCTTTGAAAAAGCCACGCTGACGGCGATTTACCGCGAGTCCTCGCAGCGGGTTCAGCCCGCTTGCCCGCACTTTGGCATGCACACCGGCGCCTGTGGCGGCTGCAAGATGCAGCATTTGCATGTGGCGGCGCAGGTCGCCGTCAAGCAGCGCGTGCTGGAAGACAACCTGGGGCATATCGGCAAGCTCAAGGCCGACAACCTGCTGCGGCCCATCGAAGGCCCGGCCTGGGGCTACCGCTACCGGGCCCGCCTGTCGGTGCGCTATGTGCGCAAAAAGGGCACGGTGCTGGTCGGGTTTCACGAGCGCAAAAGCAGCTATGTGGCCGACATGAGCGAATGCCATGTGCTGCCCAGGCATGTCAGCGACATGCTGCTGCCGCTGCGCGCGCTGATTGCCGGCATGGACGCCAGGGAAACCATTCCGCAGATCGAGCTGGCCTGTGGCGACGCGGTGACGGCGCTGGTGCTGCGGCACATGGAGCCGCTCAGCCAGGGCGACCTGGCCAGGCTGCGCGCCTTTGCCGCGGCCAACCCGGGCCTGCAGTGGTGGCTGCAGCCCGCTGGCCTGGACAGCGTCAAACTGCTGGATGAGCCGGCGCAGGAGCTGAACTACGGCCTGCCCGAGTTTGACGTGGTCATGCCCTTCAAGCCGACCGACTTCACCCAGGTCAACCCGCAGATCAACCAGGTGCTGGTGTCGCGCGCGCTGCGCCTGCTTGACGTGCAGCCGCATGAGCGGGTGATCGACTGGTTTTGCGGCCTGGGCAATTTCACGCTGCCGCTGGCGACGCGCGCGCGCGCGGTGCTGGGCATTGAAGGCAGCGAGGTGCTGGTCGCCCGCTCGCGCCAGAATCTGGAGCGAAACAAGGCTGCATCCCCCGCGCGCAAAGCGCTGGCAGCTACTGAATTTGTAGCAAGAAATCTGTTTGAGATGACGCCGGCGCTGCTGACCCAAGACGGCATGGCCGAAAAATGGCTGGTCGACCCGCCGCGGGAAGGGGCTTTTGAGCTGTTCAAGTCGCTGGCGGCACTGCACCAGCAGATCGTCACCGGCGTGCCCTGCGACGACGGGGCGCAGCAGCAAAGCCTGGCGCTGGGCGACTGGAGGCCACCGCAGCGCATTGTCTATGTCAGCTGCAACCCGGCCACGCTGGCGCGCGATGCGGGCGTGCTGGTGGACAGCGGTGCCTACCGCTGCACGGCGGCGGGCGTGGTCAACATGTTCCCGCACACGGCGCATGTGGAATCGATTGCGGTGTTTGACAAGGTATAAAAACAAAAAAGGGCCCGAAGGCCCTTTGTTGCAGGAGTCAGCGAATTAGCGCTTGATCGCCCTTAGTCGCGTTCGCCGCCGAAGATGCCCAGCAGGGCCAGCAAGGCCTGGAACACGTTGAACAGGTCCAGGTACAAGGCCAGGGTGGCGCTGATGTAATTGGTCTCGCCGCCGTCCAGGATCTGCTTCAGGTCATACAGCATGTAGGCGCTGAAAATCGCGATCACGGCCACCGAAATCGCCATCATGCCGGCGGTGGAGCCGACGAAGACATTGATGATGGCGCCAATCATGACGACGACGGCACCGACAAACAGCCATTTGCCCATGCCGGAGATGTCGCGCTTGATCACGCTGGCCAGCGTGGCCATGACGAAGAACACGCCCGCCGTGCCGCCCATGGCCGTCATGATCAGCTCGGAGCCATTCTTGAAGCCCAGGATCATGCCGATCATGCGCGAAAGCATCAGGCCCATGAAGAAGGTAAAGCCCAGCAGCACCGGCACGCCAGCCGCCGAGTTTTTGGTTTTTTCGATGGCGAACATGAAGCCAAAGGCACCGCCCAGGAACACCATCATGCCGAGCCCGCCCGTCAGCGCGGCGGTGATGCCCGTCGCCACGCCTACCCAGGCGCCCAGCACCGTGGGCAACAGGCTCAGGGCCAGCAGCCAGTAGGTGTTGCGCAGCACCTTGTTGCGCTGCGCCAGCGCGGAGGCCTGGCCGTAGTCCAGGGTTTGAACATTGTCAATCATGGGAATCATCTCCAGAACGCCAGCAAATGCGGGCAAGGTTTATTTTAGGGGGCATCCGGGCTTTTTCAATGCAGACGCGCAGCCTGGTTCCTACTTTGGGTAAGGGTTCTATAAGCCAATTTGTGCGCAATCAGTGCGCGGACGGCCGCCAAATTTGCGTATGCTCGACGTCCTTGTCAACCAATTCCTGGAAAACCATGAAATCAAAAGCCGTGCTTGAATTCGCCGACGTGAAAGCCATTGCCGCCGCCGCCGAAGCCGAGGCCCTTAAAAACAACTGGGCCGTGACCATTGCCATTGTGGACGACGGCGGCCATTTGCTGCATCTGCAGCGCCTCGATGGCGCGCCGGCGATTTCCTCGCACATTGCGCCGTCCAAGGCCAATACCGCCGCCATGGGCCGCCGCGAGAGCAAGGTCTATGAAGACATCGTCAATGGTGGCCGCACCGCATTTTTGTCGGCGCCCTTCATCCACGGCATGCTGGAAGGCGGCGTGCCCATCATGAAGGACGGGCAGTGCATAGGCGCCGTCGGCGTGAGCGGCGTCAAGTCCAGTGAAGATGCGCAGATTGCGCGTGCCGGCATCGCGGCCATCGGTCTGTAGGCTGCTTTTTTATACGCTTGCGACGTAAAAAAGCCGACCCCAGGGTCGGCTTTTTCAATTCGGACAAACGTCACATCGCAAAAAAAGCCTGGCTAATCGGCCCCCGCAAGGGCCCGTGGCTGGCAAAAACGATCTTGGAGGCTTTGTTCTAGCTCCAGATCGCCCCACGATGACGGA
>CAZWDK010000080.1:0-3615 GCA_964633095.1 uncultured Polaromonas sp. | reverse complement strand
GCAAAAACGATCTTGGAGGCTTTGTTCTAGCTCCAGATCGCCCCACGATGACGGATGATTCAATGATGGCTGACGGCTGGGCAGCGGCTGCGCTCACTTGGTCAGAATCAGCTTGCCCAGGCGCGTTGCCTGCAGGCGGTAGGTCAGGCCGTTGTGCCGGATCTCCACCGTTTTCTGGCCGCGCAAAATCTCGGTGCTGTTCAGGCAGCCGGCCGACGTGCCGGCCGCATTCGAAGCCGAAGCGGCCTCTGCATGGGGCGTTGTACGGGCCACTGGGCGGGCGGGCAGGCTCAAGGTTCGTGAAATGGGCAGCGCGATGGACATGATGGTTAAACCGGTTTGGGTTTTGTTATTTGAATGATAACCATTCTCATTTGAAAGTCAAGCAGGTTGGCCTGGCAATTTCATTTTTTCGTCAATTGGTGAAGGCCTGCCAGGCCATCCTGTGCGCGGCGTTCAGCCCTTGGGTTCGGTGATGAAGCCAATCTTGCGCAGGCCGGCCTGCTGCGCCGCGGCCATGGCCTGCGCCACGCGCTCGTAGCGCACCGATTTGTCGCCGCGGATGTGCAGGTCGGGTTGCGGATTTTGAGCCGCCGCCGCCTTCAACTGGGTCACCAGATCGGCGTCGGTAATTTTCGCTTCGTTCAGGAAATAGCTGCCCTCGGCATCGACACTCAGGCGAACCGTTTCCGGCTTGATGTTTTGCGCCTCGTTGGTGGCGCGTGGCAGGTCAATATTGACGGAATGCTTCATCACCGGCACCGTGATGATGAAGATGATGAGCAGCACCAGCATGATGTCCACCATGGGCGTCATGTTGATCTCGTTCATCACGTCATCGCTGTCGTCTTGGGTTCCAAAGGCCATGTTCTGCTCCCGTTGGTATTCTTGCCCCGATCAGGCTTTTTTCATGGGCACAACATTGATCTGGCCACCGGCGCTGACGCGGGCACCGGTCACAAAGTAGGCATGCAGGTCGTGCGCAAAACGGTTGAGCTTTTGCGAGATGCCCTTGTTGCCGCGCACCAGTGCGTTGTAGCCCAGCACGGCGGGAATCGCCACCGCCAGGCCCAGCGCCGTCATGATCAGCGATTCGCCAATCGGCCCGGCGACCTTGTCGATGGTGGCTTGGCCTGCCGCGCCTATGGACAGCAGCGCATGGTAAATGCCCCAGACCGTGCCGAACAGGCCCACAAACGGGGCGGTGGAGCCGACCGAGGCCAGAACGGCCAGGCCCGATTGCAGCTTGCCGGTGAATTCGTCGATGGCATTGCGCAGCGTGCGCGTGACCCAGTCGCTGACGTCCAGCGCATCGTGCAGATGCGCCTTGGTGTTGCGGTGGTGCAGCGTGGCTTCACGGCCTTCGAGTGCCAGCTGGCGGAAAGGGTTGGTGGGGTCGGCGCCCAGCTTGGTCAGGCCCGCCGCGAAATCCTCGCTGTGCCAGAAGTCCTCGGCCGCCTTGGCAATCTTTTTGTACTTGATCAGGTCCAGCGACTTGATGATGATGACCATCCAGGAGGCCAGTGACATGGCCAGCAGCAGCAGGGCCACGGATTTGGTGACGATATCGCCCTGGCTCCAGACGTTGGCAAGGCCGAATTGGGAATTCATGAATTCAATGCTCCACAGGTTTCAAAAAATTACTCAAGAACCCAGTCAAAGGGCACGTTGAAAGACATGGCTTCCGGGACACCGTTGCGCTTGCCGGGCGAGAAGCGCCATTTCATGATGGCGTCGTAAGCCGCTTTGTCGAGTCGCTCAAAGCCGCTGGACTTGACCAGCCTGGCACTGACGGGCCGGCCATCGACGCCGATCAGCACGCTGTGAACCACGCGACCCTGCTCGCCTAGTCGTCTGCTGAGGGCCGGGTAGGGCGGCCTTGGGTTTTGCAGATAATCGGCATCGCTGGAGGGCAGTTGCACCACGGGCGGCGCAGGCGCTGCAGCGGCAGCCACCGCGGCGACGGGGGCGGGCGCGGACTGAACGGGCGGTGTGATGACCCCGGTCGGCGCGTTGGGCGAGGGCGTGGGGTCTGCAATGGCCAGCGGTTGCGGCTGGGGCAGCAAGGGCGCCTTGGGCACGGTTTTTTTTTGCACTGCCGGCGTCGGCGGTGCGGGTGGTACCGGCTCTGCCTTGGGCGCGGGCGGGTCGACAAACTGCGTCAGAATTTCCGCAGGAATCACGATTTCAGCGGCGCGCATCAACAGGCCGCTTTGCAGCACCCAGATAAACCCGATGTGCAGCGCCACGACCGAGAGGGCGATGACGGTGTTGCGGCTAAGCGATGTTTTGCCATAGGGCGCGGGCGATGACGTGGGGCTTGAGAGTACGGTAGCGTTCATCGGAGAAGGGTTCGGGACGCACATGCTGCCAAGCGTGCCACGGATTCTGAGTTAGCGGCGGAAAATCCACCATGCGGAGCCGATCACCAGGATCAGGCTGACGGGCAGTGCTGCTACGAGGCTTGCGAGGAGTTCCATGAGCTGCCTTCCAGGGTTTTGGTGGCTAGCTTGATGTTGGCCGTTGGGCAGCTTGCGCTGCACTGGGCCACCACATCGCGGGCGCAGCCTTCGCACTGGCCGCACTGGGTGGCCACGCCGAGTTCGAACTGGATCTCGTCAAAGCCCATGCCTGCTCGGGCGTGGCGGGCAATTTCGCGGTCGGAGATTCGGCGGCAGACGCAAACGATCATGGATGAGCTTGGCTGTTAGGTTGACTGATCAAAATTTAATCAACGCATCCATTATAAATACGAATCTATCGCATTTGCAATCATGTCCCGCCTAAATTTAGGGGATTCGCCCGTGCATCGATGCAACAGGCATGAAAACTGCCTTTTTCCCAAGTGGAGTGTTCGCAGCCAGCTATTGATTTGATAGCGCTTGGTGGATCAGTTGCGGCCTTAAACGTCGGCCCACATGCGCAGCAGGTTGTGGTAGCAGCCGGTCAGCCGGACCGCTTCCGGGCTTTCGACCGCATCGGCGGACTCCTGGTGCGCGCGCTCCAGGTCTTTCTGGCGCAGCGAGGTGATCGCCATGTCCATTTCATACAGCAGACGGCGCTGGGCGTCCTGGCGCACCATGCTCTCGATCCAGAAAAAACAGGCCAGGCGTTCGCCGCGCGTCACCGGCTCCACCCGGTGCACCGAGGTGCCCGGGTACATCACCAGGTCGCCGGCCTCGAACTTGATGCGCTGTTCGCCATAGGTGTCCTGCACCACCAGCTCGCCGCCGTCGTAGCTGGCCGGATCGCTCAGGAACAGCGTGCAGGAAATATCGGTGCGCACATGGCGTGCCGTGGCGGCATGCGTGTGAACCGCATTGTCGATATGGTTGCCGAAGTAATTGCTACTGCCGCCATAGCGGTTGAACAGCGGCGGATAGACCGATTTGGGCAGGGCGCCGGTCACGAACATCGGATTGCGGGCCAGTGCCACGGACACGATATGGCGCGCCTGCTGGGCGGCCGGCAGTTCCTCGGGCAACTGCCGGTTGTTTTTGACCGGGCGGCTCTGGCTGCCCGATGTGATGCGGCCCTCCGCCCAGTCGGCGCTCAGAATCAACTGGCGGACCTGCGCCAGTTCGTCGGGCTTCAGGGCTTGGTGAATGCGAAGCA
>CAZWDK010000079.1:0-12563 GCA_964633095.1 uncultured Polaromonas sp. | reverse complement strand
TGGCTGAAAGCAGCTCAAGTGCTATCAAATTAATAGCTTCATGCACCCATATTTATTGGGCCATAGGCATAATTAACTCAAAAACAACCCGGTCAACCCGTGCCTGCACAAGCCCCTGCCGCCAACACCCGCCCCAGCCTTGGCCTCTTTCGCCGTCGCACGCTTTATCTGCTGATGGCGCTCGCTGGCCTGCTGCCGCCGGCCCTGCCCGTGTCGGCGGCTGAAGCCGCCCCGCCCCTGATGCTTGCCAAGGTTTACCACGCCGGCGTTGCACTGTCGGACTACTGGGTCAGCGAAAAATACGATGGCGTGCGTGGCTACTGGGATGGCGACAAGCTGTTGACCCGTGGCGGCGAACGCATTGCCGTGCCGGCCTGGTTCACGGCGGACTGGCCCAAAGTGCCCATGGATGGCGAACTCTGGGCCGGCCGCGGCCAGTTTGCCAAGGCAGTTTCCACCGTGCGCCAGCAAAGCCCCGACGATGCTGCATGGCGCGCCATGCGCTTCATGGTGTTCGACCTGCCCGAGCAGGGCGGCACGTTCAGCGAACGCATTCCGGCATTGAACGGGCTGGTGAGCCGGATTGACCAGCCCTGGGTTCAGGCGGTGCCGCAATTCAAAGTGGCCAACCATTCGGCTTTACAGGGCTTGCTGGCCAAAACAGTCAAGCTGGGGGGCGAGGGCCTGATGCTGCACCGCGGCGCATCGCTCTACAAGGGCCAGCGCAGCGACGACCTGCTCAAAGTCAAAACCCATGAAGATACCGAGGCCCGCGTGATTGCCCATATTCCGGGCAAAGGCAAATACGCCGGCATGCTGGGTGCACTGCTGGTGGAAATGCCCGGCGTGAATGGCCAGCCAGGGCCGCGTTTCAAGCTTGGCAGCGGGTTCAGCGACGCACAGCGCAGGAGCCCACCGGCGCTAGGCAGCGCCGTCACCTACCGCTTTCGCGGCCTGAACGACAGCGGCCTGCCCCGATTTGCCAGTTTTCTGCGGGTCCGCGAAGATCTGGCCAATTGAACATTGAAAAAAGTCCGCTGGATTACTTCTTGACGCAATCGGCGTAGTAGCGGACTTTGCCCTTGGCATCAACCTGCTCGACCAGACCATGGATATCGGTCTCGAAACCCGGGCAGTGCGCGTTGAACTCGCGGGCAAACTTGAGGTAATCGACAATTTTCCTGTTGAACACCTCGCCGGGAATCAGCAGCGGAATGCCCGGTGGATAGGGCGTGACGAGCCCCACCGTGATACGGCCTTCGAGATGGTCGATCTCGACCCGCTCGGTGGTGCGCTGGGCGATATGGGCGTAGGCATCGCTGGGCTTCATCGCGGGCGCCAGGTCGCTCAAATAGACCTCGGTGGTCAGCCGCGCGATGTCGTACTTGGCGTACAGGGCATGGATGTGCTGGCACAGGTCGGCCAGGCCCATGTGCTCATACTTGGGATACTTCTGGCAGAACTCGGGCAGGATGCGCCACATCGGCTGGTTCTTGTCGTAGTCGTCCTTGAACTGCTGCAGCGCGGTGACCAGCGTGTTCCAGCGGCCCTTGGTGATGCCGATGGTGAACATGATGAAGAAGCTGTAAAGCCCGGTTTTTTCGACAATCACTCCGTGCTCGGCCAGAAACTTGGTCACGATGCTGGCCGGAATGCCGGTTTTGGCAAACTTGCCATTGAGGTCCATGCCGGGCGTGACGATGGTCGACTTGATCGGGTCCAGCATGTTGAAGCCGGTCGCCATCTGGCCAAAGCCATGCCAGTTGTTGGCGCCGTTCTTGGCCGTCTTGGCACTGCGCGACTCACCCCTGATGATCCAGTCCTCGGCCCGGCCAATGCCCTCTTCCACGAGTTTGTCCGGCCCCCAGACCTTGAACCACCAGTCGCTGCCATATTCCTCGTCGATCTTGCGCATGGCCCGGCGAAAGTCCAGCGCCTCGGCGATGCTTTCTTCCACCAGCGCCGTGCCGCCGGGCGGCTCCATCATGGCAGCGGCCACATCGCAGCTGGCAATGATGCTGTACTGCGGCGAGGTCGAGGTGTGCATCAGGTAGGCCTCATTGAAGAGATGCCTGTCGAGCTTGACGTTTTGCGAGTCCTGCACCAGCACATGGCTGGCCTGGCTGATGCCCGCCAGCAGCTTGTGAATCGACTGCGTGGCATACACCACCGCATTTTTCGGCCGGATGCGGTTCTTGCCCATGGCGTGGTAGCTGCCGTAAAACGGATGGAAGGCCGCATGGGGCAACCAAGCCTCATCAAAATGCAGGTTGTCCACGTAACCGTCAAGCATGCCCTTGATTGTCTCCGTGTTGTACAAGACACCGTCGTAGGTGGACTGCGTGAGTGTCAGCACCCGGGGTTTGACTTTGGCAGCGTCTACGCCACTGAAAAGCGGGTTCGCAGCGATCTTGGCGCGAATGGCCTCAGGTTCGAACTCGCTTTGCGGAATCGGGCCAATGATGCCGAAATGGTTGCGCGTAGGCTTCAGAAAGACCGGAATCGCGCCCGTCATGATGATGGCGTGCAGGATGGACTTGTGGCAGTTGCGGTCCACCACCACCACGTCACCGGGCGCCACGGTGTGGTGCCACACCATTTTGTTGCTCGTGGATGTGCCGTTGGTCACGAAAAAACAGTGGTCGGCGTTAAAGATGCGCGCCGCATTGCGCTCGCTGGCACCAATGGCGCCGTCATGGTCAAGCAGCTGGCCCAACTCCTCGACCGCATTGCACACATCGGCGCGCAGCATGTTTTCGCCAAAAAACTGGTGAAACATCTGCCCCACCGGGCTTTTCAGAAAGGCCACGCCGCCTGAATGGCCCGGACAATGCCAGGAGTAGGAACCATCTTCCGCATAGTCCAGCAAGGCTTTGAAAAATGGCGGCTGCACGCCTTCCAGGTAGCTCTTGGCCTCACGAAGGATGTGGCGCGCCACAAACTCGGGCGTGTCTTCAAACATGTGGATGAAGCCGTGCAGTTCACGCAGGATGTCGTTGGGAATGTGGCGCGAGGTTTTTGTCTCGCCGTACACATAGATCGGCACATCCAGATTCTTGCGCCGCACCTCCTCAATGAACTTGCGCAAATCCAGAACCGCCGGATCCAGATCGGGACCGGGCGTGAACTCCTCATCGTCAATCGACAAAATAAAGGCGCTGGCACGGCTTTGCTGCTGCGCAAACTGCGACAAATCGCCATAGCTGGTCACGCCCAGCACCTCAAAACCTTCGCTTTCAATGGCTTGCGCCAGCGCGCGAATACCCAGGCCCGAGGTGTTTTCGGAACGGAAGTCTTCGTCAATGATGACAATGGGAAAGCGAAATTTCATGGCATTTACAGCAATTCATGGGTGCCCCGAACCTGTCGGAAGGCATGGGAAAGCGCTCGGATGGGCATAGACAGGTTGAGCCCGAACGGTTTGGTTAAGGACTGCGAAGTGTAAGGAAATATTGTTGCCCGCTTCTTGCCACGCGCTTGCCTTAAGGTCTAATGGCCCCAAAATGTAGCGCATCACCGATACAAGGGGGAAACATGAGTGAATCAAGCATCTGGTGGCTGCTGGCGGGTGCCGCGGTGGCGCTTGAGCTGGTAACGGGCACTTTTTACCTGCTGATGCTTACCGTAGGTTTTGTCGCGGGCGCGATTATCGCTTACTTGGGCCTGCCCCTGATCGGCCAGCTGGTGATCGCGGCAGCGGTTGGCGGTGGTGCGGTGGCGGCATGGCACTGGCAGCGCAGCAAAAACCCGGCCCCCTTGCCCGTCCAGGCCAACCGCGATGTCAATCTGGACATCGGCGAGTCCGTAGAAGTCGCGCAATGGAATACCGACGGCACCACCACCGTCAAATTTCGCGGTGCCAACTGGACTGCCGTGGCCGCCAACCCCGCCGAGCAGGCGATCCCAGGAAGCTTTCGGATCAAGGAAATGCTGGGCAACCGGCTGGTCATTGAAAAGCTGTAGCCCTGGCTGCCGTATTTGTCGCAGCATCCTGCCGGCGACCGGCAGGATGACCCTAATTTAAATCAATGGAGGAACCATGGAAATAGCACTTGTCATCGTTATCGTGGCAGTTATCTTTGTCATACGCAGCATCAAGGTCGTTCCGCAGCAAAACGCCTGGGTGATCGAGCGTTTGGGCAAGTACCACGGTAGCCTCACGCCGGGGCTGAATTTTCTGGTGCCTTTTGTTGATCGCGTGGCTTACAAGCACAGCCTCAAGGAGATTCCCCTCGACGTGCCCAGCCAGGTGTGCATTACCCGTGACAACACCCAGTTGCAGGTCGACGGTATTTTGTATTTCCAGGTCACCGACCCGATGCGCGCCAGCTACGGCTCCTCCAACTACATCGTGGCCGTGACGCAGCTGGCCCAAACCTCGCTGCGCTCCGTCATCGGCAAGCTTGAGCTCGACAAGACCTTTGAGGAGCGCGACATCATCAATGCGCAAGTCGTTGCGGCCATCGATGAAGCGGCCCTCAACTGGGGCGTGAAGGTGCTGCGCTATGAAATCAAGGATTTGACGCCGCCCAAGGAAATTTTGCATGCCATGCAGTCGCAAATTACCGCCGAGCGCGAAAAGCGCGCGCTGATTGCCGCCTCTGAAGGTCGCAAGCAGGAACAGATCAACATCGCCACGGGCGAGCGCGAGGCCTTTATTGCCCGGTCCGAAGGCGAGAAGCAGGCGGCCATCAACAATGCACAGGGTGAAGCGGCGGCGATCACGGCGGTGGCCGAAGCCAACGCCAAAGCCATTGAGGTCGTTGCGGCTGCGATCCGCCAGCCCGGCGGGGAGCAGGCCGTGCAGCTCAAGGTGGCGGAAAAAGCCGTCGAGGCCTATTCAGGTGTGGCCGGCGACGCCACCACCACCCTGATCGTGCCCAGCAACATGACCGAAGTCTCGGCCCTGATCAGCTCCGCCATGAAAATGGTGCAGTTGAGCAAGGCCTGAACGGAATTCACTGAAAACACCGCTTTACAGGCAAGGCAATGAGTGCAAAAAATGTTCTGGGCACCGAGCTGATGCCCTGCTCTTACGACCCGCTGACCGGTTATTTTCGCGACGGCTGTTGCAACACCGATGAGTCCGACCTCGGTTCCCACCTGGTGTGCGTGCGGGTCACCGCAGAGTTCCTGGCGTTCTCCAGCGCGCGTGGCAATGACCTGGTCACGCCCCTGCCCCGGCACCGCTTTGCAGGCCTCAAGCCGGGCGACCGCTGGTGCCTGTGCGCCAATCGCTGGCGCGAGGCCCTGGAGGCCGGTGCGGCACCGCCAGTGATTCTGGAATCTACCCATCTGAACGCCCTTGCATTTGTCACTATCGAGCAACTGGAAAAGCATCGATTTCTGGGTGCGCTTCACTAGCCGGTAGATTTGAAGCACTTATTTCCCGGAGGGGCGCCCCGGCACTGCTACAATGTGAGGCTTCGCGGAAGGGTGGATGAGTGGTTTAAGTCACACGCCTGGAAAGCGTGCGTGGGGTAATACCCACCGCGGGTTCGAATCCCGCCTCTTCCGCCAAAAGTTCAGTTGCCGTGAGTTTTCCAGCACGGTGATAACAACTCCTGAAAGCCCAGCCAGTCTGGGCTTTTTTGTGCCTGAATCACTCGGCCATTACCTTGACAAAAAAAAAAGCCACCTTGCGGTGGCTTTTTGATTTTTGAGAACGTTTTAGTTCAGAGCGGATTTCTTGCCGTCTTTGTAGACGTACAAGGTAATGGCGGGGTTTTTCAACTCGCCATTGGGCTCGAAAGCGATGGTGGTCGTGACGCCTTTGTAGTTGGTTTTGATCAACTCGGGCGTGTAGACCTTGGGATCGGTCGAGTTGGCGCGCTTCATGGCGTCAACCAGAACGAAAGTAGCGTCATAGGTGTATGGGCTGTAAACCTGGAACTGGCCAGGGTACTTGGCGTCGTAACGCTTTTTCCAGGCTTCGCCGCCAGGCATTTTGGCCAGGGACGCACCGCCTTCGGCGCAAACCACGTTACCGATGGTTTTCGCGCCTGCAGCCAATTTGGCCAATTCGGCGGTACAAATGCCATCACCGCCAAAGTATTTGACGTTGCTCATGCCGAGCTGCTCCATCTGGCGCAACATCGGGCCGCCTTGCGGGTCCATGCCACCAAAGAAGATAGCGTCCGGGTTCTTGGCCTTGACCGCCGTCAAAATAGCCATGAAGTCGGTGGCCTTGTCGGTGGTGAACTGCTCGTCAACCACGGTCAGGCCTTTTGCCTGAGCCGTCTTTTTGAACACTTCAGCAACGCCCTGGCCATAAGCCGTGCGGTCATCGATGATGGCGACTTTTTTCAGCTTCAGCGCGTCAGCCGCATAGTACGCCAGGCCAGCGCCCAGGGCGTTGTCATTGGCAATGATGCGGTAGGTGGTTTTGTAGCCGGGCTTGGTCAGGTTGGGGTTGGTTGCAGCGCCCGTGATGTGGGGAATGCCGCAATCGTTATAAACCTTGGAAGCTGGAATCGTTGTGCCTGAATTCAGGTGGCCGACCACGCCAGCAACCTTGGAGTCGCACAGTTTTTGTGCTGCAGCCGTGCCCTGTTTTGGATCGGCAGCGTCATCTTCAGCAAGCAGTTCAAACTTGACTTTTTTACCGCCAATGACAACGTTTTGCGTGTTCAGGTCATCAACGGCCATGCGCGCGCCGTTTTCATTGTCTTTCCCGTAGTGAGCCTGCGAACCTGACATGGGTGCTACGTGACCGATCTTGACCACGACATCCTGGGCTGAAGCCACACCGGCCAAGGTTGCGAGAGCGGCTACGACTGTCAGTTTTAATTTCATTTGCATAAAACACTCCGATTAGGAAATTACCGTTAAAGGTTGAGAACATTTTTTACTCAACGGGGCCGAACATATCGCAATTTCCGGGCCCGCACCATAGCAACGTCCCTAGGTTATTTTCGATAAGGGGGTTTACCCGATGAGCAAATGACCTTAACCGGGCAAGGCCTCCAACCAGTGCCAGGACCCGTGGAAATGGAAACAAGAAGGCAAGGCAGTACCGCGGGCATGGCCTTAAGTCCGGGCTGGCGTTTGAGCCGCCTCCTGCGCAAACGCCTGACTTACCGAGTCGCGCACGACCTGCTCGATTTCCTCCCGAAGACGGGGGGCGAGGCTTTGCGTGTGCTCCAGGATCAGCTGACCCACAGACTCCCGCAAGCGTCTTTCAAGCATCAAATCCACGCGCTGCAGCACGCGCTGCACCAGCTGCTCCTCCAGATCGGCAAAAGGCACGCCTGGCGCTGCAGGCAGGGCCCCCACCGGCGCGGCGGCTGGCGTGGGCAGGACAACCTCGGTCAATGTGGGAACAAAGCGCGGCGGCACCTTGGAGCGGCTCATGCTGCCTCCCCGGCCGCCGCCAGGTCATGGCGTTTCATGGTGTAACCCCTGTCGGCGTAATGTTTCCAGCGACTGCGCGCGGCCAGGCGGTCATCGTCGGCCTGCGTAACCACTTCAATAAGGCGCTCAAAGCGCTCGAATTGACCGGGAATGCCATGCCCCAGATTGACCAGCACACCGTGGTGGGGAAGCGCCGCGAGCGACTCGGCCAGCAGGACCGGCGTGGCGGCCAAGGTGCCGGCTTCGGCTGTCAGCCGGCAATGCGGTACGAATTCCGTTGCGGAAAAGCTCCACAGCAACTGATCGAGCTGGGCCAGCACCTCAGGCTCACCCGTCACCACCACCGTGGCGCCACTCAGGTAGGCCTTGCGCAACAAGCGGCAGCTGTACAACAGCTTGTCCGGAACATTGAAGTGAAAGGCGATCTCGGTCATGCCGGCGTCGTGGCTCGGGTTCTGCTGCCTGTCTTGCTGCTTTTAGCCGGCGTGGCCTTGGCGGAAACTTTGGTGGGGGCCTTGCGCGCAGCCGCTGTGGCGGGCACCTGGCCCAGCAAAAAGTCCAGCAGCAAGGGCACCGGTCGGCCTGTCGCGCCCTTGCTGGCGCCCCCTTTCCAGGCCGTGCCGGCGATGTCCAGGTGCGCCCACGGGAAGCTGACCGCAAAGCGTTGCAAGAACTTGGCGGCGGTGACAGCGCCACCGGCCCGGCCCGCCACATTGGCCACATCGGCAAAATTGGTTTTAAGGCCCTCCGCGTAATCCTCATCCAGCGGCATCCTCCAGCACAAGTCCAGCGAGGACTCCCCGGCGTCAGTCAGCGACTGGGCCAGCTGGTCGTCACTCGAAAAGAGCCCGCTGCGCACGCCGCCCAGGGCGATCACGCAGGCACCGGTCAGCGTCGCGATGTCAACGACTGCGCTGGGCTTGAAGCGCTCGGCATAGGTCAAGGCATCGCACAACACCAAGCGCCCTTCGGCGTCGGTGTTCAGGATTTCGATGGTTTGGCCGCTCATGCTGGTCACCACATCGCCGGGCTTGACGGCGCGAGAACCGGGCATGTTTTCGCAGGCCGGGATCAGGCCCACCACATTGAGTGCAGGTTGCAGTTCAGCCAAGGCCCGGAAGGTTCCCAGCACGCTTGCCGCACCACACATGTCGAACTTCATCTCGTCCATCTCGGCCGCGGGTTTGATCGAGATGCCACCGGTGTCAAAGCTGATGCCCTTGCCGACCAGCACCACAGGTGCCACGGCCTTGGCGGCACCCTCATAACGCAGCACGATAAAGCGCAGCGGCTCCGCCGAGCCCTGGGCCACGGCCATGAACGAGTCCATGCCCAGCTTGGCGACCTCTTTGGGCCCCAGCACCTCTGCCTTGATGTTGCGCAGCTTGGCCAGCTCCTTGGCGGCGCCTGCCAGCAAGGTGGGCGTGGCGTGGTTGGCCGGCCGGTTGCCCCATTCCTTGGCGAACTCAATGCCTTTCACCAGCGCCGTCCCCTTGTCAAAACCGGCCCTGGCGCTCGCCAGATCCGGCACGCCCACCACAACGTGCAGCAGTTTTGCCGGGCTGGCTTTGGACTTGGTGGTGCTGTAGCTGTAGACAGCCTCGCTGCAAGCCACCACGGCGGCCCGCACGGCTTCGGGCTGCGGCTCGTTCAGCGCGCCGAGGCAGAGAACGGCGCGCCGGGCATTGCTGCTTTTCAGGGCGCCCAGCGCGGCCAGCACCGCGGTACGGACATTTTTCGGACTGCCGTCCCCCGCCCCCGCCAGCACAACCCGCGTGGCCGCAATACCCGGCGTGCGATAGGCGCTCAGCAGCTTGCCCGGCTTGGCTTCAAAGTCTCCCGATTTCATGGCCAGCGCCACCAACTCCGACAGCGGGTCATCATTGCCGGCGCTCAGGTCTTGAGGAATAAGCACCATCAAGGCATCACATTTTTCGCTGCCAGCACGGGCGCGGGTCAGAGTTTTAAGTTCAAAGTTCATAATTCAGGGTCTGGCAAATAAAACAACAACAAGAAACCAAGCAAAGGCAACTTTTCAGTCAATGTTATTCCAATCCTCGATTCGCAAAGAGTTGGCGCGCAGTTTTGGTGCCACCCTGGTGGTGCTGATCACCATCGTGATGACGATCGTGCTGATTCGCACGCTGGGCCAGGCCTCACGCGGCTTCGTCAATCCGGAGGATGTCATGCTTTTCATGGCTTACTCGGTCCTGGGCCGCCTGCCAACCATCCTGACACTGTCGCTTTTTATTGCCATGGTCAGCACGCTGTCACGCATGTACCGCGACAGCGAAATGGTGGTCTGGTTCACCAGTGGGCAGGGCTTGGCGGGTTTTCTGAAACCGGTGTTCCGCTTTGCCTGGCCGGTTCTGCTGGTGATCACGCTGGCAGCGCTTTTTGTCTGGCCCTGGACCAACCAGCAAACCAAAAACATGCAAAGCCGCTACGAGCAGCGCAGCGACCTGGATCGTGTGGCGCCCGGCCAGTTCCAGGAATCTTCCAGCGGCAACCGCGTCTTTTTTATCGACCGCAACCTGGCTGGCGAGCAGGCCAGCAACAACGTCTTCATCGCCTCGACCGAAAAAGGCAAAAGCTCCATCACCACCGCGCGTTCAGGCCGCATCGAGAGCCAGGAAGACGCCCAGTTCCTGATGCTCGAAAACGGCCAGCGGCTGGAAAATGTGGTGGGGCAATCCGCACTCAAGATCAGCGATTTTGAGGAATACGGCACCAAAACGGGTAGCGCAAATCCGCTGACCAGCAACGAGCCGGAAGCCAAGCTTTTGTCCATACGCGCCCTGATCAACGCGCCCACACCCGGTAACCAGAGTGAGTTGGCTTGGCGTTTGGGGCTGGCGCTGGCCTCACTTAACTTCGTGATCCTGGCCGTGGCGCTGGCCAGCGTTAACCCGCGCGGCGGACGCAGCAGCAACATGATTTTTGTCCTGCTGACCTTTGTGGTCTACAACAACCTGGTCAATCTCGGGCAAAGCTGGATTTTTGTCGGCCTCATCAGTTTCGCCAACCTGTTGCTGCTGCTGCATGGCGGCGTCTTGCTGCTGGGCTTGGGCTGGCTGGCGAAACGGCATTTCAACTGGGTGCTCAGGCCGGCGGCCGGGCGTCGGCCAGCAAGCGTCACCGGTGTGAGCGAGGGCCGCCCATGAAAACCATACGACGCCTTGTTTATGGCGAAGTGTTGATGGCCATCGCGCTGGTCACCCTGGGGTTTTTGGCCCTGTTCTGCTTTTTTGACCTGGTCGATGAGCTGCAGTACCTTGGCAAAAACAATGGCCTGGGCCCCGCCGATGATGTTTTCCTGATCAGGCATGCATTGCTGTATGTGGCCTTGCTGGTTCCCAATCACCTGTATGAATTGCTGCCCATCTCTGTGCTGATTGGCACCATTTTTGTAATGGCGCGCCTGGCCCAGAGTTCCGAATACACCATTTTGCGCACCAGCGGACTGGGCCCCTGGCGCGCGCTGCGACTGTTGCTGGCACTCGGTGCCGTATTCGTGGTGTTCAGTTTTGCGGTGGGCGACTATGTGGCGCCCGCCAGCGACCGCGCCGCGCAGCTGCTCAAGGCCAGGTACCAGAGCAAGATCACGGTGGGCCAGACCGGTGCCTGGCTAAAAGAAAAACAGGCCTACAACAGCTATGTGGTCAACGTCAAAACGCTGTCGCCCGACAATGAAATGCATGGCGTACAGATTTTCGAATTCAACAACAAGGGCCTGGTCGTTTCGACGACCCAGGCGCCGGTGGCCACCTTTGCCAAGGACGACTCCTGGCAGCTCAAGCAGGCCACGCGTGCGGAGTTTGAAATCCCCGAGGGCGCCGCCGCCCTGCCTGACCCCGGCGCCGGCAAACCCGCTGAGGCGGCCAAGGTCCACCGGGCCACGCTGGAGAGCTTTCGCTGGCCGACCGAAATCAGCGCCGAAATGGTGTCGGTGGCGCTGCTCAAACCCGAACGCATGAGCACCCTGGACCTCTTCACCTATATCCGTCACCTGAACGCGAACGGCCAGACGGCGCAGCGTTATGAAATCGAGTTCTGGAAAAAGGTGTTCTACCCGCTCAGCTGCCTGGTGATGGTGATACTGGCCCTGCCCTTTGCCTACCTCCACTTCCGCTCGGGCGGCATCGCCAGCTATGTGTTTGCCGGCGTCATGATCGGCATCAGCTTCTTCCTGCTCAACAACGTGTTTGGCTACATTGGCAACCTGCGCAACTGGCAACCCTGGCTGGCAGCGGCCACACCGGGGCTTTTGTACATGGCGGTTTCGCTGGGTGCCTTTGGCTGGCTGGTCTTCAGGCGTTGACAAGCATGACGCCCCCAGCCCGCGGTATTGTCCTGCTCGCCCACGGCTCTCGCGATCCGCTGTGGCGCGAGCCCATGGAGGCCGTTGCCGCGCTCATCCGCAGCCGCCAGCCGGAAACGCCGGTGTGCTGCGCCTATCTGGAACTCTGCGCGCCCTCGCTGCCCCAGGCGGCTATCAATTTAATAGCTGATGGCGCCCGTAAAATAAGGGTATTTCCCTTGTTTCTTGGGCTTGGCAAGCATGCGCGCGAGGATTTGCCGCGGCTCGTCGAAAAAATCAGGGCCGCCCATCCGGGTGTGGTGTTTGAACTCCTGCCCGCGGCCGGTGAGTACCAGCAGCTGACGGCCTTGCTGGCCGATATCGCCTTGTCCTGAGGCCAGGGCAAAGCGGCAAGGCCTGGAAAATCGCTGGCAAGGCGCCTTTCTTTAGCGCAAAACAGGCATAATAAAACAACCAATTAGCCTGAATTCGATATGAACCTACACCAATTTCGCTTTGTTCAGGAGGCCGTCAGGCGCAGCCTGAACCTGACAGAAACCGCCCGGGCGCTGCACACCTCGCAGCCGGGCGTGTCCAAGGCCATCATCGAACTCGAGGAGGAACTGGGTGTCGAGATTTTTGCGCGGCATGGCAAGCGGCTCAAGCGCGTGACCGAACCGGGCGAGCATGTGCTCAAAAGCATAGAACTCATCATGCGCGAAGTCGGTAATCTGCGGCGCATTGGCGAGCAGTTCTCGGCCCAGGACAGCGGCACGCTCTCGATTGCCACCACCCATACCCAGGCCCGCTACGTGTTGCCGCAACCCGTGGCCAAGCTGCGCGAGGCCTTCCCCAAGGTCAACGTCAGCCTGCACCAGGGCTCGCCCGACCAGGTGGCGCGCATGGTGAT
>CAZWDK010000078.1:0-12591 GCA_964633095.1 uncultured Polaromonas sp. | reverse complement strand
TGGCTGCGCGCTTTGCATCGTGGCGCGCTTTCACCGGCAGCGCCCAAAATCCGTCCGTCGCATTCTGAGCAGCAATCCGCCATACCGGTTCTGCGCTTCGCCTCCGCCAACGTGACAACGCCCCTTGAACGGGACGTGGGTGACCTCGATGCCCATGGACCGGCTGAACATGGTGACCCACAGGTGTTCCAGGCCACCTGTGCCGACGGAGCCGAAGTTGAGCTTCCCAGGATTCGCCTTGGCAAAGCCGATGAGGTCCGAAAGAGATCCAAACCGCGACCTGGCCGGTACCACGAAAAGCACGGGCGTCTTGCCATACTGGGATATCGGCGTCAGCGATTTCAACATGTCATAACGTTGGAGCGTGGCTTGCGCGGCCATCATGCCCGTATTGATCGCGATGAGGGTGTGGCCGTCAGCGGGCGACGCGGCCACCGCCTGCATCCCGATCACAAAGCTTCCGCCGGGCTTGTTGTCGACGATGACCGCTTGCTTGAGCCGATGCTGCAGGCTCGTCGCGATCAGGCGGGCGCCGATATCCGCCGAGCCACCGGCCTGCAAGGGGACGATGATCTTCAGCGGCCTGTTTGGAAAAGCTGACTGGCCCCATGCCGCGGGCGGGGTCAGGACGGCCGTCAGGGCCGTTGCGATCAAGGTTCGTCGTTGAATCGGTGACAAGGCTATCTCCTCGGGATGTCGGCACATGAGCCTGCTGAACCAGGAAGACGTTGGCTGCGCCTGCGTGGTGGACGATGCCTGGCTTCTGGCGGTGAGCAGTCTCGTTGCTGGCACCGATTTCCGTCTGTCGGCGACCCGACAGACGCGCTACGGACAAATCCCATGCCCTGCGGATGTCATGGTGCTGGGCGCAGAAAGTCAGTCCGCGCTGCCGGCCAAGCGCTCCAGCCGTGCCCGGGCACGCAGCTCGATGCGGCTGCGACCGAGGGAGATCATGCCCTCGCGTTCCAGGCACTTGAGCTCGATGTTCAGGCTTTGTCGCGTGACGCCCAGCATGTCGGCGAGGTCGGCCTGGGTCATGGCGATCGCGCCGTCGGCGGCATCCTGAAGCTGGCCCAGCAACACGCGTGCGAGGCGCACCGGCAGCGTGGTCAGGGTCTGCGCCGCCAAAGCCTCGTAGGTCCGACGCGCTCGCGTGCACAGCAGCCGAATGACCTGGTCGTTCAAGTCGGGATGGTCGCGCATGGCCGCGCGAAGGACCGACTGTGGCACGCGCACGATCTCGCTGGCACCGCGCGCCACGGCGTCGTGGATCCACGCCGACTCGTCCAGGACCGGGATCAGGCCGAAAACCTGCCCCGGGCCGAGCCGATTGACGACATGGCGCTTGCCCTCGGGGCTGGTCATGCTCAACTCCAGGGCGCCGCGCGCCACCACCAGCAGGTGAGCGGTCTGGCGCCCGCGCCAGGCCACGGTGGCGCCGTTGGCCACATGCTCGAGCGTCGCGCCAGCGGCGAGTTGACCGAGGACGGCATCGCCACAGGCCCGCAGCCAGGGCACGCCCGCCAGCGCGTCCCGCACCGGTGTCGATGGTTTCTGCATTGCGAACAAACCCTCAGAAGTTGTGTCGGACTCCCGACTGACGACCACGGGCCGTGACTTCCATACTGCATGAACCTCAACTCGGCGACAGGCTCCCCGTGACCACCGCATTTCCTTCCATCACAGCATCGGCTGCCGTCAGCGCCTTGCAGCGCGCCGGCATCGACCATGTCATCACCGTGCCCGACTGGGTGCAATTATCACTGCACACGCGACTGCAGCAGGGCGTCCCGGGCATCCGCGTGCTCAACGCCTGCAGCGAGAACCAATGTGTCACCGTGGCCGCAGGCCTCACCATCGGCGCCCGCAAGCCGCTGCTGATGATGCAGAACCAGGGTCTCTACAACTGCATCAACACGCTGCGCGCCGTCTGCCTGGATGCGCATGTGCCGCTGGTCTTTCTGGTCGGGCAGTTCGGACGCGAGTTCAGCAACATCGGTGCCGACCCGCGGCAATCGCGCCGCACCATGGTGCGGATCATGGAGCCGATGCTTGACGCCATCGGCGTGCCCTGGATGCGCCTCGACTCGGATGCGGACCTTGGCCGCATCGACGAGGCCTATCGGTTGGCGCAGGAGCGGCGCAACGCCGCCGTCCTGCTGGTCGGTGCCCCCATGTCCTGGAGATAAAGCAATGATGAACATGCAACAAGCCTGCGGCGTCGTCGCCGCACAGCGCGGCGAAGATTCTCTTCTGGTGGCGACCATGGGGGCCATGCATGTCCTCGATCTCATCGAGGCCGAGCAGGGCCAGACCGGTCGCACGCCCAGGGCCTCGCGCCTGAGCTCGGTGCCTTTGATGGGCGGCGCGGCCGGCCTCGGCCTGGGCCTGGCGCTCGCACGGCCCGACCGTAAGGTCGTCGTGGTCGACGGCGACGCGAGCCTGCTGATGGAGCTGAGCGGCCTGGTCACCGTGTCCCAGGCTGCACCCGCCAACCTGCTGCATGTGGTGATCAGGAACGGCACCCAGTTCACCGGCCTGGCCAACCTCGATGCGCCCGCCCAAGGCTTCAGCTTCACCGAAGCGGCACGCAACGCCGGCTACCGCCACGTGGAAACCATCGAAGATGGCGGGCACTGGGCCGAGCGCTTCCACCAGCTGTTGAACACCCCGGGACCGAACTTCGTCGAACTGCTGGTCGAACCCCTGCTGCGGCGCACCCAGGATGGTTTCGAGCAGGCCGAGATGCCCGATCGGCAGTTCGAGCGCATGGGCCAGGAGGCCCTGGCGGTCCAGCAATACCTGCAGAGTGAGGTGGCGTGATGGACGATGTCGAATCCTTCGACTATGTGGTGGTAGGCGCCGGCTCGTCCGGTGCCGCGGTGGCGCGCCGGCTGGCAGAGCGCCCTGGCGTGCGCGTGCTGCTGCTCGAGGCCGGCGCGCCGCGCCACAAGCACTTCTGGGTTCGAACGCCGCTGGGCATCGCCAAGCTGCTGATGAACCCGGACTACGTCTGGCCCTTCCAGACCGAGCCGCAGGGCCGGCTGGACGGCCAATCCATTTACTGGCCACGCGGGCGCCTGCCCGGCGGCTCGAGCTCGGTCAACGGCATGATCTACGTGCGCGGCGAGCCGCGCGAGTTCGACCACTGGCGCGCGCTCGGCAACCCGGGCTGGGGCTACGACGAGCTGCTGCCGTACTTCAAGCGCATGGAGTCCTATGCTGCCGGCGATGCGGCGCTGCGCGGGCGCGACGGTCCCATAGGCGTCACCAGCCTCGCCGAAGACCCGCAGCCTCTGGGCAGGGCCTTCGTCGATGCCTGCCAGCAGTCGGGCATCCCTCGCACGGCCGACTACAACGGGCGTGACTACGAGGGCGCTTCCTTTCTTCAGCTCAACACCCGCGGAGGCCAGCGCTGCGGCACGGCGCGTGGCTACCTCGGTCCGGACATGCCGGCGGGGCTCACATTGCGCACCGAGTCCCAGGCGCTGCGCATCCTGTTCGATGGCCGGCGCGCGCTGGGCGTGGAGTACCTGCAGGCAGGCCAGCGCAGGCAGGCGCGCGCTCGCGCGGAGGTCATCTTGTCGGCCGGCCCGATCAAGTCGCCGCAGCTGCTCGAGCTCTCGGGCGTGGGGCAGTCCGAGCGGCTGAAGGCCCTGGGTGTGCCCGTCGTCGCACATCTGCCGGGTGTCGGCGAGAACCTGATCGACCACCTGCAGGCGCGCATCACCTTCGAAGCCAGCCAGCGTGTCACGCTCAACGAAGTCGTCTGCAGTCCCTGGCGCAAGGCCCTGATGGGCGCAAAGTACCTGATCACGCGCCGCGGCATGATGGCCACGCCCTCGGCCACCGCGCACGCGCTGGCGCGCACCTCGCCCGAGCAAGACCGTCCTCTGGTGAAGATTCAGATGCACCATCTGAGCGGTGCCGACCGCTATTCCCGCACCAAGGGCGCCGGCATGGATCCGTTCCCAGGCTTCAGCGTCGGCCTGTTCCAGCTGCGGCCGGCCTCGCGCGGTTGGGTGCATGCGAAGACGCGGTCGGCACTCGACGATCCGGCGATGGACCCGCGCTACCTCGAGGCGCAGGAGGACGTGGCGGCGATGCTCTCCGCGTTGCGCCTCGCACGCCGGGTCGTCCAGCAGCCGGCCCTGGCAGGCTACGTCAAGCGCGAGACCAGGCCGGGTATCGACGTGCAATCGGACGAGGCCTTACTGCAATACATCCGCAGCTGCGGACAGACCTCCTGGCACCCGATCGGCACCTGCAAGATGGGCCCCGATGCCGACAGCGGTGCGGTGGTCGATGCCGCCTTGCGCGTGCGCGGCGTGAACGCGCTACGCGTGGTGGACTCCTCGATCATGCCGACCATGCCCTCCTCCAACACCAACGCGGCATCCATCGCCATCGGCGAGAAGGCGGCCGACCTGATTCTGAAGGACGCACGATGAACACAGCTCACCCCACCGATGGCCTGCGCGACGGCGACCCTGGCCGCGACCACCAGGCGACGATAGGCCGCACGCTGAAGGAGTCCCGACCCTGGTGGCCCGCGCGCCGCGGGGCTGCCGAGGGAGCGCCCAACATCGTCGTGGTCCTGCTCGACGACCTGGGCTTCTCCGACTTCGGCTGCTACGGCAGCGAGATCCGCACGCCCAACATCGACGCACTCGCTGCGGGCGGGCTGCGCTTCACGGGCTACACGACGGTGCCGATGTGCACGCCCGCACGCGCGGCGCTGTTCACCGGCAAGAACCCGCACGCCGTCGGCTGCGGCTGGCTCACGCACAACAACCCCGGCTATCCGGGCTACCGGGCCGGCGAGATGAGCGCCGATGCACCCACCCTGGCCGAGCTGCTGCGCGAGGCGGGCTACGGCACCTATGGCGTGGGCAAGTGGCACAACGTGGCCGACTACAACGCCACTGCGGGGGGCGATCGATCCGCCTGGCCGCTGCAGCGCGGCTTCGACCGCTTCTACGGCTTCCTCGGCGCCGAGACCAATTTCTTCTCGCCGGGCCACCTGATCGAAGGCAACGAGTTCCTCTCGGCCGACGAACACCGGCCCGACTACTACAGCAGCGACGACTGGACCGACCGTGGGATCCGCTTCCTGCGCGGGCACCGCGCCGCGGCGCCGGGCAAGCCGTTCTTCCTCTATGTGGCGCACAACGCGCCGCATGTGCCGCTGCAGGCCAGACCGGAAGACATCGCGCGCTACGATGGCGTGTACGCTGGGGGTTGGGACGCCGTGCGTGCCCAGCGCTTCGAGCGCCAGAAGGCGATGGGGCTGATCCCGCCCCACTGGCAGTTGCCCGGCGATTCGCCCGGCATCCTGCCCTGGTCCGAGGTCCCTGCGCAACAGCGTCCCGTGATGGCGCACTACATGCAGGTGTATGCGGCGATGGTGGACAACATCGATCGCAACATCGGCCGCCTCGTCGAGGAGCTCAAGGCAATGGGGCAGTGGGACAACACGCTGCTGCTGTTGACATCGGACAACGGCGCCTCGTCGATCGGCGGCCTCGAGGGTGCGGCCAATATCTTCGAAAAGCGCGTCACCCGGCAGGAGCCGGCCGGGCTGGCGCAAGAGCTGTTCGAGCGCGGCGAGCTCGGCGGCATCGACTCCTACCCGGCCTACCCGGTCGCCTGGGGTCAGGTGTCGAACACGCCGTTCCGCTTCTACAAGCGCACGCCGATGAACGGCGGCATACGCGTGCCCTTCATCGCGAGCTGGCCCGCGCGCATTCCCGACCCGGGCGCCCTGCGCGCGCAGTGGATCCATGTCACCGACACGCTTCCCACCGTGCTCGACCTGCTGGGCCGGCCGTATCCGGCGCAGTTCAAGGGCTGGCGCACGCGCGGCCTGGATGGCGTGAGTTGGGCCGCCGCCCTGACCGATTTCGCCCAACCCACGCGGCGTCAGACCCAGCACTACGAGCTCGAAGGCAACCGAGGCTACATCAGCGGGTGCTGGAAGATTGTCTCGCTGCAGCCGGCGGCCACGCCCATCGACCTCGACCGCTGGCTGCTGTTCGATCTGGAAAACGACCCGACCGAGTGCGAGAACCTCGCCGCACGCTACCCCGACAAGCTGCGCGAGCTGATCGCCGCTTTCGAGGCCGATGCCCAGGCGAACCATGTCTACCCCCTGGACAACCGCGACAACCGCCGCGTGCTGGCGCTGCCGCCTTTCCTCGAGGGCGATTACCGGCTGCCGCGCAGCTTCTACCCCGGCACCGAGACCGCTGCGCCGATGACGGTGGGCCCTCTGCTGGCCGACCGCGACTTCGAGATCGAATGTGACTTCACGCTGGCCGAGGGCGACGAGGGCGTGCTCTATGCCATCGGCGACAACATGAACGGGCTGGCCGCGTTCGTGATGCAGGGCGCGCTCCATGTGGCTTTCACCGCCGGCAAGTCGGCGCGCCGCAGCGTGGCGGTACCGGTGGCGCCGGGGGGGCATCGCATGGTCCTGCGGCACAGGGCGCTCGGCCAGCGCCAGGGAACAGGCCTGATCGAGCTGGATGGCCGTGCGCACGGCGAGGCACTGGACATGTCGCCCACATTCCTGCGCCTGGGTGGTGAGGGTGTCGATGTTGGGCTGGACCGCGGGCGAAAGGTCTCGACGCTCTATGCCGGCCGGGGTGTGTTCGCCTTCGCCGGCAAGATCGATCACGTGACGGTGAGGCCCGGACCACAGGCGCCCGGCAGTCTGGCGAACCGGCCCGAAGCCCTCGCGCAGCTGGACTGACACAATTCACAAAGGAAAGCCCATGAACCAAGTCCTGTCCCGCCGCCGCGTCCTCGGTACCATGGCCTGCCTGGCCGCACCGGCCTTGCCCGTGCGGGCCCAGATGGCCTGGCCCAGCAAGCTGCTGAAATTCATCGTCCCCTACCCGGCCGGCGGCACGCCCGACGCCTTCACTCGCCAGCTGGCGGAGCAGGTCGCGCGCCGGCTCGGGGTGTCGGCCGTCGTCGAGAACCGGCCGGGCGCTTCGGGCCTGCTGGGCATGCGGGCGGTCTCGCAGGCCCAGGCCGACCAGCGCACTTTTGCCTATGTCTCGTCGGGTCAGGTCACGCTGAGCGCGATGAACCCGAAGTTCGACCTGCTGCGCGAACTCAAGCCGGTCGCGCGCCTGACCGGCTCCGCTTTCGTCGCCCTGGTCAGCGCGGACTCCCCGTACAGGACCATGGGCGAGCTGATCGCCGCCGTGCAGGCCAGGCCGGGCAAGCTGTCGTTCGGCACGGCGGGCCCGGGGGCGCCGGCGCACATGGCCGTGGAATACCTGGAGGAGGCCACGCGGAACTTCAAGGCACTGCACGTGCCGTTCAAGGGGGCGGTCGAGTCGATCAATGCCATCCTCGGCGGCCAGATTGACTTCACCATCGGCGTGCTTGGCGCCGCCATGCCGCAGATCAAGGCGGGCAAGCTGCGCGCACTGGGGGTGACCACGGCCCGGCGTGTGCCCCAGCTGCCCAGCGTACCCACCATCGCCGAGGCCAGCGGCACTTCCTACGCCTACCAGTCCTGGGGCGGCTTCATGATGCACGCCAACACGCCCGACGCCGTGCTCGAGCGTGCCGCGGCGGCCTTCGGTTCCGCCTTGCAGTCCGAGACGGTGAAGCACTACATGCAGGCCGTCGGTTCATTCGCCGACCGCAGTGAGTCGCCGGCGGCCTTCGGCGAGCAGTTGCGGCGCGAGATCGCGCTGGAGAAGCAAATCGTCAAGCGACTGGGCATCGTTCAGGAGTAGAGGCGCAGCGCTGCGACGCGAGGGCCCTCCACATCCACTGCCGCCGAAGTCTCGGTATGGCAGGGAATCTTCGCTCCCGCCGGCACCGACGCCGCGGTCGTCGCAAGGCTGCGAAGTTTTCCACGGTGGTCGCCCGGGGCCGCATTCAGGCCGAGTATCAGCGGCGCGAGATCATCGCGACGATCTCGCGAAATACCTCGTTGCGCAGCGAGGCCGAGAGATCGATGACCTGGCTGCGGCGGTAATAGGGGCTGAGGTCCAGGCCGACGCCCAGGCCGCAGATCTCGACCCGGCCTTCGTGTTCATGGCATGCCACCGCCTCGCGCAGGTGGTGGTCCAGGTAGTGCATTCAGAGCAGCTTGCCCATTTCGGCGGCAGCCGCCTGAAGCGCGCCCATGCGCGCCTCGGCCTGCTGCATGCTCATGCGAGCGGCCGGGGCGTGAACCGAGATGGTGGCGCGCACGGCGCCCTGCGCGTCACGCACGGGTAGGGCTGTGGCGATCAGACCGGCGACGAACTCCTCGCGGTCGCGTGCAAAGCCGCGTCCCATCAATGAGAGCGCTATGCCGGACCTCGCGCACGCCGAGGTGATCGCACTGCCAGGCCAGAGCGCTGAGACGTACCGGCGGCACATTCCCGTGGCGAATGTGCCAGGTGGCAATGCGCAGGCAGTGGCGGAATACGGGCTGACGGTAATGGGAATGCTCACGCGCCGCATCCACGAGATGGACCAAGCCCTGCGCCTGCACGGCTGGGGGGAGGTCCGGAAGCGAAATGTAGGCACGGTGAACCTCGCCGGACAGACCGTCGGAATCGTCGGCGTCGGCCAGGTGGGGGACGTCTCGCGCGTCTGTGCCATGCGGGCCTGGACATGGTGGTGCTCGGCCACCGGCCACGATGGCGCCATCTGCCCGAGCACGTGCGGCCGGTCGATCTGGAAACCCTGTTCTGCCAAAGCGATTTCGTCGTCCTGACCTGCCCGCTTGCGCCGGAAACACGGCATCTTTGTTCGCCGCGGTTGCTGGGGCTGATGAAGCCAGGCAGCCGACTGATCAATCTGGCGCGTGGCGGCCTGGTCGACATGGCCGCCCTGGTGGCTGCATTGGACGAGGGCCGTTTGGCAGGCGCGGCACTGGATGTATTCGAGGAGGAGCCTCCTGCGTGGGACCATCCTCTGCTCATGAGCGAGGCCGTCATTCTCACGCTGCACCTTGCGGCGATGACGAAGGAAAGCGCGCTTCACAACAGCGCCATGTCGGTTTCACAGGTTAATCAATTGCTCCAGGGCCTGCCACCAAGGTACCTGGTCAACCCCCAGGTCTGGACGGCGGGCGAACAGCGCCGGGCGGCAATCTTGCGCAATTGTGGGTCGAGTAGGGCCTTGCGGATCGTTTCCATAGAATGCATGAACGGACAGAGCGGGCCGCGGAACCCTCGCTCGGGTGTCGCTCGCTTGCATCCGTCAAGTCGTCCGTAGCGGGCCTGACTTCGACGCAACGCAGAAGGACGGATGCGCCGGCAGCACGGTGGCAAGTCAGATGCAATCCTCCACTTGAAGAATCACCCATGTCGTGCGAAATCAGAATCCGTGACCTCGGCGACCTCGCGCACGCAGCCGTGATCGAGGTCCTCGTCAAGCCCGGCGACACGATCAAGGCCGAGCAAAGCCTGGTCACCGTCGAGTGCGACAAGGCCTCGATGGAGATCCCCTCCAGCCACGCTGGCGTGGTCAAGGAACTCAAGGTCAAGCTGGGCGACAAGGTCAGCAAAGGCTCGCTGCTGCTCACGCTCGAGGCGGCAGAGGGCGCTGCGGCGCCCGCTCCCGCGCCTGCCCCGGCGGCTAATCGGCCGCCTTCCGCGCCGCGGACCTCGGCCTCAAGGTCGTGCTGGTCGAGCGCTACGCCACCCTGGGCGGCGTTTGCCTCAACGTGGGCTGCATCCCGTCCAAGGCGCTGCTACATGTGGCTGCCGTGATGGACGAGGTCAGCCACATGGGCGCCCTGGACGTGGACTTCGCCGCCCCTGACATGATGGCCCGTCCTCGGAGGCGGGCCATCATGTCTAGGCCGATCAGGCGCAGCGCGGGCCGCTGTTTTCCGTTGGTGGAAATTCGGCACGGGAGGGGGCGCAGGCCTTCTCCTGTGTCTTTTTTTCAAGTGAAAAAGGTCTGTGGCCCTTGCTGTATGGGCGCAGGCAGCTATCAATAAAGTAGCGACTCAGGCCATCAGCTTCAGGCCGGGCGGCAGCGCTTCGCCCAGCACGCGGCGTTCCGTGGCCTCGTCCAGTTCCACCCGCTCGCGCACCAGCGCGATCCAGGCCGGTGGCGCATGGATGGCCGCCAGCCGCGCCATGATGGACGCGCGCGTTGCCAGCGGCAGGTCGCGCGCGCGGTCGTCGGTCACGCGGGCCAGGCTGACGGCGGCAAAGGCGGCCGCTTCCAGGCGTTTCCAGTCCAGCGCCAGCAGGCTGGCTATCCAGGCGCTCACCACCGCTATCGGCACCACATCGTGGCTGCTGCCGTAAACAGGCTGGCGCGCGCCCAGGCGGCCCAGCGCCCAGAGATGAAGGCTGTCGCCGGCCGGTTCGGACTCGCTGCGCTGCGCCTTGACCGACTTCTGCACGCGCGCCAGCAGCCAGGCGCCAATTTCGCTTTTGTAGGCGGGCGGGATGCGCTCCAGCGAGGCGCCCAGGCGCAGCATGTCGCCGGTGCTGCCCTTGACCGGCCGGCTGGCGCTGTCGCCCGTGTCTTCGTCGCTGAGCTCGTTGAGCTGCAGGTTGAAGGCGAAATCATCGAGCAGGCGCAGCTGCTCGGGCGCGGCCAGACCGCCGGCGACGCGCCGCCACAGGGTCCACCATTCGGCGCAGACCTGCTTGTCATGGGCGTACTGGGCCCCTGGCGCAAACAGGGTCCAGAGCTGCTGCACCCGCCAGCCGTCCAGCGGGTCGCCAAAGCCCGGGCGCAGGCAAAAACCCGCCAGGTTGAGCCAGACCCGTTCATGCCCGGCCGAGCGGCGGCGGCCGCGCGCGCGCTGCCACAGGGCGTCGAAGAGCTGGCGCAACAGCGGCGTGGGCCATTGCGCCCGGTCGCCGAGCAGGCGCTCCAGCTGCGCGCGCAGCTGCGTCACTTCCTTGGGGTTCACCGCCTGCTTGTTGCTGCCGAAGATGCGGTCCATCAGGCCGATGGCGTCGCTCAGGCGGGCCGCCAGCCGCTGGTCTTCGGCGCCCGGGCCATCGGCCGGCGCGCTGCCGGCCGGCTGGTGCCGCAGGTCAAACTCCAGCAGCCAGCGCTGGCCGGGGTCGGCCAGGCTGACGCAGTGCAGCTCCAGCGTGCCGACCTCGGTCAGCGAACTCGCCAGCTGCACCGCCATCTCCTGCCGGCCGGCCGCGCCCGCGGCGGCCTGCAGCACCATCACCAGCGGCGGCAGGCGCACCAGGGCCTCTTCGTTCAGCGCCACCAGTTCGCCGGGCCGGGCCGGGCCTTGGCCGGCCGCATCGGCCACCGCGCTGAAGAGCTGAAAGCGCACCGGCTGGCCCAGGCGCAGGGCAAAGGTCCGGCCGTCCAGCAGCACTTCCCGGCCCGCTTCGCTGCCGCGCGGCAGCAGGCAGATGCCGCGCATGGTTGTCGCATCTTTCGCCTCATCGAGCCGCAAAAAGTAGCTGCGCGCCGAGCCGCCGCCTATCCTGGGCGCCAGCCCTTGCTGCGCCAGGGCATAGGCCACGGCGCCGCGCGCCACCGCCAGGTCGGGCTGGTCGTTGTGCAGCAGCCGCAAAGGGGCGCCGCGCCAGGCGCCCAGCGTGTCGGTCAGGCGCCGGACCAGGGCCTCGGCGCGGAACACGCCGCCGTTGAGCAGCAGCGCATCGGGCATGGTCTGCGCATGCTGGCGCAGGAAGTCGGCGATGTGGCGGGTGATGGCCGGGTCCCTCGCATAGGGCAGGCCAAAGGCCACGAGGCCGCTGCGCGCCGGCTGGGCCCGGGCATCGGCCGCCACCTGGGGGAAAAAGCCGTCCACGATGCGCTGCGCCACCTCTTCGCGGGTCAACGTCACCGAGCGGCTGCCGCCGACCAGGCGGGCGCCGCCGCCCAGCAGGGTGACGGTCGTCTGCGCCGGCGCGTCGGCGGCCAGCAGCAACTCCTTGGCGGCGCGGCAGCGCTCCATCAGCTGCGCCAGCCGGCTGGCCGAGAGCGGGCGCGCCGGCTCGCTCCCCGCCAGGCGGGCCTCGGCCGCATGCGCCAGCGCCAGGTCCATGTTGTCGCCGCCCAGCATCAAATGGTTGCCCACGCCCAGGCGGGTCAGCCGGGGCTGGCCGTCGACGAGGTCCACCTGGATCAGGCTGAGGTCGGTGGTGCCGCCGCCCACATCGCAGACCAGCACCAGCCGGGTCTGCGCCAGTTCCTCGGCGAGCTGGCCGCGATGGCGCAGCAGCCAGTCGTAAAACACCGCCTGCGGCTCTTCCAGCAGGCGCAGCCGGGGCAGGCCGGCCTGGCGCGCGGCGGCCAAGGTCAGGGCGCGGGCGCTTTCATCGAAGGAGGCGGGCACCGTGAGCACCAGCTCCTGCTGCGCCAGCGGATGCTGCGCAAAGCGCGCGTTCCAGGCCGCGTGCACGTGACGCAAATAGCTGGCGCTGGCCTCGACCGGCGACACCTTGGGCACCTCGTCGGGCGCGCCCCAGGGCAGTATGGGCGCCTGGCGGTCCACCGCCGCATGCGACAGCCAGCTCTTGGCGCTGGCCACCAGCCGGCCCGGCACCTGCGCGCCCAGCCGGCGCGCCAGCTGGCCCAGCACCACCGGCGGCTGGCCGGCCTCGGCCTCGGCCGGCCAGGGCAGCTGCAGCG
>CAZWDK010000077.1:1706-12626 GCA_964633095.1 uncultured Polaromonas sp. | reverse complement strand
CGTCGGATTTGACGCGGACTTTCACGTTGAAGTCGACTACACGTTTAACGGGGACCAAAACCTTCATGACGGGGCTCCAGAGTTTATTGATGGACGGTGACGTTTACGTTGACGTAAACGTAAGCTATGCATTCTATGCTGCGGCATTCATGGTGCCGTGCCCTACCCGCTGGCGGCAGGGTTATCCGTGGCGGCTGGCAAGAAAAAGAACGATCGTTCTATTTTATTATAAAAGGCAGACTCCCCTGAATTAGAGCACTCCTGCCCAACAATGGGCAAAGAGTGTCGTGCAGGCGTCAGCTTGGACGGGTCGGCTCGGCCGCGCTGACGCGTGTATGGACCACCCGCTGCGGGTAGGGAATGTCAATCCGGTGCTCGCGCAGCGACTGCAAAATGACCAGGTTGATAGCGGAGCGCAGGTTTTGCTGGCCGTTTTCGGGGTCCACAATCCAGTAGTTGAGCGTGAACTCCAGCCCATCGGCGCCAAAGTTGGTCAAGGCCGCCGAAGGCCCGGGATCGCGCAGCACACGGCCCTGCTTCAAGGCCGCGTCTATCAGCAAGCCCATCACCAGATCCGCATCGCTGTCGTAGCCCACCGACACCACCGTGGCCTGCAACACCCGAGAATCGCTCAGGGACAGGTTTTCAATCCGGTTGCTGATGAACATCTCATTGGGCACGATGGATTCGCGCCCAGACGGCGCACGCACGACGGTGTAACGGGCGTTGATACCGGTGATGCGCCCTTCAAAGGTGTCGACGCGCACGTTGTCGCCGATACGCACACTGCGTTCGGCCAGAATCACAAAACCGCTCACATAGTTGGCGGCAAGTTTTTGCAGACCAAAACCCACGCCCACGCCGACCGCGCCGCCCAGCACCGACAGCGCCGTCAAATCGATGCCGACCGATGACAGCGCCAGCAGCAGGCCGACAAACATCAGCACCGCGCGGGTGGCATTGCTCACGGCCTTGCGCAGGGACAGCTCGCTGCCGGTGGCCGAGCGCAGCAGGCGCGCTTCGATCGCCGAAGAAATCCACAGCGTGATCAGCAGCACCACGCCGGCCGTCAACGCGCCTTCCAGCAGGGTGCGCACCGACAGGGTCGTGGCGCCCACTTTCCACTTGATGTTGTCGAGCTCCTCCAGGATCACCGGCAGCAAGCCGCTGACCCACAACACCATGGCAATCCAGGCCAGCCAGGAAATGGTGCGCTCCAGCGCCCGCACCAGCGGCGCATTTTTAAACGCCACCTGCAACACCTTGACGCCCAGGCGAATCAGCGCCAGCGCCAGCAGCACCGGAATCGCCACCTTGAAAACGGCCAAGGGAAACAACCGTGCCAGCAGCTCCTGGGCCGCATAGGCAAAGGACAGCAGCAGCAGCGGAAACAGCACGCCATCGACAATGCGCCGGCCAAAAAGGACGGACGACTCGCTATCCGCCACAGGGCGCCCACGGCTCACCACACGCACGACCAGCCAGGCCAGCAGCGCGCAGGCGACGAGCGCGGCAAGTTCGGTCAGGGCCGAGGGCTGGGTTAAGGCCGCAAACCAGGCATCCAGATTGTCAATGCGGGCGGGCTGGCTGGCCGATGAATGGGCAGGGGAACTTGAGGTAAAAACAGCCGCAAAAGCAGCAAGATTCAAGACGCTGGCGCGGGCCATTCGGGTTTCCTTTTGTCGATGAAGGCCTGCACGCCCTCTTGTGCCACGGCATGGACCATGTTGCACGCCATGGCCTGGCCGGCCAGCTGGTAGGCGGCTTCCACGCCGGTTTCACGTTGTTGGTAAAAAAGCGTCTTGCCGATGGCAATCGCTTCGCGCGGTTTGGCCAATATGGCCTGCAGCAGTTGCTCGACCTCGCCATCAAGCGCCTCCGGCGGCACGACGCGGTTGACCAGCCCCCTCGCCCGCGCCTCATCGGCCGTGATGAACTCGCCCGTCAGCAGCATTTCCATGGCCTGCTTGGCCGGCATGTTGCGCACCAGCGGCACGCTGGGCGTGGCGCAAAACAGCCCCACGTCAATCCCGTTCACGCCAAAGCGGGCCTGGCTGGCGGCCACCGCCAGGTCGCATTGCGCCACCAGCTGGCAACCTGCGGCGGTGGCCAGCCCCTGCACCCTGGCAATCACCGGCACCGGCAACTGCTGGATCGCCAGCATCATGCGGCTGCACTGCGCAAACAGCTTCTGGTAATAGGCCAGCTCGGGGCGGGCGCGCATGTCTTTGAGGTTGTGGCCGGCGCAAAACGCCTTGCCCTCGGCCGACAGCACCACGACACGCGCCGAGGCGTCCCGTGCAATGGCATCGAACGCGGCTTGCAGCGCTGCCAGCATGGCTTCGCTGAGGGCGTTGAAAGTGCCGGGCTGGTTCAGGACCAACTGATGGACGCCGCGCGCGTCCTGCCTGTGAAGAAGGGGTGGCGGCAAGTCCCCGGGTGCAACAGTCATAAAAACCCTTACAAATCGGCCAGCACGCGGATATGCGCCTCCACGCTGCGCGCCAGCGCCCGCAGGTTGTAGCCGCCTTCGAGCGAGGACACGATGCGGCCCCGCGCGTGGCGCCTGGCCACATCCTTGATGCGCATGGTGATCCAGGCATAGTCCTGCTCGGTCAGGCCCATCTGGCCCAGCTCGTCATCGCGGTGCGCGTCAAAGCCGGCGCTGATAAAAATCATTTCGGGCTTGAAGGCTTCCAGCCGCGGAATCCACATCATCTCGATCAGCTCGCGCACCTCCATGCCCTTGGTATAGGCCGGCACCGGCAGGTTCACCATGTTGCCGGCCTGGGTGTCGGCGCCGCTGAAAGGGTAAAACGGGTGCTGGAAAAAGCTCACCATCAGCACCCGCTCATCGCCGCGGATGATGTCTTCGGTGCCGTTGCCGTGGTGCACGTCAAAGTCGACAATCGCCACGCGCTTGAGGCCATGGCGCTCCAGCGCGTATTTGGCGGCAATGGCGATGTTGTTGAAAAAGCAGAAACCCATGGCCTTGTCGTGGCAGGCATGGTGACCCGGCGGGCGCACGGCGCAAAAGGCGTTTTCCATCTCGCCGGCCAGCACGCTGTCGGTGGCCGCCAGTGCGGCACCGGCGGCGCGCAAGGCGGCGTTCCAGGTGTGAACATTGATCGCCGTGTCGGGGTCGATCTGGGCGTAGGCCGGCCCGCCCGCCCGGATGTCATCGGCCAGGTGCTCGCTCAGGCCGCGCAGGGCCGCCACCATCATGCGGTCATGGGCCAGCTCGATGTCGCCCAGCGCGGCCAGCGGGGCCTCGCGCCGGTCCAGCGTATCCTTGACGCCGGTCGCCAGCAGCCAGTCTTCAATGGCATTGAGGCGCTCGGGGCACTCGGGGTGGCCCTCCCCCATTTCATGCTTGCTGCAGTCCCTGTGGGTGAAATAACCAGTGGCGTTCATCACGGAAAAATTTTGCAAAAAATTACGGTAAGGTTGGCGGCATGAACGTCAAAGAAAAACTCCAAGCGCTCCTGAACCAGCTTAACACGGTCATTGTCGGCAAACCGGCGCAGGTGCAAGACTGCGTGGCCTGCCTGCTGGCGGGCGGCCACCTGCTGATTGAAGACGTTCCTGGCGTGGGCAAGACCACCCTGGCCCACGCCCTGTCGCGCTCCTTCGGCCTGCAGTTTTCACGGGTCCAGTTCACCGCCGACCTGATGCCCAGCGACTTGTCGGGCGTCGCGATTTACGAGCGCCAGAAAGAAAACTTCGTCTTTCACCCCGGGCCGGTGTTTGCCCAGGTGCTGCTGGCCGACGAAATCAACCGGGCCAGCCCGAAGACCCAGAGCGCGCTGCTGGAGGCCATGGAAGAAAAACAGGTCTCGGTCGAAGGCGAAACCCGCCCCCTGCCCAAGCCGTTTTTTGTGATCGCCACGCAAAACCCGCATGACCAGCTCGGCACCTACGCCCTGCCCGAGTCGCAGCTGGACCGTTTCCACATGCGGATTTCGCTCGGTTATCCGGATCGCGCCGCCGAACGTGAACTGCTCAAGGGCAGCGACCGGCGCGACATGGTCGACAGGCTGCCGGCCATGCTGGCACCGCACGACCTGCTGCAGCTGCAGCAGCAGGTGATGCAAGTTCACGCCGCCGAGCCGCTCCTGAACTACCTGCAGGACCTGGTTGCCGCGACCCGCACGGGCCGCTGGTTCTTGCAGGGCCTGAGCCCGCGCGCCGGCATCGCCATCATGCGCGCCGCGAAAGCCCAGGCCTTTTTAAGCAACCGCGACTATGTCGCCCCCGACGACATTGCCGCCGTGCTGCCGCAAACGGCGGCGCACCGGCTGATTCCCGTCAGCGATGCAGGCCGCGGCGCGCTGGAGCAGGTGCGCGCCATGCTGGACAGCGTGCCGCTCCCGTGAAGCCATGGGCCGAAAAACCTCGTAGCGCGGGTGAAGCCATGGACATGAGAGCAACGCAATTTCCCGCCGGACCGCCCCAAGGGAAATCAGCCCCCTCGGGAGGCAGCGCAGTACGCGAAGCGACAAGCATGGGGGCAAGCTATCTCAAGGGCCGGCTGGACGCATGGATCGAGAGCCGCCTGCTGCGGGCCGACAGCGTCACGCTGACGCAGCGCACGGTCTACATCCTGCCGACGCGTGCCGGGCTGATGCTGGGCATCACGCTGCTGCTGCTGCTGGTGGCCTCCATCAACTACCAGCTCAACCTGGGCTACCTGCTGACCTTTTTGCTGGCCGGCAGCGCCCTGGTGGGCATGCATGTCTGCCATGGCACCTTGCGCGGGCTCGCTATGAATTTAATAGCTCCCCACGCCCATCATGCGGGGGCCACAGCCATTTTTGATGTGAGGCTGACAAATAACAGGCGCTCCCCACGCTACGGCATAGGCCTGAGCGTGCTGAACCCGCAGGAGGCAGGCGCGCCCAAAAACCGCGAGCGGCGCTGGGCCTGGACCGATGTGCCGGCGCAAGGCAGCAGCGTGGTGCAGATCGCCTTCACGCCGGCGCAGCGCGGCCTGCACCGCCTGCCCGCGCTGACCGCCGAAACACGCTTTCCGCTGGGCACCTTCCGGGTCTGGGCGATCTGGCGGCCCGCTGCGCAAATCCTGGTCTATCCGCGGCCCGAGGCAAGCCCGCCCCCCCTGCCGCCGGGCGAGCCCCGCTCCGGCGGCGCCGCGGCTGCAATGCGGGCACAAAGCACGGGCGAATTTGATGGTGTGCGCGGCTACCGGCGCGGTGACCCGATGAAGCTGGTGGTCTGGAAGAAGGCCGCCAGGGCCGATGGGCAGGGCAACGGCCTGGTGGTGCGCGATGCCCAGCAGGCCCAGCGCCACGAACTCTGGCTGGACTTCATGCAGGCGGGTGCGGCGGATACCGAACACAAACTCTCACGGCTGTGCGCCTGGGTTCTGCAGGCCGACAAACTCGGGCTGGACTACGGCTTGCGTTTGCCTGCACAGGAGATCAAGCCATCCCGTGGGGAGGCGCACAGGCGGCAGTGTCTGGAGGCTTTGGCGCTATGCTGAGCGATTTTGATGGTCGGGCTGGTGTGGCCGCAGCCGGCCGGGGCGAAACCCGGCCTCCGCCCTCAGCAACGCAAGCACCAGGCGGGAACCCATGCTGACCCGCCTCAACACGCTGCCCGCGCCGCGCAACCTGCCCCGCGACGCCCGCGACACGCTGTTTCTGCTGGGGGTCATCGCCTGGCTGCTGCTGCCGCAAATCGCCCATCTGCCGCTGTGGTGCAGCGCACTGGCAAGCGCCGTGCTGGCCTGGCGCGGCTGGCTCGCCCTGAAGGCCCGGCCCCTGCCCGGCAAATGGTGGCTGCTGGCCTTGCTGGCCCTGGCCATCGCCGGCACGCTGATGACACACCGCACCCTGCTGGGCCGTGATGCCGGTGTCACCATGCTGGTGGTGCTGCTGACGCTGAAAACCCTGGAACTGCGCGCGCGGCGCGACGCCTTCGTGGTGTTCTTCCTCGGCTTTTTCTGCCTGCTGAGCAATTTTTTCTACTCGCAGTCACTGCTCACCGCCTTCGGCATGCTGCTGGGCCTGCTGGGCCTGTTGACCATGCTGGTCAATGCCCACATGCCGGTCGGCAAACCACCGCTGCGGCTAGCCGCCCGAACCGCCGGCGGCATGGCCCTGCTGGGCGCGCCCATCATGGTGGTGCTGTTTGTGCTGTTTCCGCGGCTGGCGCCCTTGTGGGGTATGCCCGGCGACGCCATGAGCGGGCGCAGCGGCCTGAGCGCCAACATGCAGGTCGGCAACATCGCCAGCCTGGCGCTGGACAGCAGCGTGGCGCTGCGCATCAAGTTTGAAGGCCGGCCGCCGCCGCCGCACGATTTGTATTTTCGCGGCCCGGTGCTGTCCAGCTTTGATGGGCGCGAATGGCGGACGCCGCGCTTCAATGTTCCGGGCCGCAACGGGCTCACGGCCAACCTGGCCGTCTCGGGCGCCCCCGTCAGCTACGAGGTCACGATGGAAGCCAGCAGCCAGCCCTGGCTGATGGTGATGGACGCCGCCACGCAAAGCCCGGTTCTGCCCGGCTACCAGAGCGTGATGCAGGACGACTTGCAGTGGCGCACCAGCCGCCCCATCACCGATCTGGTGCGCTACCAGGTGCAAAGCTACCCCAGCTTCCGGCACGGCCCGACGCAGGCGGCCGCCGGGCTGCGGGAGTTTGTCGAGCTGCCGGCCGGCTTCAACCCGCGCACCCTGGCGCTGGCCAGCGAGATCCGCCAGGACCCGCGCCATGCCGGCGCCAGCACCGCCCGGCTGGTGCAGGCCGCGCTGGAGCGCCTGCGCACAGGCGGCTACCGCTACACGCTGGAGCCCGGCGTGTACGGCCAGCACACGGCCGACGAATTCTGGTTTGACCGCAGGAAAGGTTTTTGCGAGCACATCGCATCAAGCTTTGTGATTTTGATGCGCGCCATGGGCATTCCGGCGCGCATCGTCACCGGCTACCAGGGCGGCGAGCAAAACAGCGTGGACGGCTTCTGGGTCGTGCGGCAAAGCGATGCCCATGCCTGGGCCGAAGTCTGGCAGGCGGGCCGGGGCTGGCTGCGGGTAGACCCGACCTCGGCCGTAGCGCCGGGGCGCACCGGTGCCTTCCAGCGGCTGGCCGCACCGCGAGGCGTGGTGGCCCAGGCGCTGGGCAGCTTCAGCCCCACGCTGGCGGCCCAGCTGCGCGCCACCTGGGAAGCCGTCAACAACGGCTGGAACCAGTGGGTGCTCAACTACACCCAGGGCAAGCAGCTCAATTTGCTGAAAGGCATCGGTTTCACATCGCCCAGCTGGACGGACCTGAGCTATGTGCTGATCGGCATCATCGTGCTGGCCGCCCTGCTGGCTGCCGCCTGGACGCTGTGGGACCGTGCCCAGCATGACCCCTGGCTGCGGCTGCTGGCCCGCGCCCGCAAGCGGCTGGCCAAGGCCGGCATCGAGAGCACGCCGGCCACCTCGCCGCGCCAGCTGGCCTTGCTGCTGCAGGCCAGGTACGGCAGCCAAAGCGGCGGCCAGGGCCAGGCGCTGCATGACTGGCTGATGCGGCTGGAATCGCAGCGCTATGCGCCCGCGTCCCCCGGCGGGCCCCATCAACTCAAGCAACTGAAGCAGCAATTCAGCCGCCTCACCTGGCCTGCTTAAAATTGACCGCAGCCCAGCACACTCTTCCCATGACACCTCAGACATCTTTTCGCCGTTTCCGTTTTGCTATTTTTTTGATAGCTGCTCTCGCAGCTTCGACGGGGACCATCGCCGCAAAACCCTTGAAAAAAACAATCCCGGCCAACGTGGCGCCGGCGCAGGGCCCGCTGTATTCCAGCCGCGCCGACGCCATGCAGTTTGCCGACGACCTGGCCAGCCGGCGCGACCTGGACCCGGACTGGGTGCGCAATGCCATTGGCCAGTCGCGCTACAGCGCCACGGTGGCGCGGCTGATGCAGCCACCAGCCCAGGCCTTTGTCAAAAACTGGCGCGTCTACCGCAGCCGCTTCATAGACCCCATTCGCATCGAGGCCGGCCGGCGCTTCTGGCTGGAGAACCAGGCCAGCCTTGAGCGCGCCGAAAAGGAATACGGCGTGCCGGCGGAGATCATCGTCGGCATCATCGGCGTGGAAACCATTTACGGCCGCGATACCGGCAGTTTCCGCGTGATGGATGCGCTGAGCACGCTGGCCTTTGACTTTCCGGCCAGCCACCCGCGCGCCCAGGAGCGCAGCGAGTACTTCAAGGGCGAGATCGAGCAGTTTCTGACCCTGCAAAGCCGCCTGGCTAAAGACCCCTTCGAGGCCAGAGGCAGCTACGCCGGCGCCATGGGCATGCCGCAATTCATGCCGTCGAGCTGGATCAAGTACGCGGTGGATTTCGACGGCGACGGCAAGATCGACTTGTGGAACAGCCCGGCCGACGTGATCGGCTCGGTCGCCAACTACTTCAAGGCCTTCGACTGGAAGCCCGGCATGCCCACGCACTACCCGGTCAGTTTTGACAACAGCCGCCTGGACCTGGACGCACTGATGGCGCCCGACATCCTGCCCAGCTTCAGCGTCGCCAGCTTCACCGCCAAGGGCGCGGTGCTGGAAGGCGCCGCGCTGCAGCACCAGGGGCCGCTGGCCTTGATAGAACTGCTCAACGGCCCCGACGCCCCCAGCTATGTGGCCGGCACCGAAAACTTCTACGCCATCACCCGCTACAACTGGAGCAGCTACTACGCCATGGCGGTGATTGAACTGGGGCGGGAAGTGGCGGCGCGGGTCAAGTCAGTCACGCCGTAAGGGACGGGCCGCAAGGCGGCACCGGCAGCAACTCGCAAGAACGGAAATCGCTATGAAATTAGGAGCTGCCTGTGCTGTGTCTCTGAGGGCTTCGACGGGTTTTCATTCAGACTCCAGCGCTAGAGTTGCGCGTTGGCATGTTGCCATGCAGGACCTGACCCCCAAGGGTTTGGCAGAGCGCATCCATTGGCAAATCGTGGCGCGCGCCATGGACGCCGGATGGGGGCGGCGCTAGCCGGCCGGTGACCGATGTCGCTGACCCAGGCGTTGTCTGAGTATGGCTACCTGGCGGTGTTCGTCGGTAGCATCCTCGAAGGCGAAACCATCCTGATCCTGGCCGGTTTCGCCGCACAGCAAGGTTACCTGTCGCTCCCCCTGGTCATCGCGCTGGCATTCTGCGGCGGTACGCTGGGCGACCAGATTTTCTTCCTGCTTGGGCGCTGCTACGGCGGCCCCCTGCTTTCGCGCTTCCCACGCCTGGCCCTACGCGCCCAAGCGGTCAGTCAGCTGATACTGCGCTACCACACCGGCCTCATTGTTGGGGTCCGTTTCATGTATGGATTCCGCATCGCTGGCCCGATCCTGATTGGCATGAGCGATGTGCCGGCATGGCGATTCGTGTTGCTCAACCTTCTCGGGGCTGCGCTATGGGCCACGCTGATCGGCGGGGCGGGCTATCTTTTCGGCCAGACATTGCAATCGCTGGTTCCCGACCTCAAGCGGCATGAGGAAATGGCGCTGCTGCTGATGCTTGCGGTGGCGGTGCTCATCGGCCTGCTTCGCTGGCTGCACGCCCGCCATCGCTAACAAATTGGGCGGCACACGAAGCCACGGGGCCAGCCTCATCGATCGGCTGGCCGGGCGCATCGGGCAGCGCCAACGCAGGCCACGCTACTCGGGCTTGATGTTCGCGCTCCTGACCAGCTTGCCCCAGCGCTCGGCTTCCGACTTGATCAGGGCGGCGAACTGCTCGGGCGTGCCGCCACCGAGTTCATTGCCCTGGCCCAGCATCTGCTCCTTGATGGTCGGGTCGGCCAGCGCCTTGTTGACGGTTTCATTGAGCAGCTTGATGAGGGCCGCGGGCGTACCGGCCGGCGCCACCAGCCCCTGCCAGTTCTGGACCTCGAAGCCCGCCACGCCGGCCTCGGCCATGGTGGGCAAATCGGGAAACAGCGGCGAACGCGTCTTGCTGGTGATGGCCAGCGCGCGCAGCTTGCCGGCTCGGATCGAAGGGGCGGCCGAATACATCTGCTCGAACATCATGTCCACCTGGCCACCCATCAGATCGGTCGTGGCGGGCGCTCCGCCCTTGTAGGGAATGTGCGTGATGGACAGGCCGGCCAGCGACTTGAACATCTCGCCCGACAAATGGTGCGAGCCGCCCAGCCCGCCCGAGGCAAACGACAGCTTGCCGGGACTGGCCTTGGCGGCTGCCATGATGTCCTTGACGCTCTTGAACGGCGAATTCGCCGGAACCATCAGCACCAGCGGGCCTTTTTCGATCAGGCAGACCGGCACCAGATCCTTGGCCGGATCGAAATTCATTTTCTTGAACATGGTCGGATTGACCGCCAGCGGCGCGAAATTGCCCATGCCGATGGTGTAGCCGTCCGGCTTGGCCCGGGCGACGGCCTCGGTGCCGATGTTGCCGCCGGCGCCGGGCTTGTTGTCCACGAGCACCGGCTGGCCCAGCGCGGTGGAAATGAACCGGCCGATCTGGCGCGAGCGCTGGTCGGCGTTGCCGCCGGCGGCATAGGGGCAGATCAGGGTGATGGGTTTGCTGGGGTATTTGTCCTGGGCCCAGGCCAGCGAGGGCATGGCGATGGCTACCGAAGTGGCTTGCAGGAGGCTGCGGCGTTTCATGTCGAATCCTTGTGATCAGTGGTGTTCCCCGACCTTAAGGGTTGCAGCTGTCAATCAGCTGGCAGGGAGCTGACACAGGCATTGGTGGTTTCCCGGATGCGGGCGGCTATTTGGAGAAATGAGAGAAATGAGGGGCAGATTCCAATCAAATTTCAAGCCAAGCCCATTCGCACCGGCTCAATCGTGATCTCCACCGTCATCGACTCCTGGCCCCCGCCCTGCCGCACCCCCTTGATGGGCGGGCAGGCGTTGTAGTCGGTGCCCATGGCCAGGCGCACATGGCGCTCGTCAATCAGGCAGCC
>CAZWDK010000077.1:0-1606 GCA_964633095.1 uncultured Polaromonas sp. | reverse complement strand
TGGCTCAAGGCCAAAAGCATATCCAGATCGGCGCTGCCGCGGCTGGCCTGCGCCGTGACAAAACGGCGGCCAAACTCGGCCAGCTGCGGATGCGGTGCGGCCAGCTGCGTGGCGCGCAAGAAGAAGTCGGGATGCGGCAAGCTCCCGGCATCGGTGAACTCGGCCACGCCCAGGGTCTCCACCTCGCCGGCGGCATTGACCAGGCTCCAGCGCACGTTGTCGGTGGCCCGGCCGACAAAGGTGTAGGAATGGAGGGGGTTGCCGAAGGCGTCCAGCTGGGAAAACAGCTTTTCGGGCGCGCCCAGGCTCCAGAAATACACCGTTTGCGCCGGGCCGGACTGCGGCGTCAGCCACAGCGTTTGCAGCGCATAGCGCAAGGGTTCGGTGTAGCGGTAGTCGGTCGTGTGCTTGACTTGCAGCTTCATGGCTGGCGCCCCCTTCGCCCTGCGTTGTCCAATGCTGCAATCAGTGGGTGGCCGGAACGAGGAATTCGCGGCTGATATGGGCGCCGATTTCGTTGACCCGGTCCAGGAACTGGGTCAGGAAAGCGTGCAGGCCGGTCGCCAGGATTTCGTCGATGCGCGCGTACTGCAAGTCGGCCCGCAGCTTGCCGGCGCGGCGCTGGGTTTCGCTGGACGGATCGCTGGTCACCATGGCGAGGTTGCTCATCAGTTCATTCAGGCAGGCCAGCAGTGAGCGCGGCATGTCGGGCCGCAAGATCAGCAGCTCGGCCACGCGTTCGGGCTTGATGACGTCGCGGTACACCTTGCGGTAGACCTCGAAGCCGGAGACGCTGCGCAGGATCGCGCTCCAGTGGTAAAAATCGTATTCCTGATCTTTTTCGCTGGCTGCGCCCGAGGCGTCTGTCGCACCGGTCGCGCCGAGAAAATCATTTTGCACCGCATGGAACTTCACATCCACCAGCCGGGCCGTGTTATCGGCGCGTTCCAGAAAAGTGCCCAGGCGCAGGAAGTGAAAGGCTTCGTCCTGCAGCATGGTGCCCGCCGTCACGCCGCGCGAGAGATGCGAGCGGAACTTGACCCATTCAAAGAACTGGCCCGGGTCGCGCTCGAAGTCGCCGCTGCGCAGCATGCGCATGACTTCCAGGTAGGTCTGGTTCTGCGTTTCCCAGACTTCGGTGGTCAGCGTTCCGCGCACGGCGCGGGCGTTTTCGCGGGCGTTTTGCAGGCACGAAATGATGCTGGAAGGGTTTTGCTCGTCGCGCACCATGAAGTCCATCACTTCACGCGGCTTGATGCTGTCGCCGTATTTGGCGGCATAGGCGGGCTTGAGCTCGCTGATGCTGAGCAGGCTCTGCCAGCCACCCTGCGCCACGGCAGCCGATTGCGGCAGCAAGGAGGTCTGGTAATTGACATCCAGCATGCGCGCGGTGTTCTCCGCCCTTTCCGTATAGCGGGACATCCAGAAAAGGTGGTCAGCGGTGCGTGACAGCATGATCAGTATCCTCCGACCTGTGACTGTGTTTGAGACGGTGATGACATCGGCGTGGTGGGCCCGGCCTCCAGGATCCAGGTGTCTTTGGTCCCGCCACCCTGTGACGAGTTGACGACCAGCGAGCCCTCTTTCAGCGCGACCCGGGTCAGGC
>CAZWDK010000076.1:0-12642 GCA_964633095.1 uncultured Polaromonas sp. | reverse complement strand
GGGGGGCAGAGAGCTACACGCAGTGAGCGAACGTGGGGGCCCAATTCCTACTGCAGGGTTTCCTTGACGATCGCAGGCAGTGGCAAGGGCATCACCTCGATGCCCTCCTCCAGCAACTCGACTGCTTCACGCGCGCTGGCCTGGCCGCGAATGCTGCGCGCCTCGGCGTCGCCATAGTGCATGCGGCGCGCTTCGTCGGCAAAGCGCTTGCCGACATCTTCGGTATTGGCCACCAGATGGCGCAGCGCCTGGAGGAACGCCGCCTGATCCGCCGGGCTGGCAGCGGGCGACATGCTTGAAGCGGCACCCGCTGCGGCTGAGGCTGGGGCAGCAGGCGAGGCCTGGGTCCTGTCCGGCGATGCCGCCTCTTGAGCCGGATGGCCGCCCAGATTCAGCCGGGGCGCACTGGGCATTTTTTGAATGCCTTTGTCGGCGCACAGCGGACATTCAATCAGGCCGCGCGCCAGCTGCGCCTGAAAGTCATGCTCTGACGCAAACCAGCCTTCAAACGAATGCTGGCGCGAGCACTGAAGATTCAAGACTTTCATGACGGGATTATTGCGAAGCCATTACGCCTCTGCAATTTTCCAATCCAAAGCCCACGCGCCCGACAGCACGTTTTGCAGCCACAGCACACCGGTCAGCGTCTTGGCGTCGGTCACCCGGCCGGTGCTGCACCAGGCCAGCAGTTCGGCCGGCGTGGCCGTGAAAACATCCAGGAATTCACCGGCGTCCAGCTTGCGTTCACCCAGGGTCAGTTCGCGAGCAAACCAGATGTCGATAAATTCGGTGGAGTAGGAAATCACCGGGTGCAGCACACCGGCCCTGGCCCACTGGCGGGCGCTATAACCGGTTTCTTCGCGCAGCTCGCGCTGGGCGCAGGCCAGCGAGGTCTCGCCCGGATCCAGCTTGCCGGCCGGGAACTCAAGCATGACGGCTTGCACCGGGTAGCGGTATTGGCGCTCCAGCACCAGCCGGCCATCGGCCAGCTGCGCCACAATCATCACTGCGCCGGGGTGGATCACATATTCGCGCGTGGCGTGGCATCCATCGGGCAAGCGGACGGTGTCACGCAGGGCGTGAAGAAAATTCCCCTTCAGGATTTCTTCGGAATCGACTTGGGTTTCAATCAGGTGCGCAAGATCCATGCTGCCCTCCCCACCCGAGCCAACAGCAGGCCTCACGCGCGGCGCTTGAACAAATACCGGTAAATAAAACCGGGAAACGCCAAGGTGATGAAGAGCGTGCCCGTGATGGCATAAAACTCCCAGCCCTGGGGCGCAATTTGCCCGCTGCGCTGCTCAAGATAAAGCCCAACCGCACCGACCACCAGGTACCAGACCAGCAGCTCGGCCACGCGCACCGCCAGGTTTTTGGGGGCCTTGAGCGGCACCAGCGCGAACAGGCGGTTGCTGACAAAGGGCAGATTGGCCGCCAGCAAGGCCAGCAGCACCACCAGCCAGACCGAAGTAGTTTGACTCATGAAGGGGATCTAGCTGCCAAGCGAATTGACGATGCTCGTGATCGATTGGGTACACAAGGTCATCAGGCCACCGGGCGCCACGCCCAGCAGCAGAATCAGTGCGCCGTTGATCGACAGCACCACACGCGCATCGGCCGGTGCCGATATCGGCTGGAGATTGTGCGCATGGGGCGCATCAAAGTACATCACCTTGATCACACGCAGGTAATAGAAAGCGCCGACCAGGGACATCATCACCGCAAACAAGGCCAGCAGCAGATAGCTGGTTTGCTGCGATGAAATCAGCGGCTGCAGCACCGCCAGCTTGGCGTAAAAACCCACCAGCGGCGGCAGGCCGGCCAGCGAGAACATGGCGATGGCCATGACACCGGCATACAGCGGGCTGCGCTGGTTCAGGCCGGCCAGATCGGCGATTTCCTCGGACTCATGCCCGGCACGCGCCAACAGCATGATGATGCCGAAGGCACCCAGGGTGGTGAGCACATAGGTGATGACGTAGAACATGGCCGCGCTGTAGGCCGACTCGGCATTGATCTGGTTGCCATTGACCACCCCGGACAGCAGGCCCAGCAGCAGGAAACCCATTTGCGAGATCGTTGAAAACGCCAGCATGCGCTTGAGGTTGGACTGGGCGATGGCCGCCAGATTGCCGATCAGCAGTGAACCGATGGCCATCAACGCCAGCATCTGCTGCCAGTCAATCGCCAGCGGCAACAGGCCCTCGACCAGCAAGCGGATGCAGATGGCAAACGCGGCCAGTTGCGGCGCTCCGCCGATCAGCAGCGTGATTGCCGTGGGCGCGCCCTGGTAAACGTCGGGCAGCCACATGTGAAAAGGCACGGCGCCCAGCTTGAAGGCCAGGCCGGCCACGATAAACACCAAACCAAAGATCAGCACCTGGTGCTTGACCTGACGGCTGGCAATCGCGTTGAACACGTCATTGAGATCCAGCGATCCGGTTGCGCCATACAGCATCGACAAACCGTAGAGCAGAAAACCCGAAGCCAAAGCACCCAGCACAAAGTACTTCATGGCCGCTTCCGTCGCGGTCGCGTTGTCACGGCGCAAGGCCACCAGCGCGTAGCTGGACAGCGTCAGCAGCTCCAGACCCATGTAGAGCACCAGAAAGTTGTGACCCGAAATCATCACGAAGATGCCCAGCAAGGCAAACAGGCTGAGCGTGAAAAACTCGCCGCCGCGCAGCATGTCGCGATCGGCCGCATAGGGCCTGCCGTAGACCAGCGTGATCATCACGGCGATGCAGGAAAAACACTTGAGCCAACTGCCCATGGGGTCCACGACCACCATGTTGCCAAAACCGTAGAAGGTCTGGCCGCCCAGCGCATAAGAGGACTCCATGACCGCCACCACGGCAAGCGTCAGCAAGGTCAGCACATGAGTCAGCGTGCGGTGCGGGGTTTTGACGCCCAAGTCCACCAGCGCAATCACGCAGGCCATGATCACGAGGACGATTTCGGGGTAAACCGTAATCCAGCTAAGTTTGTCAATCATCTGAATTCTTTTGAATTAGTTCAGTTTCGAGGCCGCGACATGCTTGAGCAGGTCAGCCACCGAGCTGTCCATCACATCGGTAAACGGCTTGGGATAAATGCCCATGTACAGCACGGCAATCGCCAGCAAGGCAAGCGTCAAAAATTCACGGCTGTTGATGTCGCTCAGGGCCTTGACGTCTTCATTGGCGACGGGACCGAGGTACACGCGCTTGAACATCCAGAGGGTGTAGGCCGCGCCAAAAATCAGTGCCGTCGCGGCGGCACCGCCGACCCAGAAATTGGCTTTGACGGCGCCCAGAATGACCATCCATTCGCCGACAAAACCGGCCGTGCCCGGCAAGCCGCAGTTGGCCATGGCAAACAGCATGGCAAACGCCGCAAACTTGGGCATGGTGTTGACCACCCCACCGTAGCTGGCAATCTCGCGCGAGTGAACGCGGTCGTACAGCACGCCTATGCACAGGAACATGGCACCCGACACAAAGCCGTGCGCGATCATTTGCACAATGCCGCCCGAAACACCGATGTCACTGAAGATGAAAAAACCCAGCGAGACAAAACCCATGTGGGCCACCGATGAATAAGCCACCAGTTTTTTCATGTCCTGCTGCACCAGCGCCACCAGACCCACATACACAACGGCAATCAGCGACAAGCCAATCATCAGCCAGGCCCATTCATGGGTGGCATCGGGAGCAATCGGCATCGAGAACCGCAGGAAACCGTAGGCGCCCAGCTTGAGCATGATGGCCGCCAGCACGGCCGAGCCACCGGTGGGCGCTTCGACGTGCACGTCAGGCAGCCAGGTGTGGACAGGCCACATCGGCACCTTTACGGCAAACGCGGCAAAGAAGGCAAAGAACAGCAAGGTCTGCACCGTGGAGCCCAGCGGCAGCTTGTGCCAGGTCAGAATGTCAAAACTGCCGCCCGACTTGTTGTACAGGAAGATCAGCGCCACCAGCAACAGCAGCGAGCCGAGCAGCGTGTACAAAAAGAACTTGAAAGCCGCGTAGATCTTGTTGGGGCCGCCCCAGATGCCGATGATCAGGTACATCGGGATCAGCGTGGCTTCGAAGAACACGTAAAACAGCAGGCCGTCCAGCGCGGCGAACACGCCGATCATGAGTCCGCTGAGAATCAGGAAAGACGCCATGTACTGGCTGACACGGGTGGTGATCGCTTCCCAGCCCGCAATGATGACCACCACATTGATGAAGGCGGTCAGCAGCACGAACCACAGCGAGATGCCGTCCACGCCGAGGTGGTAATTGACATTGAAACGCTGTATCCAGGGGCCTTTCTCGACGAACTGCATGGCCGAGGTGCCCAGCTGAAAGCCCTCATACAAAGGCAAGGTCACCAGAAAGCTGACAACAGCACCGATCAATGCGATCCAGCGCACACTGCGTGCCTGCTCGTCACGACCCAGCGCCAGCAACACGACACCGAAAATAATCGGCGTCCAGATGGCAAGGCTCAACAAACCCATTCTTGTTCTTCCTTGTTGTTTTATTTATTGAGCCAGACGAAATACGTCATCAGCACAAAGACGCCGACGATCATGCCGAAGGCGTAGTGGTAGATATAGCCCGATTGCAAACGGCGCACAACACCCGACACCCAGCCGACCAGCTTCCACGAGCCGTTCACCAGTGCGCCATCGATCAGCACCTCGTCACCGCCCTTCCACAAGCCGGTACCCAGCACGCGCGCGCCACGGGCCATCACGTTTTCGTTGAACCAGTCCAGGTAGTACTTGTTTTCAAGCAGCGTGTAGACCGGTTGCACCATGCGCTTGATGGCCGCGGGCAGGGCCGGGTTGAGCACGTACATGTAGTACGCCAGCACGACGCCGGAGAGCGCCAGCCAGAACGGCGCGCTCGTCAGGCCATGCAAGGCCATTTGGGCCGGACCGTGGAAGACCTTGGCCAGCTCCTCCATGGCGGGGTGGTGCTCAAGATTGACAAAGATGGCATCCTTGAAAAACTCGCCAAACAGCATGGGCTGGATCGTCATGAAGCCGATCACCACCGAAGGAATGGCCAGCAGGATCAGCGGCACGGTGACCACCCAGGGCGACTCGTGCGGCTTGTGGTGCGCGTCGCGGTGGTGGTGCGGATCGGGCTCCTCGGCCTCGTCGTGGTCGTGCAGCTTGGGTTCCTGGTCGTAGCGCTCGGCGCCGTGGAACACCAGGAAATACATGCGGAAGGAATAAAACGCCGTGACGAACACACCGGCCAGCACCGCAAAATGCGCAAAATCGGCACCGGGCAGATGGCTCTCGGCCACCGCCTCGATGATGCTGTCCTTGGAGTAAAAACCGGCAAACAGCGGCGTACCGATCAGCGCCAGCGATCCCAGCAGCGAAGTGATCCAGGTGATGGGCATGTACTTGCGCACACCGCCCATCCAGCGGATGTCCTGGTTGTGGTGCATGCCGATGATGACCGAGCCGGCCGCCAAGAACAGCAGCGCCTTGAAAAACGCGTGCGTCATCAGGTGGAACACGGCCACCGAGTAAGCGGAAGCGCCGAGTGCCACCGTCATGTAACCGAGTTGCGACAAGGTGGAATAAGCCACCACGCGCTTGATGTCGTTCTGGATGATGCCCAGGAAACCCATGAACAATGCCGTGATGGCGCCAATCACCATGACGAAGCTCAGCGCGGTGTCGCTGAGTTCAAACAGTGGCGACATGCGCGCCACCATGAAAATACCGGCCGTCACCATGGTGGCGGCGTGAATCAGCGCGGAAATCGGGGTCGGGCCTTCCATCGAGTCGGGCAGCCAGACATGCAGCGGGAACTGGGCCGACTTGCCCATGGCGCCGATAAAGAGGCAAATACAGACCACGGTAATCAGCATCCAGCCGGTACCTGGCAGGGTCAGCTTGGACAACATGTCGGCCTTGGCGAAGGCTTCGCCGTAGTTCAGCGTGCCGGCGTAGGCTGCAATCAGGCCAATGCCCAGGATAAAGCCGAAATCGCCCACCCGGTTGACCAGGAAGGCCTTCATGTTGGCGAAAATCGCGCTGGGCTTGTTGAACCAGAAACCGATCAGCAGGTAGGACACCAGGCCCACCGCCTCCCAGCCGAAGAACAGCTGCAGCATGTTGTTGCTCATCACCAGCATCAGCATGGAAAAGGTGAACAGCGAGATATAGGCAAAGAAGCGGTTGTAGCCCTCGTCCTCCTCCATGTAGCCAATCGTGTAGATGTGCACCATGAGCGAGACAAAGCTCACCACGCACATCATCATGGCCGTCAGGCCATCGACCAGGAAGCCGATTTCCATCTTCAGGCCACCGACGGTCATCCAGGTGTAAAGCGTTTCATTGAAGCGGGCGCCATCCAGCGCGACGCTTTTGAGCGTCATGGCCGAAATCACGAAGGCCAGCAGCACACCCAGGATGGTGAGGCTGTGCGACAAACGGCGGCCTATCCAGTTGCCACCGAAGGAAGTGCCCAGAATACCGGCCAGCAGGGCGCCGGCCAGCGGTGCCAGCGGAACGGCCAGCAGGGTCGATGCAGAAAGGGTTTGACTCATTGTTTAACCGCCCTTAGGGCTGCCCAAATTTAAAAACGCGCCCCAAACGTCGTTCAAGGGGCAGCGCGCCGAAGGCTCGAAGTGAAAAGCGTGGGGGCGAACGGCTGCAGCGCCGGGCCGTCCCAAGCAAGGCCAGCCCCCTCGGGGGGCAGCGAAGTACATGAAGTGACGAGCGTGGGGGCTCATGTGTTTAACCCTGCAGCGTGTTGAGTTCGTCGACGTTGATGCTGGACTTGTTGCGGAACAGCAGCACCAGGATAGCCAGGCCGATGGCGGATTCGGCAGCAGCGACGGTCAGGATGAAAAACACAAAAATCTGGCCCGCCATGTCGTTCAGGTAGTAGGAAAACGCCACGAAATTCATGTTCACGGCCAGCAGCATCAGCTCAATTGCCATGAGCAGCACGATCAAGTTTTTACGGTTCAGAAAAATACCGATCACCGACAGCGCAAACAGCATGGCGCCCAGCGAAAGAAAATGTCCCAAGGTCAGCATCATGATTGTTTTTCCTCGGCAGCAGCCAGGGCGGCAGGCGCAGCAACCACAGACTTCATCTTGACCAGGCTGACCCGGTCACCCCGCTTGACGCGGATCTGGTCGGCTGGATTGATGTATTTGGTGTCCTTGCGCTTGCGCAAGGTCATTGCAATGGCGGCGATCATGGCCACCAGCAAAATGACGGCCGCAACTTCCAGCGGGTAGAGGTATTCCGAATACAGCGCTTTGCCCAGCTCTTTGGTGTTGGAAACCTGGGCGGCCACCTGGCCGGTTACGGAAACCAGCTTGGGAGGTTCACGGAAGCCGCCCATCAACACATAAGACATTTCCAGCGCAATGATGGCGCCCACTGTGCCGGCCAAAGGAAAATGCTTCCAGAAACCTTGGCGCACACTGTCAATATTGATGTCAAGCATCATGACCACAAAGAGAAAGAGCACCATCACCGCCCCCACATAGACGAGCACCAGCGTGATGGCCAGGAACTCGGCCTTGAGCAATATCCAGACCGCGGCGGCCTGGAAAAATGCCAGCACCAAATACAGCGCAGCATGCACAGGGTTGCGCGCTGTAATCACCTTGAATGCTGCAAACAGCAACACCGCGGCGAAGACATAAAAAAGACCTGTTTTAGCGTCCATGTTGTTGTGGATTCTTTCTTGAGCCTGCTACTTGAATACTTGGATACTGGGGTGTGGGGTTCAACGGTATTTGGCATCGGCGGCCCGATTGGCCGCAATCTCAGCTTCATAGCGGTCGCCCACCGCGAGCAGCATCTCTTTGGTGAAATACAGGTCCCCACGCTTTTCGCCGTGGTATTCAAAAATATGGGTTTCGACGATCGAATCGACCGGGCAGCTCTCTTCGCAGAAACCGCAAAAAATGCATTTGGTCAGGTCAATGTCATAGCGCGAGGTGCGACGGCTGCCGTCGTCCCGCACATCGGATTCAATGGTGATGGCCATCGCCGGGCACACCGCCTCGCAGAGCTTGCAGGCAATGCAGCGCTCTTCGCCGTTTTCGTAACGACGCAGCGCATGCAAGCCGCGAAAGCGCGGGCTCAGCGGGGTTTTCTCTTCCGGAAACTGAACCGTGATCTTGCGGCTGAACATGTACTTGCCGGTCAGGGCCATGCCCTTGAACAGCTCGGTGAGCATGAAGCTCGAAACAAAATCCTTGACGGAGGCAACTGCAGACATGACTTTTCTCGCCTATTTCCAGATGTTGTAAGGGGTCTGCATCCAGGCCCCAACGACCACCAGCCAGACCAGGGTCACAGGTATGAAGATCTTCCAGCCCAGACGCATGATCTGGTCGTAACGGAAACGCGGGAAGGTGGCGCGTACCCACAGGAAGATCGTGACCACGACAAACGACTTGAGGCCCAGCCAGATCCAGCCCGGAATCCAGTTGAAGACGGCGCTGTCAATCGGGGGCAACCAGCCGCCCAGGAACAGGATCACGCAGAGCACGGACACCAGAATCATGTTGGCGTATTCAGCCAAGAAGAACATGGCAAAAGCCATGCCGGAGTACTCCACCATATGGCCGGCAACGATCTCGGACTCGCCCTCGACCACGTCAAACGGATGGCGGTTGGTTTCGGCCAGCCCGGAGATGAAATACACCACAAAAATCGGCAGCAAGGGCAGCCAGTTCCAGGACAGGAAATTCAGGCCTTGACTTGCAGCCATGCCTTTGCCCTGGCCCATGACGATGTCCGTCATGTTCAGGCTGCCTGCCACCATGAGCACCACCACCAGGCAAAAGCCCATGGCAATTTCGTAGCTCACCATTTGTGCCGAGGCGCGCATGGCGCCCAGAAACGCATATTTGGAGTTGGAAGCCCAGCCCGCAATGATCACGCCATAGACTTCCATCGAAGTAATGGCCATCAAAAACAGCAAGCCGGCATTGATGTTGGCCAGCGCCACATCAGGACCAAAGGGGATGACGGCCCAAGCCGCCAGCGCCGGCATGATGGTCATGATGGGGCCCAGCACAAACAAGCCCTTGCTGGCCGCCGTGGGCATGATGATTTCCTTGGTCAGCAGCTTGAGCGCGTCGGCGATCGGCTGCAGCAATCCAGAGGGACCCACGCGGTTGGGGCCCAGACGAATCTGGGTAAAACCGATGGCCTTGCGCTCCCACAGCGTGAGGTAGGCCACACAACCCATGAGCGGCAACAGAACGCAAACAATCTTGATGAGCGCCCACAACACGGGCCACACCGTAGCCGGCCAGATGCCCCCCATCAAGCCCTGACCCAGGCCGTAAATGCTGTCAATCATGCGGCGACTCCTGCGGGGTTTGCTTTGAGCTTGGCAGCCTGGCGCGCATCGGCCGTCAACTGCAGCGAGGTGGCACGCCGCACCAGCCCGTCGAGCTGGTAAATGCTGGCGACGGCGGGGCTTGCGCCCACCGATGGCGTCAGCGTGATGCTGGCGTCAGTGGCATTGCTCAATTTGGCGGCGGACACCTGCGTCCCATCGAGGCCTGGGATCTGACTGAGCACATTCTGCGACGACTCGAAGTCAAAGCCGGGCAGGCCCAGCAGGTTGGCCAACACACGCAGGACTTTCCATGCCGGGCGCGTGTCGGCCAGCGGCTTGACGACCGCATGAAAGCCCTGCACACGGCCCTCGGCGTTCACAAAAGTACCGGAGGTTTCCGTGAACGGTGCGATCGGCAGCAGCACATCGCTAAAGCCCATGTTGGCCTTGAACGGGCTCAAGGTCACGACCATTTGCGCTGCGTTCAGCGTGGCCACGGCTTTGGCCCCGGCGGCGGAATCAAACTCGGGCTCATTGTTCAGCAGGATGAGCGCTTTCAGCTTGCCATCCAGCATCTGCCCGGCATCAAGACCCTTGGCGCCCGGCACGGCACCGGCCAGTTGGGCACCGACGGTATTGGCCGCTTCGCTCAAATAACCGACGGTTGCGCCGGTTTGCGCTGCGATCCAGTTGGCCAATGCCAGCAGGCTGGACGCGCCGGCATGGTGGGCCGCCGCATTGCCCAGCAAAATGGCTTTGCGCTCACCACCCAGCAATGATTGGGCGATTGCCTGGGCAGCAGCCGTCGCCTGGCCCGCAGCGGGGGCAGCAACGCCCTTCTCGGCCGCCACCGCCGCCGCCACGTCGGCCAGCGCCTGCGCCCATGCGCCCGGCTCGGCCAGCAAGCTGTTGGTGACAGGCATGGCCCAGGCGTCGGCGGAAGCCAGTTCCGCTACTGAATTAATAGCACTCAGCGCGCATCCCTTGCGGACGGACTGCCGAATTCGTTGTGCGAACAGCGGGTGGTCCTTGCGCAGGTTGGAACCGACCACCAGCACCCGCTGCAGCTGCGACAGCGAAGCGATCGAGGTACCCAGCCAGCGCACCGTCTGCGCAGGGGCAAACTCGGCGTTGCGCAGGCGGTAATCTATGTTGTCGCTGCCGAGTCCGCGCATCAGCGCTGCGGCGAGGTACAACTCTTCCAGCGTGCTGTGCGGGCTGGCCAGGGTGCCAATGCTGTCCGCACCATGGTCGGCCTTGATTTGCTTGAGGCCATTGGCCACGTACTCGAGTGCGGTCTGCCAGTCAACGGCCTTCCACTCGCCGCCCTGCTTGAGCATGGGGCTGGTCAGGCGTTCATCGCTGTTGAGGGCCTCATAGGAGAAGCGGTCACGGTCGGCGATCCAGCATTCGTTGATGTCTTCGTTCTCCAGCGGCACCACGCGCATGACCTTGTTGCTCTTGACCTGAACAATCAGGTTGGCACCGGTCGAGTCGTGCGGGCTGACCGATTTGCGGCGCGACAGCTCCCAGGTCCGGGCGCTGTAGCGGAAAGGCCTGCTGGTCAGCGCGCCGACCGGGCAAATGTCAATCATGTTGCCCGACAGTTCGGAGTCCACCGACATGCCGACAAAGGTTTCGATCTCGGCATGCTCGCCGCGGTGCGACATGCCCAGCTCCATCACGCCGGCCACTTCCTGGCCAAAGCGCACGCAGCGGGTGCAGTGAATGCAGCGGCTCATCTCCTGCATGGAGATCAGCGGGCCCACATCCTTGACGGGGACCACGCGCTTTTCTTCCTCGTAGCGGGACTCGCTGCCGCCATAGCCGACGGCCAGGTCCTGCAGCTGGCACTCGCCGCCCTGGTCGCAGATCGGGCAGTCCAGCGGGTGGTTGATCAGCAAAAACTCCATCACGCCCTGTTGGGCCTTGATGGCTTTGTCGTTCTTGGTGCGCACGATCATGCCCTGCGTCACGGGCGTGGCGCAGGCCGGCATGGGCTTGGGCGCTTTTTCCACATCGACCAGGCACATGCGGCAGTTCGCTGCAATGGAGAGCTTCTTGTGATAGCAAAAGTGCGGGATGTAAGTACCGGCTTTTTCCGCCGCGTGCATCACCGTGCTGCCTTCGAGCACTTCCACCTTCTGGCCGTCGAGTTCTATTTCAACCATATGTTTTCTTTCCGCGATCAGGCTTGCACAGCCGCAGATGCACCGGCCTGAGGGGTCTTTTGAGGGATCATGGCTTCGAACTCATGACGGAAATGCTTGATCATGGCGCGCACCGGCATGGCGGCAGCATCGCCCAGCGCGCAAATGGTGCGTCCCTGGATGTTGTCGGCCACCGAGTTCAGCAGGTCCATATCGCTTGGGCGCCCTTGCCCCTTGTGAATGCGGTCCACCACGCGCCACAGCCAGCCCGTGCCTTCACGGCAAGGCGTGCACTGTCCGCAGGATTCGTGCATGTAGAAATAGGACAGGCGCTTGAGCGACTCGACCATGCAGCGGCTGTCATCCATCACGATCACGGCGCCGGAGCCGAGCATGGAGCCGGCCTTGGCGATGGAGTCGTAGTCCATGGTGCACTCCATCATGATGGAGGCCGGCAGCACGGGCGCAGACGAACCGCCAGGAATCACGGCCTTGAGGGTGCGCCCCTTGCGCACGCCACCGGCCAGCTCCAACAGCTTGGCAAAGGGCGTGCCCATGGGCACTTCATAGTTGCCGGGCAGTTCGACGTCGCCAGACACCGAGTAAATCTTGGTGCCGCCATTGTTCGGCTTGCCGCATTCGAGGTAGGCCTGGCCGCCGTTGCGGATGATCCAGGGCACGGCCGCAAAGGTTTCGGTGTTGTTGATGGTGGTGGGCTTGCCATACAGGCCGAAGCTGGCCGGAAACGGCGGCTTGAAGCGCGGCTGGCCTTTTTTGCCTTCCAGCGATTCCAGCAAGGCGGTTTCTTCGCCGCAGATGTAGGCGCCAAAACCGTGCGAGGCGTAGAGCTGGAACGTGAAGCCGCTGCCGAGAATCTTCTCGCCGATCAGGCCGGCTGCGCGGGCTTCGTCCAGCGCTTCTTCAAAACGCCGGTAGGTCGCAAAAATCTCGCCGTGAATATAGTTGTAGCCGACGCTGATGCCCATGGCATAGGCCGCAATCGCCATGCCCTCGATCACGCTGTGCGGGTTGTACTGCATGATGTCGCGGTCTTTGCAGGTGCCCGGCTCGCCTTCGTCCGAATTGCAGACCAGGTATTTCTGGCCCGGGAACTGGCGTGGCATGAAGCTCCACTTCAGCCCGGTCGGAAAACCCGCGCCACCGCGGCCGCGCAGGC
>CAZWDK010000075.1:0-12880 GCA_964633095.1 uncultured Polaromonas sp. | reverse complement strand
CGAAGGCGCGCGGTTCGGGCGCGCTGCCGATGGCGTAGTGGTCCAGCGCCACGATGCGGGTCTTGAGGTCTGCCTCGTCGAGGATCTCGGGGCTGCCGGTCACGGCCTGGTTCAGTTCCGCGAGGGTTTGCGCTTCGGGGAAGCCCGCCAGGTTGCGGGAGTATTCAACGATCAGGTGGGGCATGGCGGTCCTTGCAGAAGGAGAAGGGGCTGGTGCTCAGGCGACGGATGGAACCAGGATGGTGGGCGTCGCCTGGGCCATCAGCTCGGGGTAGTCACGGCTGAAATGCAGGCCTCGGCTTTCATGCCGGGCCTGGGCCGAGCGCACGATGAGGTCGGCCACCTGCACCAGGTTGCGCAGCTCCAGCAGGTCGCGCGTGACGTGAAAGTGGGCGTAAAACTCCTGGATTTCACCCTGCAGCAGGGCGATGCGGTGCGCCGCGCGATCGAGCCGCTTGTTGGTGCGCACTATGCCCACGTAGTCCCACATGAAGCGGCGCAGTTCGTCCCAGTTGTGCGAGATCACCACCGACTCGTCGGCGTCGGTGACGCGGCTGTCGTCCCATGCGGGCAGGGCTTGGGCCGGTGCGGTGCCATTGGAGGTCAGCTCGTTTGCTATCAAATCAGTAGCTGACCGCGCAAACACCATGCACTCTACCAGCGAGTTGCTTGCCAGGCGGTTGGCGCCATGCAGGCCGGTGCAGGCGGTTTCGCCGACGGCGTACAGGCCGGCCACAGGGGTGCGGGCAGACAGGTCGGTGACCACGCCGCCGCAGGTGTAATGCGCCGCCGGCACCACGGGAATGGGTTGCCTGGACATGTCTATGCCCAGCTCCAGGCAGCGCGCATAGATATTGGGAAAGTGCTCCTGAATGAACGCCAGCGGCTGGTGCGAGATGTCGAGGTAGACGCAGTCAAAGCCGCCTTTTTTCATCTCAAAGTCGATGGCGCGGGCCACCACGTCGCGCGGGGCGAGCTCGGCGCGGGCGTCGTGCTGGGGCATGAAGCGGGTGCCATCGGGCAGCAGCAGGCGGCCGCCTTCGCCGCGCACGGCTTCGCTGATCAGGAAGGACTTGGCGTGCGGGTGGTACAGGCAGGTGGGGTGGAACTGGATGAATTCCATGTTGGACACCGGGCAGCCGGCGCGCCAGGCGGCGGCAATGCCGTCGCCGGTGGCGGTGTCGGGGTTGGTGGTGTAGAGGTAGACCTTGCCCGCACCGCCCGTGGCCAGAATGGTGTGGGGCGCCTGGAAGGTGAGCACTTCATCGGTCTCGTCGTCCAGCGCGTACAGGCCCAGGCAGCGGTTGCCGCCCTCCGCGCCGCGCTGGGCGGCGGGCAGCTTGGCGCTGGTGATCAGGTCCACCAGCGTGTGGTGTTCAAACAGCGTGATGTTGGGCGACTGGCGCACCTGCTCGATCAGCGTGCGCTGCACGGCCGCGCCGGTGGCATCGGTCACATGCACGATGCGCCGCGCGCTGTGGCCGCCTTCGCGGGTGAGGTGCAGTTGGCCGTCTTCTTCCGAAAACGGCACGCCCAGTTTTTGCAGCCAGGCAATCGCCTGGGGTGCCTGCTCCACCACGAACTGGGTGGCATTGAGGTCGCACAGGCCGGCGCCGGCGATCAGCGTGTCGTCCACATGGGCGGCGAAGCTGTCGTCCTTGTCCCACACCGCGGCAATGCCGCCCTGGGCCCAGCCGCTGGAGCCTTCGCGCACGGCGCGCTTGGTGAGGATGGCCACCCGGTATTGCTGGGACAGCAACAGCGCGGAACTCAGGCCGGCGAGGCCGCTGCCAACAATCAAAACATCAAAATTGTGCGGGCTGGGTGTAGGCAGGGTGGACATGACAAAAGAAGTTAGGCGGGTGTGTAGGCCAGGCGCACGTAAATCGGGGCAAAGGCCTCGGCCTGGGTGACTTCGAGCAGGCCCTCCTTGGCCAGCTCGAGCAGGGCAATAAAGGTGACCACCAGCACCGGCATGCCGTGCGCGGTGTCGAACAGGTCTTCAAACTCCAGGAACTTGCGGCCCTGCAGCTTGCGCAGCACGATGCTCATGTGTTCGCGCACCGAAAGCGCTTCGCGGCTGATGTGGTGGTGCTGTACCAGCTTGGCGCGGCGCACGATGTCGCGCCAGGCCTCCTGCAGGTCGACCACCTGCACATCGGGAAAGCGCGGCTGCAGCGACTGCTCGACATAGACCTGCGCGCGCAGGAAGTCGCGGCCGAATTGCGGCACTTCGTTGAGCTTGTGGGCGGCCAGCTTGATCTGCTCATACTCCAGCAGGCGCCGCACCAGCTCGGCGCGCGGGTCTTCCGCCTCCTGGCCTTCGGCCGTCTTTTTGGGCGGCAGCAGCATGCGCGACTTGATTTCAATCAGCATGGCGGCCATCAGCAGGTATTCGGCGGCCAGCTCCAGGTTGCTGCTGCGGATTTCATCGACATAGGCCAGGTACTGGCGCGTGACCGCCGCCATCGGAATGTCCAGGATGTTGAAGTTCTGCTTGCGGATCAGGTAGAGCAGCAAGTCCAGCGGGCCCTCAAACGCCTCCAGAAACACCTGCAGCGCGTCCGGCGGGATGTAGAGGTCGTGCGGCATGGCAAACAGCGGCTCGCCATAGAGCCGGGCCAGCGCGACCTGGTCAACCACCGTCGGCATGTCCTCGGCAAGGCCTGCGGGCAGCTCCTGGGGCGACGGCGGGGACAGTGTTTGGGACATGAGGACAGCCGCTGCGACCAAGTTATTGTGCTTTGTTTGCTATAAAAAATATAGCTGTTTGCGCCCGTGTTGACTGGACCGAAGGCTTGTTTGGTGCTGGCTTTTGTTATTTGCTGTTGGGGTGGCTGCTGGTGCCGTAGACATAGGGCTGCTGCGCCACGGTGGCCTCGCCGTAGGCCGCCTGATCGGCCAGGTTCAGGTTTTTGTCCCAGAGCAGGGCACGGCCGGCCCGCTGCTCGGCTTCCAGCGTGGGCTTGTTGGCCTTGAGCTGCTGGATGAACTGGGTGGTGTCTGAGGTGTAATCGGGACGGCGAAAGAAGGACATGGGTCTAAACTGCCTAAAACATATGGTTAACCGATTTTACCGGGGGTCTGCCTTGCGCTCTTTGTTCTACCCGCTGTTGCTGATTTTGACGCTGCTGGGCTGCGACCGCCAGCGCATTGCCGAGCTGGAGGAAGGCGTCGCCAGCGAGGCCGATGTACGGGCGCGCTTTGGCGAGCCCGAAAAAATCTGGGAGGCGGCCGACATGGCCAGTTTGCCCCTGCCGGGCGCCTTGCTCGGCACGCTGGCGCAGCCCGGTGCGCGAACCCTTGAATACAACCGCCAGCCCGCAGGCCAGGTCAACTACATGATCACCATAGGCGCGGACGGCAAGATGAGCGCGCTCAGGCAGGTGCTGACGCCGCAGAACTTTGAACGCATCGTGCCCGGCATGCTCATGGAGCAGGTGCGCAAGATGCTCGGCAAGCCGATGAAGATCACGCCTTACACGCTCAAGCAGGAAACGCACTACGACTGGCGTTATCTCGGCGACCCCAACACCGCGCGGATTTTCACGGCGGTCTTTGATGCTGAGTTGCGGGTCGTCCGGACCGGCTCTATGGACGACATCAAAGCCGAGTCGGGCGGCGGCAACCGGTAGGCTGCTGCCGGGCCGGGCCGGGCCGGGCCGGGCATAGGCCTTGCGGCAGGCGCACAGCCTGGGCCTGCCTTGGGGTAAAGTGGTCCACAAAAGTGTATACACTTTTGAATTCTGGGCTATCATGCGCCCATGAAATTATTTGCCGCCGACCTACCCTTGGAGAGGACCTAGCATGCTGCCGGGCCTGGTGTTGTTCTATGTGGGCGCGGTGCTCATTCTCAATGGGCTGTGGATGCTGGGTCGCCTCGATGACCGCGAAGTCTGGGTCATCAACCTGTTCACCGGCGCGGTGACCCTGCTGGTGGCCTTGCGCTACGCCTTCGGCGCGGACGCCGACGCCGCCTCGATCAAGGCCGCCGCGCTGTCCCTGCTTTTTTCTTTCACCTATCTGTGGGTGGCCATCAACCGCCTGAGCGGCGCCGACGGCCGCGGGCTGGGCTGGTTCAGCCTGTTCGTCGCCATCACCGCCGTGCCGGTGGCGGTCGATACGCTGCGTGGGGCCGTCAGCACCGGGGAGATCTGGCTGGGCCTGTCCTGGGCCGCCTGGGGCGTGCTGTGGCTGCTGTATTTCCTGCTGCTGGCGCTGCAAAAGCCGGTGGCGCGCCTGGTGGCCTGCGTGGCGATAGGCACAGGGGTCCTGACCGGCTGGCTGCCGGGCTATCTGCTGTTGACCGGCGCCATGGTCTGACGGCGCCCCGCGATGGACGGCATCTTCCCAGAAAGAACCTCATGACCATCTCCCCTGACGACCTCACGCCCATGCAACTCGCCATCGACGCCTCGCGGGCCGCGCTCCAGGCAGGCAACAGCCCTTATGGGGCAACGCTGGTGTCGGCCGGCGGCGAGGTGCTGCAGGTGGCCGGCAACACCCAGCAGAGCAGCGGCGATTTCACCAGCCATGCCGAGATGGTGCTGCTGCGCGAGGCCAGTTCGCGGCTGGGCCTGGCGGTCCTGCGCGGCAGCACCGTTTACGCCAGCGGCGAGCCCTGCGCGATGTGCAGCGGCGCGCTGTTCTGGGCCGGCGTGAGCCGCGTGGTGTACGCTGCCTCGAACGACGTCATGGGCGCGCTGCTGGGCGCAGGCGACGTGCTGCCGATTCGCTGCGCCGAGGTTCTGGCCAATGCCTCGCCGGCGGTGCGGGTGGACGGCCCGGTGCTGGCCGAGGCGGCCGCAACGGTGCTGCGCGAGGCCGCGGCGCAACGCGCCCGCGGTTCCGTGCCCGAATAAAACCTCAGTTGTTCTTCGCACCCTCGGCGTGGCCCGGAGCGGGCGGCTGCATCGACTGTGCCACGCGGCGCGCGGCGTGCGACAGCAGGTCTCTAAACCAGCGGTGCGGCGGCGAGTGCTGTGAGCGTTCGTGCCAGAGCTGGTAAAAGCGCATGCGCGGAAAGTCAAACGGCGGCGCCGAGATGGTGAGCGGCAGCGTGCGCGCAAAATGGGTCGCGAAATGGCGCGAGGTCGTGAACACCAGGTCGGTGTTCACCAGCAGGTAGGGCGCCATCTCGAAAAACGGCACGACGACGCAGGCATCGCGCGCCACACGCAGGCTGGTGAAATGGGTCTCGACGACACCGCGCTGCGACTGCGAATAGGGCAAGGGCACGATATGGCGCGCCGCCAGGTACTGCTCGCGCGTCAGGCCGGCGGCGGCCCGCCGGTCGTGGCTGCTCATCAGGCAGACCACCTCGTCCTCGAGCAGCACCGACAGGTGCAGCTGCTGCGGTGGCTGGGGCCAGTTGCCGATGACCACGTCCAGGTCGCCCTGCGCCAGCGCGCGCTCATAGTCGAATTCGGCGCCCAGCGGCTGCACCATGAGCCGGGCGCGGGGCGCTTCGCGCCGGAAACGCTCGACCGCGCCGGCCAGGAAGGGCGCCGCCATGAAATCCGGCGAGCCGATGCGAAAGGTCTGCGTGCTGGATGCCGGATCGAACTGGTTGGCGTCGGCGCGCATCGCATCGATTTCGCCGAGCGCGCGGCGGGCATGTTCGCGCAGCACCAGCGCCCGGTCGGTGGGCGCCATGCCGCCTTTTTCGCGCACCAGCAAAGGGTCGCCAAAAATCTCGCGCAGCCGTCTCAGCGCGATGCTGATGGCCGGCTGCGACTGGTTCAGCCGGATGGCGGTGCGCGATACATTGCGCTCGGTCACCAGGGTCACCAGCACGCGCAGCAGGTAGCTGTCGACGGGATCGGCGGGTCTGCTCATGGCTTGGTTTTCTTATATGTCGGGCTACATGGTATTCGGATTCTGCAATTCTGCTTATAGCAGTCCCTGTGCGCGGCGTGCGCCGCTTGTTCGTAGACTGGCGGCTCCTCGTAAGGCGCGTGAATGGCGCGCAAGAGCGAAAGCCGCAGGCCCAGTCCGGCCCGTGGTTTACCCCAAACGACACAGGAGACAAGCATGAGTACCGCAAGCGTTACGCTACCCCTTGCCCAAGCACCCGCCAAGACGGAGCTGGACAATGTTTACAAGAAAATCTTTCTGCGGCTGATCCCGTTTTTGATGGTGCTGTGGATCCTCGCCTGGATAGACCGCGTCAACATCGGCTTCGTCAAGCTGACCATGCTCGACGACCTGAAATGGAGCGAGGCGGTGTACGGCCTGGGCGCCGGCATTTTCTTCCTCGGCTATTTCTTTTTTGAGGTGCCGAGCAACCTGCTGCTGCAGAAGATAGGCGCGAAAAAAACCATCATGCGCATCACCATAGGCTGGGGCCTGACCAGCATCGCGATGATGTTCGTGAAGACGCCGGAGATGTTTTACTTCCTGCGCTTCCTGCTCGGCGTCTTCGAGGCGGGCTTTTATCCCGGCATCATTCTCTACCTCACGTTCTGGTTCCCGAACGACCGCCGGGCCAAGGCCTTTGGCATGTTCATGTCGGCCTCGGCGCTGGCCGGCGTGATTGGCGGGCCGCTGGCTGGCTTCATCATGACCTCGCTCAACGGCGTCAACGGCTGGCAGGGCTGGCAGTGGGTGTTTCTGCTGGAAGGCGTTCCGTCGGTGATTGCCGGTTTTGTGACCTACTTCTACCTGACCGACAAGCCCGAACAGGCCAGCTGGCTGACGCAGCGTGAACGCGATCTGGTGCACGCCGACCTGGAGCGCGACGCCAAGGCCCTGGGCCATCGCGAGCACAGCATGCTGGCCTCGCTGAAAGACTCGAAGATCTGGCTGATGATCCTGATTTACTTCTGCATCATCGCGGCCAATTCCTCGCTGACCTTTTACGGCCCGACCCTGGTCAAGGAAGTTGGCTTCACCAGCCCGCTGGCGGTCGGCTGGATCATGGCCGGCGCCTACCTGTGCGGCGCGGCGGGCATGATTCTGAACGGATTCCATTCCGACAAGCAGCAGGAGTCACGCTACCACTGCGGCATTGCGGCGGCGCTCGGGTCGGCCTCGCTGCTGGTGATTGCCCTGGTGCTCAAGATCAGCCCGCTGCTGACCCTGGCCATGCTGACGCTGGCCATTGTCGGCACCATGAGCGCCATTCCGGTGTTCTGGCAAATGCCCAACCGCTTCCTGTCGGGCGCCGCGGCGGCCGGCGGTGTGGCGCTGATCAACTCGGTGGCGAATCTGGCCGGCTTCGGTGCACCCTGGATGCTGGGCCTCATCAAGACCTCGACCGGCTCGCTGTCCGCCGGCCTGTACGTGGTGGCCGCGTTCGAGATCTGCGCGACGCTGCTGATCCTGGCGTTCGTTCCGCGCATGCACAAGACCCAGGTGGCCGCCAAGGCGAGCTTTCATTAAGCCTGATCAACAACGGAGAATCCCAATGACTGAAGCGACATTCGCGCTAGACCTCGATGCCCTCAACGCCATGGACAGTGGCGACTTCGTCGCCGCGCTCGGCAGCACGTTCGAGCATGCCCCCTGGGTGGCCGAAGGGGCGTGGGCCGCACGGCCTTTTGCCAGCCTCGACGCCCTGCATGCGGCCATGATAGGTGTGGTGCGTAGCGCGCCGCGCGCCACCCAGGTCGCCTTTCTGTGCGGCCACCCCGAACTCGCCGGCAAGGAGGCGCAGGCCGGCACCATGACCCGCGAATCCGTGGGCGAGCAGGCCAGCGCCGGGCTGAACGCACTGAGCAAGGATGAGATCGGCGAGCTGCGCGAGCTCAATGCCCGTTACCGCGAGCGCCACGGCTTTCCCTTCATCATCGCGGTGCGGCGCCACAGCAAGGCCGAAATCTTCAAGCTGTTGCGCAGCCGCCTGGCGCAGGGCAGCGAGTCCGAACTCAACGAAGCGTTGGCGCAAATCGCTTTCATCACGCGGCTGCGGGTAGAGGCCAGGGTGGCGGCATGAAGGACGAAATGACCTCTTTCCCAACCGATGCGCTGCCGCGGCGCGGCGTGCTGCGCGCCGGCCTGCTGATGGGGGGCGCTGCGCTGGCGCCAGGGTTTGCGGCGGCTGCGGACGCGCCCGCCGCGGCCCCCGCCGGCCTGAGCGTCGCGCCGGCTTCGCAGTCCGGCGTATCGCCGCGGCTGACGGTCCACGCGATCGACAGCTTCCACGGCGCGACCGGCGCCGGGCTGAAGCTCGAGCTCTCGCGCTTTGACGGTGAGCGCTGGCAGTTGCTCAAGACCGTGCGGGCCAACGCCGGCGGTCGCCCGGCCGAGCCGCTGCTGATCGGCGACGCCTACCGCAGCGGCCGCTACGAGGTGCTGCTGCATCTCGACGAGTACTTCGCACAGATGGGCGCCAAGCTGCCGCAGCCCTCCTTCCTCTCCAAGGTGCCGCTGCGCTTCGTGATCCAGGATGCGGCGCAGCGCGTGCACCTGGCGGCGCTGTTCTCGCCCTGGGGCTATTCGTACTACCGCGGCAGTTGACACCAAGCAGGATTCAGGAGCAACCACGATGGCAGGCATTTCTACCCATGTGCTCGACAACTTCACCGGCCGCCCGGGCGCCGGCATGCGCATCGACTTTTCGGTGCGCGAGAAAGACGGCAGCTGGAAGCTGGTCAAGACCATGACCACCAACGCCGACGGCCGCACCGACCAGCCGGTGCTCGCGCCCGAGGCGGCGGCGGTCGGCGAATACGAGCTGAGCTTTCACCTCGGCGACTTCTACGAACGCCAGGGCGCGCGCCTGGCCGACCCGCTGTTTGTCGACAAGGTCGTGCCGCTGCGCTTCGCCATCTTCGATGTCAAGCAGCACTACCATGTGCCCATGCTGTGCACACCCTGGAGCTGCTCGACCTATCGCGGCAGCTGATCGTCTGGTCTTGGATAAAAACTGCTTGCAGCCCCCTGAAATAGGGCGCAAGCAGCTATTGTTTTTATAGCGATTCGACCTTTTCCAGAAAGCCCGAACGCTCCATCACGGCCTTGGGCTGGGCATTGAGCCCGGCCAGCACCAGCCGGCCGCCGCGCAGCACAATCGCCTTGTGCAGCTGCTCCAGCACGTCCAGGCCCGAAGTGTCCAGCGACTGCAGCGACTGCACATCGAGCCGGACCAGCAGGCCCTGCGGGGCGTTTTCCACCACCGTCAGAATCGGGTCTATCTTGGCCACGGCGCCGAAAAACAGCGAGCCATAGAGCTGGAAGTTCGCCGCCTCATCGCTGCGCGAGGTCTCCACCACCTGGAACAGGCTGCTCATGCGCCGCACAAACAGCACGCAGGCCAGCATCAGCCCGACCTGCAGGGCCACGGTCAGGTCAAAAACCACCGTCAGAAAAAACGTGCCCAGCATGATGAGGCGGTAGTGGCTGCTGGCCTGGCGCAGCTGCGCAAACTCGCTCCACTCGCCCATGTTCCAGGCCACATACAGCAGGATGCCGGCCAGCACCGCCAGCGGCACATGCACGGCCAGCGGCGCCGCCGCCAGCACCACCAGCAGCAGCGTGAGCGCATGCACCAGGCCCGAGATCGGCGAGGTCGCGCCCGAACGCACGTTGGTGACGGTGCGGGCAATCGTGCCGGTGGCCGGCATGCCGCCAAAAAACGGCACCACAAAATTGGCCACGCCCTGCGCCATCAGCTCCTGGTTCGGGTCGTGCCGGGGCAGGCCGGAGATCTGGTCCGCCACGCGCGCGCACAGCAGCGACTCCACCGCGCCCAGCAGCGCAATCGTGATGGTGGGGACCACCAGCAGGCGCACCGTTTCCCAGGAAAAATCGGGCAGGGAAAAGCGGGGCAGGGCTCGCGGAATGCCGCCAAAGCGCGTGCCTATGGTCTCGACGGGCAGGCTGAGCAGATAGGCAAACGCCGTCAGCGTGAGCAGCGCCACGATCGGCCCCGGCATGCGCGCGGCCATGCGCATGGCTTGCCCCAGCTGCACACTTTCAAACGACTGGAGCATCCTCACCAGGCGGTTCGTCAGGCCGCTGGCCTGCTGCACCTGCATGCCAAACAGCCGGGGCCAGACAAACAGGCCCAGCAGGCAGGTCAGCCCCAGGCCCAGCGCGTAGGGGTTCAGGCTGTCGATGTGGCCCGCAATGACACGCAATTGCGAGAAAAAATCGGCCGGCATTTTGGGCACGACCAGGCCCAGCAAGTCCTTGATCTGCGACAGCACGATCAGCACCGCGATGCCGTTGGTAAAGCCCACCACGATGCTGACCGGCACATAACGCACCAGCGTGCCCAGCTTGAGAAAGCCCAGCAGGAACAGCAGCACGCCGGCGCAGGCGGTGGCAATCAGCAGGTTGGCCAGGCCATAGCGTTCAAGAATGCCGTAAACAATGACGATGAAGGCGCCGGCCGGCCCGCCAATCTGCACCGCCGAGCCGCCCAGCGCGGAGATCAGCGCGCCGGCAATGATGGCGGTCCAGATGCCGGCCTCGGGCTTGAGCCCCGAGGCGATGGCAAAGGCCATGGCCAGCGGCAAGGCCACGATGCCCACGGTCATGCCGGAGGCGGCGTCCTTGAAAAACCGTTCCCGCGTGTAGCCAGCCAGTGCTGACATCAGTCGGGGGCGAAACGGCGTGAGATAAACAGGTCTGTGCATGGCGGCAAGGGTGTGCGTCAGACGACTGGGAACAGCGTAGCGGCGGCCCAATTTTTTGACAGGGTTTGATTGTCAATCTTGTAAATGATTGTTACATTGGTTTTCATTGATGGATGAGGCCTGATTGGGCGTGTCTGCCGGGTCGGTGCCTCCCTCATCTTGTCTGAGGAGCTTGATTTGCCGGGCATCTCGAGTTTATGGCGAGCGTTTTTTGTGCCATTGATGGCCTGTTGCGTGGGGCTGCTGCTGCACGGGTCGGTTTTGGCGCAGCCGGCTGCCGGCCTGCGGGGGCCTGCGCCCTTCGCCAGATGGGCGCCCAGCACGGATCAAAGCAGCAACGGGCCGCAGGTGTTGCTGGACGCGACCGGTCAGCTCACGGTGGAGCAGGTTCATGCCCGCTTCCAGGCCGGCCAGGGCCGGGCCGTGCAGCAGGCGCAAATCATGCCTGCCGATGGCCGCAGCGCCCTCTGGTACCGGGTCCAGCTGCCTGCGGTGGAGGCGCCCGTGGCGATGGTGCTGACGCTGCCGCACCCCGGCATGGACAGCGTGGACCTGTACCGCCCCGCCGCGCAGGCCGATGCCAGCGCCGATGCCAATGCCGGCCGCTGGCAGGTGCAGCGTTCGGGTGACCATGTTCCGGTCGCCGCGTGGCCGCTGCGCTACCTCTACCCGGCCTTCGGCTTCCAGGTCTGGCCCCATGAAGACCTGCCGACTTATCTGCGCGTGGCGCACGGCTACCCCACCAGCGTGTACTGGACACTGTCGCACGCGCGCAGCTTTCACGAGAGCAGCAAGCTGTGGCATTTGCTGTTGGGTGGCTACACCGGCCTGGCGCTGCTGCTGGTGCTGTCCAGTGGCGTGCACGCGCTGTCCTGGCGCGACCCGATTCATCTTGTTTACGCCGGCTATGTGTTGCTGATTGCGCTGGGCCAGCTGTCGCTGACGGGCCTGGGCGGCGAATACCTCTGGCCTGACTCCGCCTGGTGGAACGACAGTGCAGGGCTGGTGCTGTCGCTGGCCGGGGCGGCTTTTTTGCACCTGCTGCTGCGTCAGATGGTGGCGGAACGGGCCGCCTCGGGGCTGTCCCGGTGGCTGCTGGCCATGGCCATTGCGGGCGGCCTGCTCACCCTGGGCTTTCTGGTGCTGGGCCGAAAACCGGTTTTCGCGCTCACGGCACCTTATTTATTGGCCAGCATGGCCACTTACCTGGGCGCGGCGGGCTGGTATGCGCGGCGCAGGCCCCGGGTCGGCCTGTGGCTGCTGGCGGCCATGGCCTGCCTGGTGCTGGGGGCCATTTTTCCGCTGCTGCGCACCATGAGCCTGATGCCCATCAGCGCGGCCACACAGTACGGTGCGCAGGTCGGCTCGGCGCTGCAAGTGCTGTTGCTGCTGGTGGCCCTGTACCGGCGCAACCATGAACGGCGCGACAACCGGAAGCGGGCGGGCGCACTGGCCCGGGTTGACCCGCTGACCGGTTTGGCCAGTCATGCGGTGATGCTGCGACGGCTGGAGCAACTGGTTCAGCACCAGCAGCGTGAGCCGGGTGTGGGGGCGGTGTTGCGCATACGCGTCAGCAATATCGCCGAGATTCGCCAGGACTATGGCCTGGAGGCGGCGCAAAACGCGATGGTGCATGCGGGCACCTGCGTGACCGGGGTGGCGCACGAGGGCGATACCGTGGCACGGCATCGCGAGGGCGATTTCGTGCTGATATTGCGCGGCCACATCACGCATGCACAGCTGACCGAGATGGGACAGCGCCTGATTGCCCACGGGCTGGCAGAAAGCCCGACCCTGCCGCCCAGGACCGTGTTGCAGCTCAGGCTTGCGGTGGCCGAAGCACCGTTCCAGACCTGCGAGGCGGCGCTGCTGCTGAGGTCGCTGGGCGACGTGTTGGGCGAACTGGCGGGGCGTCCGGGCACGGCGCTGCGTTTCATCAGCCCGCAGGCGACCAAGGCCAGGTCTATTTAGTGAATGCGCATGCCCGGCGTCGCGCCCGGCCAGGGTTCCAGCACATAAATGCCGGGCTGGGCCTTTTCGTCGGCGTGGCTGGCGGCCAGCACCATGCCTTCGCTGATGCCAAACTTCATCTTGCGCGGCGCCAGGTTGGCCACCAGCACCGTGTGTTTGCCGATCAGGTCGGCAGGCTGGTAGGCCGAGGCAATGCCGCTGAAGACATTGCGGGTCTTGCCCTCACCGGCATCCAGCGTCATGCGCAGCAGCTTGCTTGAGCCTTCGACCGGCTCGCAGTTGACGATTTTGGCAATCCGCAAATCGACCTTGGCGAAGTCGTCAAT
>CAZWDK010000074.1:0-12991 GCA_964633095.1 uncultured Polaromonas sp. | reverse complement strand
GGTGCCGGCGCCATCGCGCCCCGCCCGCAGCCCTTGATTGCTATCTATTCGATAGCATTTTGCGCCCGCCACATATGGACTAACGGCTTGTTTGGCTTGAAAAAAGCGGTTTCAGGCGCGCAGCGTATCGGCCACCCGCTCGGCGCAGGCCCTGGCCTGCCCGGCATCGCGGGCCTCCACCATCACGCGCAGCAGCGGCTCGGTGCCGCTGGCGCGAATCAGCAGGCGGCCGCTGTCACCCAGCTCGGTTTCCACCGCCTTGGTTTCTGCCGCCAGCTTCGCGCTGTTTTTCCAGTCCTGGCCGGGCTTGAGCCGCACATTGACCAGGGTCTGGGGAAACAGCAGCACATCGCCCAGCAGCTGGGCAATGGTCTTGCCACTGCGCACGCAGGCCTGCAGCACCTGCAGTGCGCTGATCAGGCCGTCACCGGTGGTGTGCTTGTCCAGCGCCAGCAGGTGGCCCGAGCCTTCGCCGCCCAGCAGCCAGCCACGTTTTTCAAGTTCTTCGAGCACGTAGCGGTCACCGACCTTGGCGCGCACAAACTCGACCCCCTTGTTTTTCAGGGCCAGTTCAACCGCCATATTGGTCATCAGGGTGCCCACCGTGCCCGGTACTTTTTCACCGCGCGCCAGCCGCTCATTGACCATCAGGAACAGCACCTCATCGCCATTGAAAAGCCGCCCATCGGCATCCACCAGTTGCAGGCGGTCGGCGTCGCCATCGAGCGCGATGCCGTAATCGGCCTTGTTGGCCCTGACCGCGGTAATCAGCGCATCGGGATGGGTCGCGCCGACCTGGTGGTTGATGTTCAGGCCATCGGGCGCGCAGCCGATGGCAATGACCTCGGCGCCCAGCTCATGAAACACCATGGGCGCAATGTGATAGGCCGCGCCGTGCGCGCCATCGACCACGATCTTCAGGCCCTTGAGGGTCAGATCGTTGGCAAAGGTGCTCTTGCAGAACTCAATGTAGCGACCGGCCGCGTCCTCCAGCCGGCGCGCCTTGCCCAGGCTGGCCGAATCGGCCCAGACCGGCGCCTCGTCCAGCGCAGCCTCCACGGCCAGCTCCCAGTCATCGCTGAGCTTGGTACCCTGCGCGCTGAAGAACTTGATGCCGTTGTCGGGAAAGGCATTGTGGCTGGCGCTGATGACCACACCCAGGCTGGCGCGCTGGGCCCTTGTGAGATAGGCCACGCCCGGCGTGGGCAGCGGCCCGAGCAGCACCACATCGACACCCGCCGAGTTAAAGCCGGACTCCAGCGCGCTCTCCAGCATGTAGCCGGAAATGCGCGTGTCCTTGCCTATCAGCACGGTCGGGCGCGCTTCGGTCTTGCGCAGCACCCGGCCGACGGCATGGGCGAGCCGCAGCACAAAGTCGGGCGTGATCGGCGGCTGGCCCACCGTGCCGCGAATGCCATCGGTGCCAAAGTATTTTCTGGTCATGTGTGTTGCCCCTGCAGGTCTGTTGTTGTAAGAATCAGGGCGTTATTTTAGGCGGCCCCCACCGTGCCGAGCGCCATGAAACGCTATGAGATACCTGCTGTTACCTGGCGCGCCGCTGCCCAGACCTTGAGGGCCAGCACGGTTTCCCGCACGTCATGCACACGCACCACGCGGGCGCCGCGCTCAACCGCCAGCAAGGCCGCCGCCACGCTGGGCACCATGCGCTCCGCCATCTCCAGCGGAACCAGGGCATCCGGCGAGGCACTGCAAACGGCAGCCAGCGACGACTTGCGTGACCAGGCCGCCAGCAGCGGATAGCCGAGCGTCAAAAACTCTTGCTGGCGTGCCAGCAGCGAAAAATTCTGCGCGACACTTTTGCCAAAACCCACCCCGGCGTCGAGCACGATGCGGGCCTGCGCCACACCCGCTGCTTGCAGCTGGTGCGCGGCGTGCGCCAGAAAAGACAGCACCTGCGGCACGACATCGCCTTCCATGGGGGCCGTCTGCATGGTTTGCGGCTCGCGATGCATGTGCATCAGGCAGACACCGCAGCCAGGGTGGCCGGCCACCACCTCGGCCGCGCCGGGCTGGCGCAGGGCCCAGACATCGTTGATGATGTCCGCGCCCAAATCCAGCACGGCCCGCATGACCTCGGGTTTGTAGGTGTCGATGGAAAGCGGCACACCCAGCGTGGCCGCATGGCGAACCACAGGCAGCACGCGCGCCAGCTCTTCCTCCAGCGACACCGGCGGCGCGCCGGGTCGGGTGGACTCGCCACCAATGTCCAGCAGGTCGGCACCGTCGCGGATCAGCTGTTCGCAATGCGCAAACACGCCCGAAAAACCGCCGCCCGGCATGAAATGCCTGCCGCCGTCAGAAAAGGAATCGGGCGTGACATTGACAATGCCCATGACACGCGGCTGGGACAAATCAATCTGAAAGCGTGAGGTTTGCCAGATCACTGGGTGCTCGCTGAAAAAATCCGCCGGGAAATGACGGGAAAAAAGAAAAACCGGGGACCCGCCCCGGTTTTCATGGATTCAACAGACTGGCCAATCCGGCTCAGGCGACCGTAGGCGCAGGGTCCGTGCTGACCGCCGGGCTGCCGCCGCTCGGGCCGCCACCACCCACGGAGGAGGGGTTGCGCGGTGTCCAGTCTTTGGGCGGCCGGGGTTCCTTGCCGGCAATGATGTCGTCAAGCTGGTCGCCGTCAATGGTTTCCCACTCGAGCAGGGCCTTGGCCATGGCATGCATCTTGTCCTTGTTGTCCTCGATCAGCTTGCGCGCCTGGGCGTACTGCTGGTCAATGATGCGGCGCACCTCGATATCGACCTTTTGCAGGGTGGACTCGCTCATGTTGTTGGTCTTGGTGACCGAACGGCCCAGAAACACTTCGCCTTCGTTCTCGGCATAGACCATGGGGCCCAGGGCTTCGGTCATGCCGTAGCGCGTCACCATGTCGCGGGCCAAGGCCGTGGCGCGCTCAAAGTCGTTGCTGGCGCCGGTCGTCATCTGGTTCATGAAGACTTCTTCGGCAATACGGCCGCCAAACAGCATGCTGATCTGGCTCAGCATGTACTCGCGGTCATAGCTGTAGCGGTCTTGCGCCGGCAGGCTCATGGTCACGCCCAGCGCGCGGCCGCGCGGGATGATGGTGACCTTGTGCACCGGGTCGCACTTGGGCAGCATCTTGCCGATCAGGGCGTGGCCCGACTCATGGTAGGCCGTGTTGCGACGCTCTTCTTCGGGCATGACCATGCTCTTGCGCTCGGGGCCCATCAGGATCTTGTCCTTGGCCTTTTCAAAGTCCTGCATTTCCACGGTGCGCGCATTGCGGCGCGCCGCCATCAGAGCGGCTTCGTTGCACAGGTTGGCCAGGTCAGCACCCGACATGCCGGGCGTACCGCGGGCAATCACGCTGGCATTGACGTCCTGGCCCAGCGGAACCTTGCGCATGTGCACATTCAGAATCTGCTCGCGGCCGCGAATGTCGGGCAGCGTGACATAGACCTGGCGGTCAAAACGGCCGGGACGCAGCAGGGCCGCATCCAGAATGTCGGGGCGGTTGGTGGCGGCCACCACGATCACGCCGACATTGGTTTCAAAGCCGTCCATCTCGACCAGCATCTGGTTCAGGGTCTGCTCGCGCTCGTCATTGCCACCGCCCAGGCCGGCGCCACGCTGGCGGCCGACGGCGTCAATTTCGTCAATAAAGATGATGCAGGGCGCGTTTTTCTTGGCGTTTTCAAACATGTCGCGCACGCGGGCAGCGCCCACGCCGACAAACATTTCGACGAAGTCGGAACCGGAAATCGAGAAAAACGGCACCTTGGCTTCGCCGGCAATGCCTTTGGCCAGCAGGGTTTTGCCGGTTCCCGGAGGGCCCACCAGCAGCAGACCGCGCGGAATGCGGCCGCCCAGTTTCTGGAACTTGGCCGGGTCTTTCAGGAAATCAACCACTTCCTTGACCTCTTCCTTGGCCTCGTCACAGCCTGCCACATCGGCAAAGGTCACCGGGTTGGTGGACTCGTCAAGCATGCGCGCCTTGGATTTGCCAAAACTGAAGGCACCGCCCTTGCCACCGCCCTGCATTTGCCGCATGAAATAAACCCAGACGCCAATCAGCAGCAGCATGGGGCCCCAGCTGACCAGCAAGGTCATGAGCAGCGAGCCTTCTTCGCGCGGCTTGACGTCGAACTTCACGTCATTGGCGATCAGATCACCGACCAGGCCGCGGTCAAGATACGTCGCGGTCGTGCGGATCTTGCGGTCGTCCGTCGTGGTGGCTGAAATTTCGGTGCCGCCCTGGCCTTCGGCAATGGTGGCGGTCTTGATGCGCTTGCCGCGCACTTCTTCCAGGAACTCGGAATAACCCAGGTAGTTGGAGCCCGCGCCAGCGCGTGTATCAAATTGCTTGAATACGGTGAACAGCACCATGGCGATCACCAGCCAGATTGCAATTTTCGAAAACCACTGATTGTTCAAGGATGACTCCGATGTAAGAACCCAAAGCTGATGGGATGGCACATGCGGCCGATTTTATGCCTTTCAAGGCCAAAAACCGTATAAACCGTACCTTACACCCTTTGGTTTGACACGGGATTGGCTTGTTTTGGCCCTTTCAGGCGGATTCCTGGGTGCTGCCGGCAGGCTTCCTGAGCCCTATGCCGGCCAGAAAGGTTTCCGAGGATCCCGGACGGGACGCCTTGGGTTTGAAGCGCTTGACGACCTTGAAAGTGTCCTTGAATAGCTTGACCAGCTCGTCGTAACCGCTGCCATGAAAGAGCTTGACGACCAATGTACCGTCCGGTTTCATCCGGTTCTGGGCAAACTCCACCGCCAGTTCCACCAGATGGGCGATGCGGGCCGCATCGGCCGACTCAATCCCCGACAGATTCGGCGCCATGTCCGAAATAACCAGATCAACCCTGGCATAGCCCTTGTCAGTCAACAAAGCCTGCTCCAGTTTTTGTAGCACCTCGGGCTCACGGAAATCGCCCTGAATGAAGACAACGCCCTCGATAGGCTCCATGGGCAGAATATCCAGCCCAATGATCCGGCCATTCAGATCACCGGCAGCGGCTCCGGCGGGCGAGAGCTTGCGCCGCACATACTGGCTCCAGGCACCGGGCGTGCTGCCCAGATCCACCACGCAGTCACCGGGCCTGATCAGGCCCAGCGCTTCGTCAATTTCCTTGAGTTTGTAGGCCGCACGGGCCCGATAACCCTCTTTTTGGGCCAATTTCACGTAGGGATCGTTGATGTGCTCGTGCAGCCAGGCCTTGTTGACCTTGTTACCTTTGGCGCTTGATTTTGTATTTACTTTCATGCCTTCCATTGTCCTCTTCTCAAATCTTCTCAACGTTTTCCAACTCCACCGATAATTGCGGCATGGCTCAAATACTACTTACCCCCGCCCAGCGCAAGGATCACCGCGCCGATGCTCACCACCTCAATGCGGTCGTGATGATTGGCTCGGATGGCCTGACGGCTGCCGTTCAGAAAGAAACCGATGCCGCGCTCAATGCGCATGGACTCATCAAGGTGCGGGTGCAGTCTGACGACCGGGCGAGCCGCGAAGCGATTTTTCACACCCTCGCCGACGAACTCAATGCCGCCCCGATTCAGCACATAGGCAAACTGCTGGTGCTGTGGCGGCCCATGCCGGAAAAAGAAAAAAAGGTCAACGAAGACCGCATGGCCGGCCCGCGCGATATCAAGGTGCTGAAAAACAGCTCACGCTACGGCCAGCGGCCCGAGGTCAAAACCCTGCGCGTGCTCGGCAACCAGCGCCTGACGCCCGGCGGCACCGTCAAACGCGCCAAGACCAAACAGCGCAGCATCAAGAAAAGAGCGCAGGACTGACCTCCTCGCGCCTGCCTGCCTCGCCCGCCCCGCAGACTGCCTTGATGCCGCCGGCCTGGTCGTGGGCTCTTTCCCCTTTAGATTCACCCTATCCGCCCACAGCTAGACGTCATGACCAATCCACTCCTCGACTTTTCTGACCTTCCGCTGTTTGACCGCATCCTGCCCGAGCATGTCAGCCCGGCCGTCGATGCCCTGCTGCTGAAAGCCGATGCCGCGCTGGAGCAGGTCACGGCGCCTGATTTTCCGGCGGGCTGGAACGCCATTGCCGGCGTGCTGGATGTGGCCACCGAAAAGCTGGGACGCGCCTGGGGTGCCGTCAGCCATCTGAACAGCGTGGCCGATACGCCGGAACTGCGCGCGGCCTACAACGCGGCCCTGCCCAAAGTCACCGAGTTCTGGACCCGGCTGGGTGCCGACGAGCGCCTGTATGCCAAGTACAAGGCCATTGACGTGGCGACCCTGAACACCGAGCAGCGCCAGGCGCATAAAAACGCCATCCGCAACTTTGTGCTGTCAGGCGCCGAACTGACGGGCGCGGCCAAGGAGCGCTTTGCCAAAATCCAGGAGCGGCAGGCCGAACTCAGCCAGAAATTCAGCGAAAACGCGCTCGATGCCACCGACGCTTTTGCCTACTACGCGCAGATGGGCGAACTGGCCGGCCTGCCCGCCGACGTGATTCAAACCGCGCGCGCACAGGCCGAGGCAGAGGGCAAGGCAGGCTACAAGCTGACGCTGAAAATGCCGAGCTACCTGCCGGTCATGCAGTTTGCCGACAACGGCGCGCTGCGTGAAATTCTTTACAAGGCTTACACCACGCGCGCCAGCGACCAGGCACCGGCCGAATTCAGCCAGTTCGACAACAGCGCCATCATGCGCGAAATCCTGGCGCTACGCCTGGAAGAGGCCCAATTGCTGGGTTACCGCAATTTTGGCGAGGTATCTGTGGTCGCCAAAATGGCCAAATCGCCTGAGGAGGTGATTACCTTCCTGCGCGACCTGGCCCACCGCGCCCGCCCCTATGGCGAAAAAGACGTGGCCGACCTGCGCCGCTTTGCGGCCGAAAAGCTGAACCTGGCCGATCCCCAGGCCTGGGACTACGCCTACATTGGCGAAAAACTCAAGGAAGCGCGCTACGCCTTCAGCGAGCAGGAGGTCAAACAGTATTTCACCGCACCCAAGGTGCTGGCCGGCCTCTTCAAGATTGTCGAAACCCTGTTTGAAGTGAGCATCGCCAAGGACTCGGCACCGGTCTGGAAGCCCGGCGTGGAGTTTTACCGCATCGAGCGTGCCGGCCAGCTGGTGGGCCAGTTCTACCTCGACCGACCCGCCCGCACCGGCAAACGCGGCGGCGCCTGGATGGACGATGTGCGCGCCCGCTGGCTGCGTCCCGACACCGGCCAGCTGCAAACGCCGGTGGCGCACCTGGTCTGCAATTTCGCCGACGGCGTGGGCGACAAGCCCGCCTTGCTGACGCACGATGACGTGACCACGCTGTTCCACGAGTTCGGCCACGGCCTGCACCACATGCTGACCCAGGTCAACGAGCGCGATGTTTCGGGCATCAGCGGCGTCGAATGGGATGCGGTCGAGTTGCCCAGCCAGTTCATGGAAAACTTCTGCTGGGAATGGGATGTGCTCAAGCACATGACGGCCCATGTCGACACCGGCGAACCGCTGCCGCGCGCCCTGTTTGACAAGATGCTGGCCGCCAAGAACTTCCAGAGCGGCATGCAGACCCTGCGCCAGGTCGAGTTTTCGCTGTTCGACATGCTGCTGCACACCTCGCACAAGCCATCGGACGACCTGATGGGCCTGCTCAATGAGGTGCGCAGGGAAGTGGCGGTAATTCCGGCCCCGCCCTACAGCCGCACCGCGCATACATTCAGTCACATTTTTTCGGGCGGCTACGCGGCCGGCTATTACAGCTACAAATGGGCCGAGGTATTGTCGGCCGACGCCTATGCGGCCTTTGAAGAAACCGCCGCTGCCGCGCAAACCTCCGGCGCTGGCGAAGACACGGGCATAACGACCGTGACGGTGGAAACCGGTAGAAAATACCGGCAAACGATTCTGGAAGCGGGCGGCAGCCGCCCGGCCATGGAGTCGTTCAAGGCCTTCAGGGGCCGCGAACCTTCGATCGACGCCCTGCTGCGTCATCAAGGCATGGCCTGAAGAACCCGTCGTTGACGTTGCCCCCAAGATTGACAGGAAACCCATGACATCAAACGCCGTTAAATTCTCAGCCCCCCATGCCTTGTTGGCCCTGGCCCTGCTCGCCGGCAGTCTGTTGTCAACGCTGACCCAGGCCCAGCAGGTGTACCGCATCGTTGGGCCGGACGGCAAGATCACCTTTTCCGACCAGCCGCCACCGCCCAGCAGCCAGGGTAAGGTCAGCGCGGCCAATGCCAGTGCGGCCGCAAGCATGGCCGCCGCTTCCAGCCTGCCCTTTGAACTGCGGCAGATCGCCAGCAAATACCCCGTAACGCTTTATGTCGGTGACAACTGCGGCCCCTGCGGTGCAGGCCGCTCCATGCTGACCAGCCGCGGCGTTCCGTTTACCGAGAAAACCGTCAGCAGCCATGAGGACAGCCAGGCCCTGCAGCGTTTGAGCGGTGACACCTCGCTGCCCTTCCTGACCATTGGAGGCCAGCAACTCAAGGGCTTTTCCGATGCCGAGTGGATGCAGTTCTTGAACGCCGCCGGCTACCCGCAGACGTCGGTCTTGCCAGCCAGCTACCGTCGCCCGGCCCCCACGCCGCTGGTGGCAGTTGCCACGGCACCGGCCGCCGCCGCGCCGGTAGACGAAGCCGCAAGCGCAACAACGGCAAAACGCCCTGCAGCCCCCGCAGCCCAGCCCAACCCCAACCCGGCCGGCATCAAGTTCTAGAGCCGGCTTGCCGGGCACCGCTGCGGCTTAAAACACCAGCGTTTTAACGCCGTCCGGCGCGCCCAGCAGACACACGCTGGCCTTCTGGAAAGCAAACACGCCCACCGTCACCACACCGGGCCACTGGCTCACCTGGGTTTCGAACGCCAGCGGGTCGGTAATCATCAGGCCGCTCACATCCAGAATATGCTGGCCGTTGTCGGTCACCAGCGGCACGCCGTTTTTGAGCCGCAGCGTTGCGCTGCCGCCCATGGCGGCAAACTGGCGCGCGATGCGCTTGGCGGCCATGGGAATCACCTCCACCGGCAGGGGAAACCTGCCCAGCGTTTGCACCAGCTTGGACTCGTCGGCAATGCAGACAAACTTGCGCGACTGCGCCGCCACGATTTTTTCGCGCGTCAGCGCCGCGCCGCCGCCCTTGACCATATGGCCCGCGTTGTCGATTTCGTCGGCGCCGTCGATGTAGACGGCCAGTTCGTCAACTTCGGTCGCATCAAACACCTTGATGCCCAGCGCCTGCAGGCGCTCGGTCGAGGCCACCGAGCTGGACACGGCGCCGGCGATGCGGTCCTTCATGCTGGCCAGCGCGTCGATGAACTTGTTGACGGTGGAACCGGTGCCGACGCCGACAATGCTGCCGGGCTCCACGTAATGCAGGGCGGCCTGGCCGACCAGGGTTTTGAGTTCGTCTTGGGTCATGGTGGATGGGGATGGGTTAGAGGGCGGGTGGGTTTGCGACAATAGGACTCTCTTTTATCGCACCAGCCCAAATTATCCAATGTCCCTGCTCCCCTACGCCCTGGCCCGCTCTGTTTTATTCGGGCTGGACCCCGAAACCGCTCACGAACTGACCATGGCGTCGCTGGCGCGCACCCAGGGCACGCCGCTGGCCATGGCCTATTGCGCCAGCCGGGTGAGCGACCCTATAGAGCTGGCCGGCCTGAAATTCGCCAACCGCGTGGGCCTGGCGGCCGGCCTCGACAAAAACGCCCGCTGCATAGACGGCCTGGCCGGCATGGGCTTTGGCTTTGTCGAAGTCGGCACCGTCACGCCCAAGGCGCAGCCCGGCAACCCCAAGCCGCGCATGTTTCGCCTGACCGAAGCCAACGCACTGATCAACCGGCTCGGCTTTAACAACGAGGGGCTGGACGCCTTTCTGTCCAATGTGAAAAAGTCCGCCGTTCGCCAAAAAGGCAGCAGCAACCCCCTGTTGCTGGGCCTGAACATCGGCAAAAACGCTGCCACGCCGATTGAAAATGCGGTGGACGACTACCTGATTTGCCTGGATGGCGTCTACCCGCATGCCGACTATGTCACCGTCAACATCTCCAGCCCCAACACCAAAAACCTGCGCGCCCTGCAAAGCGACGAAGCGCTTGACGCGCTGCTGGGCCGCATTGCCGAGCGCCGCGAGACCCTCGCCAGCCAGCACGGCAAACGGGTGCCAATTTTTGTCAAGATCGCGCCCGACCTCGACGAGGCCCAGGTCGACGTGATCGCCGCCACCCTGAAGCGCCACGCCATGGACGGCGTGGTCGCCACCAACACCACACTGAGCCGCGATGCCGTCAAGGGCCTGCGCCATGCCGAAGAAGCCGGCGGCCTGAGCGGCGCGCCGGTGCTGGCCGCCAGCAACCGCGTGATCGGCCAGCTGCGCGCCGCGCTGGGCCAGGGCTTTCCCATCATTGGCGTGGGCGGCGTGATGAGCGGCGCTGACGCGGTTTCCAAAATCAAGGCCGGTGCCGACGTGGTGCAGATTTACACCGGCCTGATCTACAAAGGCCCGGAATTGGTCACCGAAGCCGCACTTGCGATCAAAAATAGCCGATAGCCCAATAACTACGGGCACAGTCAGCTACCAAATTAGTAGCAAATAGTGGACTTGCGAAGCCCGAAGCTCTCAAGTCCAGGTGCAACACACGCCTCGTTTGTTGAATAGCCTTGGGATCTGCTTGCGAGCGACCATCATGTCTAGGGGCGCGGCTTGCGCGACCGGCTGGTCAGCACCAAAGCAATGCCACCGAGGATCGCCGCGGAGGCAGCAGTCAGGCGCGGGGTAATCGCCTCCGACAGGAACAGCACGCCGCCAAATGCGGCGATCAGCGGCACCGACAACTGCACGGTGGCGGCCCGCATGGCGGAAAGCTTGCTCAGCGCGGCATACCAGATGACATATCCGATGCCGGACGTGAGCGCGCCGGAGGCAACGGCCAGCGCGACACCGGCCGCATCGGCGTGAGCCTTGCCGGCGAAAAGCAGGCTCAGCACCAGGGCGAGCGGCGCCGCCCGCGCGAAGTTGCCCGCCGTGGCGCCCAGCGGGTCGGCCACGCCGCGACCGCGCAGCGAGTACACGCCCCACGCCACGCCGGCGATCGCCATCAACGCAGCACCGAAGGGCGGCGGCGCAGCCACACCCGGTGACACCAGGTAGACCAGCCCCGCAACAGCCAGGGCGAGACCGAGCCAGGCGATGAGGCCAAAGCGCTCGCCCGAGCGCAGGCCGCCGCTGAACATGGTTAACTGAACCGCGCCGAACAGAATCAAGGCACCCGTGCCCGCGGCCAAGGTGAGATAGGCAAAGGAGAAAAACACGACATAGGCAAACAGCATGAGCACGGCAAACCAGTCGGCCTGACCGGGCGAGGACTGTTGCGGCCTGAACCGCACGATGACGGCGAGCATGATCGCTCCGGAAACCAGCCGGATGCTGCCAAAGCTGGCCGGATCGATGCCCGCTTGCTGCAAGGCGAGCCGGCACAACAATGAATTGGCCGCAAAGGCGAGCATCGCCACCGTGGTAAGGACGGTAGTCTGCAGGACGGGCAGGCTACCGCGCTCTTCAGGCATGGGTCACCACCAGGACGACCGCCCAAACCAGCAGTGCGACACCGAGCGGCGTGCTGAGACGCCGGCCCCAGGGAAGGTTCTTTTCAATCGCCATCACGGCCGCAAGCAGAAGCATCCAGCCGAGACTGCCGGTGCCGAGCGCGAACATCAACAGCATCAGCGCCCAGCAGCAGCCAACGCAGAACAGGCCGTGCTGCGCGCCCAGCGCGAACGCATGCCGCGCCGGATGCTCCCCACGCCAGTGCTCGATCACGAAGCTCAAGGGCGTGCGGCACTTTTCCAGGCACCGGTACTTGAGTCTGCTGAACTGGAAGGCGCCGGCCAAGGCAATGGTGGCGGCACCTATCAGCCAGCCATGCCAGGCCAGCGTCGGCACGCTGGCGAGCAGGGACAGCAGCCCACTGTGAAGCGCATGCGCCAGCAGCCCGAAGGCGCCCCACACCGTCATGTAGCCCAGGCCTAGCAGCATGAGGAGGTGCCCATGGTCCGGGCGCTGGGCCGTCAAGCGGTCGAAGGCATTGAACAAGGGCAAGGTGGTCGGCAGCATCATGGCCGCCGTCATGAGTATCCACGCGGCGGCGTAGAGCGCCATGGGCACGACCACATCGCCAGCCGGAACGATGCGGCACAGGAACGCCGCCGGACCGGACACGGTCCAGTCAGCGTGCTCGAGATAGCGTCCATAGGGGCTGCGCGCCCACGCCCACAAGGCCAGCCATGCGAGCGCAATCAGCGCGGCCAGCACCGGCAGGAACACGCGGCGGTGACGGGCGGCGCTGGTCAGCGCCGGGCCTGCCGTCGGGCTCATGGGGAAACCTCTGCGCTGCGCGCTGCGGTATGGGCTACGACCTCACAAACGCTCCGCGCAGTTGTGAGCCTTCGCCGCAACTTCGTTGTCGCCCAGGGAGCGGCCCGGCGGCTCATGCGTCGAAGACGAAGGTGCTCTGCAGGGCGTTGTGGTTCTTGATGTCCAGGTCTATGCCGAGGGCGGCATTCTTGGATCGATAACTCGGGGCCTTGCCAACAAACACCGGCGCCCCCGGCACCGTCGAAAACACGGTGTCGGACATCGTGGTCAGCCCACCCATCGCACCACGATAGGGCTCGAGTTCGGCGTAGTAATTTTTGCCGATCTCGAGCAGGCCCTTGCCCTCCTCGACGGTGAAGCGAATAGGCGCCCGCTCCACCGACACCACCTCGCCTATGAGCTTGGCGAGATCGGCGACCGGCCCGCCGGCCTGGCCGGTGTACACCTTGAGCAGGGCCTCCTCCTGCGCCTTGGAGGCCTGATCGTCGACAAAGATCGCGGCCCTCCAGTTGCCTTCCAGGATGTTGCCGGGCACATGGGCCACGGCCGCGATGGTGTTGCCGCCGACGTCAACGCCGTCGACCGTTCCCTTGTCTATGCGCCACGCGACGATGGTGTCGCAGGTGCCGTTGTCCGGG
>CAZWDK010000073.1:0-13280 GCA_964633095.1 uncultured Polaromonas sp. | reverse complement strand
CTTCGTCGTCGTCGATCAAGTGAATGAGCGGAGACAGTGTTGCCCCCACGCTTGCCACTGCCTGTGCTGCGCCGCCCCCCGAGGGGGCCTTCGCGCCTTGGGGCGGCCCGGCGGCGCTCAAGGCGTGCTCCGACTGGGTGTTGCTGCGAGCGGCAGAGACAGCCGGAACACGGCGCCGCGCGGCGCATGGTGCGCGGCCATCAGGCTGCCGCCCATGCCGCTGGCCAGCGTTTCGCACAGGCTCAGGCCCAGCCCGAGGCCGGCCTCGCGCGTGCTGAAGAAGGGCTCGAAAATGCGCGGCAGCACATCCGCCGCAATGCCCGGGCCGCTGTCGGTGACGCTGATCACGCCCAGGCTGCCCTCCGCGCCCAGGCTGGTCGTCAGCTGGCGCTCGCGTGCCGGCACCTGTTCCAGCGCCTGCAGGGCATTCATCAGCAGGTTGTGGATGATTTGCTCCAGCGCCACCGGCTCGGCCAGCACGGTGGTGGGTAGGGACGGCGCTTCCAGTTGCGGCGTGACTTCGCGGCGCTGGAACTCCGGCTCCAGCAGGTACAGCGCGTTGCGCACCGCATCCTCGAGCACCACCGACTGCAGCTGCGCCGCCAGATCGGGGCGCTCCACCGCGCGGCGCAGCCGCCCGACCACTTCCGAGGCGCGGCGGGCCTGCTCCACGGCTTGCGTCATGGCGCTGCGGGCGCTGGCCAGCTCGGGCGGCTCGTCATTGAGCAGCCGGCTGGCGGCCTGGGTATTGGCCAGCACGGCGGTCAGCGGCTGGTTCAGCTCATGGGCCATGCCGGCGGCCAGTTCGCCCAGGGTGTTGAGGCGCGCCACCTGGCCCAGGCGCAGCAGTTCTTCGGCGCGCTGGCGTTCGGCGCGCTGGCGCAGCAGCGCCCGCCAGGCCAGCAGCAGGCTTGCTGCCAGCGCGGCCCAGCCCAGCATCCAGCCCCAGGGCAGTTCGCCCCAGCCGACCTGGCGCAGGGCGACCACGTCAAAGGGCTGGCTCTCGGCGGCCAGGTGTTTGTGAAATTCAAAGCGCCAGCCGCCCTCGTGAATGCGGCCGGGCTGCAGCAGAAAATGCTGGCCTTCATGCTCCAGCGTCACGCGCACCGGGCTGCTGTCCGGGGTCATGGGCCATTCGCTCCAGGGCACGACGGCGTGCAGGTCCAGTTGCAGGGCATAGCTGCCGGGCTCGGCCGCCAGCACCAGCTGGTAGCGGCCGCGGGCCAGGTCGGCGCCGGCCAGGACCGGTCGGCGCAGCGCGCGCGACAGGGTTTCGGCCACCCGCAAGCGTTCGTCGGCCCAACCGGCCTCGCGATCGCGCCGCTGCACGCCGATGATTTGCGGGTAGACCGCAGGCAGGCGCTGTTCGGGCGGGGAGGCCTCGGCGGCATCTGCGGCGGGCTGCAGCAGCGCCAGCGTCGCCATCACGGCATCATGCTGCACCACGCGCTGGCTCAGCAGCCGGTGGGCAATGCGCGCATCGGTTTCAAACGCCGCCTGCAGCTGCGCCAGCTCCAGGCGCGCCAGCGCCACGCCGCCCAGCGCGGTGATGGCGCACCAGAGCAGGGCCCAGGCGAGGCGGCGGTGTGGCAGGGCAGGCATCGCCGCATTCTTGCATAGCCCGAACGTGGGGTGTTGCACGCTGGCCGCATCGCAGACAATGGGCGCATGAGCCGACTGGACCCGCAATCACTGACGCCGCAGCGCCTGCTGCGCGCCTCCGTGCTGCTTGCCGTCATCACCATCGTGCTCAAGACGGGCGCCTGGTATGTCACCGATTCGGTCGGCCTGCTGTCGGACGCGCTGGAGTCCTTGGTGAATCTGGCCAGCGCCCTGTTTGGCCTGGCCATGGTCACCATTGCCAAGCGTCCGGCCGACGAGGACCATCCCTATGGCCATCACAAGGCCGAGTATTTTTCTTCCGGCTTTGAGGGCGCACTGATCATCGTGGCGGCGCTGGCCATCATCTGGGCGGCGGCCCACCGGCTGATGAATCCGCAGCCGCTGCAGCTGCTGGGTTTGGGGCTGGCGCTTTCCATCGTCAGTTCGGCGCTCAACGGCCTGCTGGCCTGGTTCATGTTTCGTTCGGCCAAGGCGCACCGCTCGATTGCCCTCGAAGCCGATGCCAGGCACCTGGCCACCGATGTCTGGACTTCGGCCGGCGTCGTCGTCGGCATTGCCGCGGTGGCGCTGACCGGCTGGCTGTGGCTGGATGCCGCGGTGGCGATAGGCGTGGCCCTGAACATCCTGTGGGAGGGCGGCCGGCTGATCTGGCGTTCGTCGCAAGGCCTGATGGACGAGGCCGTCGAGCCCGAGGTGCTGGCCGACATCCAGCAGACGCTGGCGGGCTTCCAGCACCCGACCATACGCTTTGACCATGTGACGACGCGGCGCGCCGGCCAGCGCCGTTTTGTGGATCTGCACATGCACATGCCGGCCAACTGGTCGCTGGGGCGCGCCGCGGCGCTGCGTGCCAGCGTCGAGCAGGCCCTGATGAGTGCCGTGCCCGGCCTGCGCGCCAGCATCCAGCTGCTGCCCAGCGATGTGGAGCCCCATTTTGATGACGAGAAGGATTTGATCTGAATGAAAGCCGTATTGCAGCGCGTGAGCCGGGCGCGGGTGGTGATTGAGGGGCAAACCGCCGGTGCGATTGGCGCGGGCCTGCTGGTGCTGCTGTGCGCCGAGCGCGGCGACGCCGAGACCCAGGCCGACAAGCTGCTGGCCAAGATCCTCAAGCTGCGGATTTTTTCGGACGAGGCCGGCAAGATGAACCGCAGCGTGCAGGACACGGGCGGCGGCTTGCTGGTCGTGAGCCAGTTCACGCTGGCCGCCGATGTGACGGGCGGCAACCGGCCCAGCTTCACCGGCGCCGCCGCGCCCGAGGAGGGGCGCCGGCTGTACGACTACTTTGTGGCGCAGGCGCGAGTTGCACATGGGCGGGTGGAAACCGGGGAGTTCGCCGCCGACATGCAGGTGCACCTGGTCAATGACGGGCCGGTGACGATTCCGCTGCAGGTGGTCTAGCGGCAGCTGCCGCCCGCGCCGCGTCGTCCACGCTCCAGAACAGTGCCACGCCGCCATGGGCCGCATCGGTCAGGCCCATGCGCGCCAGCGCCTCTCGCGGCCGGTCCTTGACGCGCGCCAGCAGCAGGGCCGTGCCCTGGCGGCGCAGGCTGGCGGCAAATTCGGCCAGCGCTTCCGCGGCGGTGTTGTCCAGGTCGTCGCAGACCTCCAGGCTCAGCACCACGACGGTTGCGCGCGCCGCTTCGGCGCGTTGACTGACGAGGTGGAATATCTGCTCGGCGTTGGCGAAGAACAGCGGCTCCTCGGGCCGCATGATGAGTGTGCCGTCGACCGCGGTGGCATCGGCATGGCGCGCCCGGTCCAGGTAGTCGCGCGTGCCGGGCAGGCGGCCCAATTCGGTGACCAGCGGTTGCGCAAAGCGCCGGATCGCCAGCAGCAGCGACAGCGTCACGGCCAGCAGCATGCCGAACAGAACGCCAAACAGCAGCACCCCCGCAGCCGCCACCGGCGCCAGCCAGACATCGCCACCCAGGTGCAGCGAGGACAGCACGGCGCGTGGCCACAGGTTGTGCGAGAGGATGCCGATCACCACGCCGGCGAGCACCGGCATCGGCAGCAGCGCCAGCCAGGGGCGCGCCAGCCACAGCAGCAGCGCCAGCGCCAGCGCGGCGGCCACGCCCGCCCATTTGCTGCGCCCACCGGCCGCCTGGTTGGCCGAGGCGGCCGAAAACCCCGCCCCCACCGGCAGGCCTTGCAACAGTCCGCTCGCGAGGTTGGCGGCGCCCAAGGCCAGCAGTTCGCGGTTGCCATCGACCTGGTCGCCACTTTGCAGCGCCAGCGAGCGCACCGAGCCCCAGGATTCGGCGAACAGGATCAGCAGCAGCGCCGGCGCGATTCCCACAGCGCGCAGCCAATGGTCGATGTTCAAGGCCGGCAGGCGCCAGTCCAGCGCCTGCCAGGCGATGTCCCCCACCAGCGCCACGCCCTGCGTGTTCAGGTCGAGCATGGCTGACAGCGCCACGCCCAGCCCCAGGACCAGCAGCGAGGTGGGCAGAAACAGCCGGCGCTGCAGCCCGTGATGCAGCGCCAGCCACAAGGCCAGGGCGGCTGCGCCCAGCGCCACGCTGGCGCGGTGCCAGTGCGCCGCTTGGGCCAGCAGCTCCCCTGCCAGCGGGCCTGGCAGCGAGGCATGAACCGGGACGCCCGCGATGTGCGGCAGCTGCTTGAGCACGATGGTCAGCGCCAGCGCCCAGGCGAAGCCGCGCAGCACCGGGCGCGAAATGAAGGCGCCGAGGAAGCCCGCCCGCAGCGCAGCGGCCGTCAGGAACAGGGCGCCGGTCAGGCCAACCAGCGCATAGCCCATGGCCGGCCCGCCCAGCGCCATCGTCGAGGCAAACACCGCCGCCGCCGACGAGGTGGGGGCGACCATGGCGAAGCGGCTGCTGCCCCAGCAGGGGTACAGGCACAGGCCGACCAGCGCGGCCAGAAAGGCGTGCATGGGCGGCACGCCCGCGATGGCCGCGTAGGCCACGGCTTCGGGCAGCAGCACGCCGGCCACCGAGACGCCGGCCAGCAGGTCGGCCCACGAGAACCTGGGTCCGGCGACGCTGCGTTCCTGTTGAATAGGCGGGGCGGAATCGCTCATGGCCGGTCCCACGGTCTCAGGAGGCCAGCGGCGATGTCGCCCCCGACCAACCCGGCAGGTGGGCGGCTTCGGCGCTGTGGCACAGCGTTATGGCGGCCCGCAGGGCGGCATCGGGGTCACGCCGGAGCTGCGCGATCTTGATGCGGCGGCGGAAGAAGTCGGCCCAGAGGAATTCGGAAAAGGGCGTGGCGTCCTTGGGAAAGCCGCCTGCGCGCCGCACCTCGCCGGCCAGGCTGCGGTAGGGGTCATCGGCGAGTTCGCCCAGCGCCTTGGGCAGATCGGCCACGGGGCGGCGGCGGCCCTTCGCATCGTAAGGGTGCACCCATTGATGGTGGTCCATCACGGTCCAGAACTCGTCCTTGGCGAGTTGCCCCAGGTCCTTGAGCAGCACCACAAAGCTCTGGTGCACACCTTCCTCGAGCAGGGCGCGTCCCAGGTGGTGGTGGTCGACGATATAAAAGTTGTCACTCGGGCCGCGCACCGCGGGAAACCAGTGGCTGTCCAGGAATTTCTGCCGCTCGCCCTTGCCCATGCCGCTCCACAGGCCGCGCTTTTCCTGCACCTCGGCGTAGCCCACGGTGATCTGGGTGGGACGCAGCTGGCGCAGATCGGCTTTGAACAGATGCTGGTGACGGGTGTGCATGGCGGGCCTCCTGAATGTGGATGGAAGATAGGGCCGTGAATGGCCCGCCAGTATCCCTCAGTACGGGTTGTCGTAGCCGAGCGCGCCCAGCAGCAGGATCTCCAGCGCCTCCATCTCCAGCGCGTCCCGCTCGTTTGTCTCGTGGTCGTAGCCCTGGGCGTGCAGGGTGGCGTGAATCAGCAGGTGGGCGTAATGCGCCTGCAGGGTTTTGTGGCTCTCTTGCGCCTCCCTGGCCACCACCGGGGCGCACAGCACCAGGTCGGCGGTGACGATGGGCGCCTGGGTGTAGTCAAAGGTCAGCACATTGGTGGCGTAGTCCTTGTGCCGGTAGTCGCGGTTCAGCGCCTGGCCTTCCTCGGCATCGACGATGCGCACGGTGATTTCGGCATCACTTTGCAGCGCCTGGCGTATCCAGCGCGCGACGCTGTGGCGCGGCAGGGCGGCACGGTGCAGCGCGGCATCTTTCAGGTCACCAAACTGCAGCGACAAACTCAGGTTTTTAAGAGACATTTTTGCGCCTGGCCCTGGAGGTGCGTGCGTGACCAGCTATCGAATCAATAGCATCCACGGTAGCGACGCCGACGTCCGGGCTGGGCTGCTTGTCGTAGGCATCGACAATACGGGCGACCAGCGGATGGCGCACCACGTCGGCACTGGTCAGCCGGGTGATGGCGATGCCCTTGACCCGCTTCAAAATGCGCTCGGCGTCTATCAGCCCGCTGAGCTGGCTGCGCGGCAGGTCGACCTGGCTCACGTCACCGTTCACCACGGCCTTGGCGCCAAAGCCGATGCGGGTCAAAAACATCTTCATCTGCTCGGGCGTGGTGTTTTGCGCCTCGTCCAGGATCACAAAGGCGTGGTTCAGGGTACGGCCACGCATGAACGCCAGCGGCGCAATCTCGATCTGCTGGCGCTCAAAGGCCTTTTGCACGCGCTCAAAGCCCATCAGCTCGTACAGCGCGTCGTACAGCGGCCGCAGGTAGGGGTCGACCTTCTGGATCAGGTCGCCGGGCAGAAAACCCAGGCGCTCGCCGGCTTCCACGGCCGGGCGGGTCAGCACAATGCGCTGCACGCTGCTCCTCTCCAGCGCGTCGACCGCGCAGGCCACGGCCAGATAGGTCTTGCCCGTGCCGGCCGGGCCAATGCCGAAGGTGATGTCGTGGGTGGCGATGTTTTCCAGGTACACGCTCTGGTTGGCGGTGCGGGCGCGCAGGTCGGCGCGCCGGGTGGACAGGGTGATGGCGCCGTCCGGTGCGGCGCCCAGGCTGGTGTTGGAGGCGTCGGTGGCCAGCATCAGCTGCACCGTTTCCTCGGGAATCGGGCGCTGGGCCATCTCGTACAACGCCTGCAGCACCTCCAGCGCCTGTTGCGCCCTGGCCTTGGGGCCATCGATCTTGAACTGCTCGAAACGGTGCGCAATCGTGACCTGCAGCGCCGCCTCAACCGTGCGGATATGCGAGTCCATGGGCCCGCACAAATGGCCCATGCGGGTGTTGTTGGGCGGCGTGAAGGTGTAGCGAAGAATCAAGGCGCGGGTTTTTCTGAAAAAGGGAGGCCAAAGCGCAATTGTCCCCCTAATTTCCGCCGCCGCAGCGGCTGCTAAGATTTGCCCATGATGGGACAAAAATGATTGGAAGAATCTCTGGCCAGCTGGCCGAAAAAAATCCACCGGAACTTCTGGTGGACTGCAACGGCGTCGGCTATGAAGTGCTGGTGCCCATGAGCACCTTTTACAACCTGCCCGGCCTGGGCGACAAAGTCAGCCTGCTGACGCATTTCGTGGTGCGCTAGGACGCGCAAATAGGGGGGCTTCTCGCGGCGTTCCGGCATTGTCACGAACTGCGTCAGGCGGCACGCCGGTTGGCGGTGCTGGCCGCATCGCGGGTAGCCGCGACACGTTCTGTCATGGCACCCACCAGTACCGCAGTGCATGAAAGTAGATGGGCGCCGCGAAGATCGCCGAATCGAGCCGGTCGAGCATACCGCCGTGGCCTTCGATCATGGTGCCCCAGTCCTTCACGCCGCGATCGCGCTTGATGGCCGACATTACCAGGCCACCGAAGAAACCCATCAGGCAGATGGTGAGCGCCATCAGCGCGGCCTGCCAGGGGGGGAAGGGCGTTGCCCAGTAGAGCGCGGCGCCCAGCGCCGTGGCACTGGCCACGCCGCCGATCAGGCCCTCCCAGGTCTTCGACGGCGACAGCTCGGGCGCCACCTTGCGCCGGCCGAAGAGCTTGCCCCAGACATACTGCAGAACGTCGCTGCCCTGGACTACGATCACGAGGAATGCGATCAGGAGCAGGTTGCGGCCCTCGAAACCGGGGATCTGTAGGGTGAGCAGCGCAGGTACGTGGCTGATGCAGAACACGCAGACCATCAGGCCCCACTGCACCTTGGCCGTGCGCTCCAGGAAGCGCTGGGTGTCGCCGCCCACGGCCGAAAGGATGGGCAGTGCCAGGAAGGCGTAGACCGGAATGAAGATCGAGTAAAGCCCGTACCACTCGATCCAGATCAGGAAGTACTGCACTGGCAGCGCGATGAAGAAGGCGAGCGCTATCGCGTGATGGTCGCCGCGCCGCGTGTAGGCCAGGCTCATGAATTCGCGCAGCGCGTAGAACGAGATTAGATAGAACAGCGCGATCACACCGCCCCTGCCGAAAGCAAAGGCGACGCCGATCACCGCGACCATGATCCACCAGGCGTTGACGCGTGAATTCAGGTTGTCGATCACCGAATGTGGTTGGCCCTGTGCGACGCGCCACTTGAGCAGCGCGCCGATGGTCGAGGCGAGGATCAGTACGCCGGCGACACCACCGAACAGTGCGACCGTGGTGTGGGTGGAGGCTGCAAGGTTCATGGTGATCAGTCTTCCGCGCGGTCGTATTCGGGCCGCAGGTCGAGCATCGCCACGCGCGCCCGGGCGATGAATGAAGCCTTGTCTTCGCCCTCGGCCAAGCTGATCGGCGTGCCATAGCGTACGGTGCAGGCGAGTGGAATCGGCACCAGCGTGCCCTTGGGGAGCACGCGCTTCAGGTTCTCGATCCACACCGGCACCAGCCGCACCTGCGGGCAGGCGCAGGCCAGGTGGTAGAGCCCGCTCTTGAGCGGCAGTAGAACGTCTTCGCCGATGTTGCGGGTGCCCTCGGGAAACATGATCAGCGAGTCGCCCGAGCGCAGGGCCTCGGTCATCTGGTCGACCGGGTTGGCGGCTGCGACATCGCTTCCCGGCAAGGCGCTGCCGTCCCGGCGGATCATCAGTGCATTGAATACGTCCTGGCCGATGAAGCGGCGCAGCGGCGAGGCGTCCCAGTAGTCCTGCCCCGCCACCGGCCGCGTGAGCGCCCGCAGGTCCGGAGGCAGCGTGGCCCACAACAAGACGAAGTCGCCATGGCTGGTGTGGTTCGCGAAATAGAGCGTCTGCTCGGCCTTGGGGCTGGTGCCGGCCCAGATGGCGCGCGCGCCGGTCAGCAGCTTGGCGACGAGCACGATCAGCCAGGCCGCCGCGACGGCGGCCAGCTTGCGCGTGCCGCCGGGCAGGGATGAACTCATGAAAACTCCTTGTGGCGCATGGTGCTTAGCGTCAATCCTGCAGCGCGAGCGCCAGTGCGAACATCACGGTCTGGGCGACGACGGCTATGCCTTGGCGCTGTACCAGCTGGCGGGTGCCGAGAACCCGATCGGCAAGCGGGCGCGATGCTTGGGCGCCGCGTCGCAGGCCAAGCCGCTCCAACGCGTCGTCCATGGCGGGCAGTGTTGTGATCGTGCTTTGCGCCAGCCCCTCGAACAGCGCGACATCGAACCGCAGGCGTAGCGCCAGATAGCGTTCCAGCAGGCCGGTCAGCCCGATGGCCGCATAGGCGATCCAGGCCGTGGACGACAGCGAACGTCCCGTCAACGCCAGCACCAGGCCCGCGATGAGCGAGAGCGCGAAACCCCAAAGGGCGATGGCGCCGCTGGCGCGCAGCAAGCCGGCGGTGGTCACGCATAGCGCGCGGTCGTTGTCATTCATGGCGGGCTTTCCGTGAGGTGACCAATTGATCGATCCTGGCGAGCCAGGCGGCGCGCAGCACGATCTGCGGGCGGGCGCAGCGAACCGCTTCGTGCGCGCCGGCCATCGTGTCCGCTGCGCCGTGCAGTCCGAGCCAGCCGATCACCGAGGCCGCACTGCGTGAAAAGCCGAGCGCGCAGCAGACCCACACGGGGTGCTCTGCGCCGCCGCCGGCACGGCGCTGCCCTTCGATCACAATGACGGCGCGGCGCAAGCGCACGGCCGGTGGCACAGTGAGGTCGAGCATCGGCACACAGCGTGCGCCGGGCACGGGCGGTAATTGCAGCTCCGCGCACAGGCTCAACAGGCGAGGCTGGCCAGCAGCCTGCCACTCGGCGCGCGTCGGCAAGCGGCCCAACCGCAGGCCTGGTGCCACCTCGACCGAGGCTGGCAGCGCGCGTGTCCAGGTCCAGGCGTTGACGGCGGCGCCCAGGCGGTAGGGTGCGAACAACCAGCGTGCGGTCCAGTGCATGCGGCCATGGCTGTCCATCTGGAAGCCGCGGGCGCCGAAGCCCGCATAGTTCAGGGTCACCAACGCCAGCGATGCGGCTGGCCAGCAGAGCCAGAGCGCCGAACCGCCGATGGCAAGCGCCACCGCCATGAAGAACAGGGCACCCGCCGCATAGAAGACGGCCAGTTTCCAGCGCTGTGGATCGCACGCCAGCTGCCATGCGCGCGGCAGCGCCACCACGCGCTCCAACGGCCAGAGCCAGACGCAGACGAGGCCCAGCAGCGCGCCGGTCGGAATGTCGATGAAGTGGTGCTGCCAGGTCGTGAGCACCGAGGCGCAGATCGCGAAGGCCCAGGCATGCAGCACGGCGCGCGCCCAGCGTGCGTGCAGCAGGCGGCGGTACCAGTCCCACAGGATGACCGCCAGTGCGATGTGCAGCGAGGGTGCCTGGTTAAAGGGCTGGTCGAAACCGCGCAGCGCATTGAACAAAAAGGCCGGCGCACCGCTGACTTCCGGCTGACCAAAGCTGAAGCGCAGTGGCCACAGCACAAAACAGGTCACCGCCAGACAGGTCGCGGTCAGCAGCCGCGCGGCGTGCCGGTCCAGCGTGTGACGGTCACGCGCCAGGAACAGCGACAGGGCATAAAAGGCATTGATGGTCCAGTAGGGAAAGATGGTCCACGGCCAGAACGGCAGCAAGCGCTCCCAGGCAAAGGCCAGCGTCGGCACCGCCGCGCGTGAGGCGGCCCACCAGTTGGCGAAACCGTAAGCCGCGTAAAACAGTGGCCCCAAAAGCGCCAGCCAGGCGGCTGCACGCTTCCAGGGCCGTTGCGCGAGCCAGGTTGTCATGACCCGGTGCGCACCGCGAGGGACACCGTGAAAATGCCCCATTCGTCGACACGTTGCGCGATCTTGCGAAAGCCTGCATCTTCTACCAGTTGGTCCATCTCGCTCTGCGTACGGCGACGCATGACCCAGGCCTCGCCCTGGCGGTGGCTGGTGAGCGCCCGCGCGATCATCTCTAACTGCGGATGCCAGGGCTGGCCTGTATAGACCAGGTAGCCGCCATCTTCCACCGCATCGCCGACGCCAGCGAGTGAGCGGCAGACCATCCCGTTGTCGGGGAATAGTTCGTAAAGGCCCGAAATTACAGCCACCGTCGGCCGCGGCGTGACGCTCGCCAGGCTGGTGCGGTCGAAGGCGTCGGCCTGCACGAACTGTGCGACGTCGGCGAGGCCTTTGTCAGCGATCAGCGCGCGGCCGTCGCGCACGTTGATGTCGCTGTAGTCGCGCAGCAGGATCGAACCCGGCTTGACCGGGCTGGACAGCACCGCGTCAAGCACGTAGCGGCCATGGCCGGCGGCGATGTCCATCAGCCGCACCTCTCGGTGCTGTGCGGCTAGGCGCTCCATGGCCTCGCGCAGCAGTTCTTCGACATGGATCTTGCGCTGGCGGATGCCGCGCCAGCCTATCGAGTCGAGGTAGGTTTTGTCGATGCTTCGACCCAGCGGGCCCGCGCCTTCGGGCTTGTTGCGGTAGACGTAATCCAGCGTGCTGCCGGAATCGAAACCGGTGTCGTGGCCCAGCTTCACGCCACGCGAGAGCAGGCCGCCAAAGCGGAGGCCGCCGCGAGTCAGCGCCCAGTAGGCACCGCGCGGCGAGAAGGGCGAGAGCGGCTCTGCCAGCGCGCGCGATTCATCGGCCGTCTCGCCGCGCAGGTGAGCCTCGCGCAGATCGACAGGCGGCGTGGGCGCATCGAAGCGCTGCAGGATGAAGCTGCGAGTCGCCAGTACGGCCGCCGCGCGGTCCTTTTCGCCGAACGTGTCATGGAAGAAGCCCGGCAGTTCGATTTTGGCCTTCACAGCGCTGCCCAAGCGCTCGAAGAAGCGGTGTTGGGGCTCGTGGTGCACGACCCAGTCGGCGCCCGAGATGAGCAACTGCACCGGCTGCGTGATGGCGTTGGCATCCGCCACCACGCGGTCGGCCGCTTCGTACAGCCCCAGCAGGATGTTGACCGCGATGGGGCGCGAAATCAGCGGATCGCTTTCGTAGCTCGCGATGCGCTCGGGGTCATGCGTGAGGAACTTCGCCTTCACGTAGCTGTTGACGAAGAACAGGCCGCGCAGCTTGTGCATCAACCCGAGCCCGGCGCGCGCGAAGGGCACGTAGAGCTTGACCTTGAAAGCCGGCGAAGCCAGCGTGAGCCCGCGTACCTTGGGCGCGTAGTCGTGTGCCCAGGTCGCGATCAGCACTGCGCCCACGCTTTGCGCGATGACGTGGATGTCGCGCTCCGGCACGCCGTGCGCGCTGCCGATGTGGTCGATGAAGCTCTGCACGTCGCGCACCGAGGTGGCGAAGCTCGGGCTGTAGCCGCGCTGCCCGGGCGAACGGCCGTGGCCGCGCGCATCCCAGGCGAAGAAGTCGAAATCGGGCAGGGCTAATTCGTCGACCAGGTGCGCCATGCGCGCCCCGTGTTCGTGGCCACGATGGAACAGCACGATGGCGCCACGCCGCGGGCCTTGTGTGGCGGGCCAGTGACGGTAGAACAGGGATTGCGCATCGTGCGTGCTGAAGTGGTGCTCATGGGGGATGCGGGAAGTGCTCATTCAATCCTTGGCGGTGTTGTTCGCGTGGCGCGCAGGGGCTTCGGCTACGGCTCTGCGCGTCCGATTGACAATCGTCCAGGCAATGAGGGCTGCAAGCAATGGCATCAGCCAGGCCATCCATGTCGGTAATGGCCCGCCCGACGCAACATAGAGCGCCAGTGCGCCGAACACAAAAGCCCGGTCGCTTTTTCCTAGCGGGCCGTCGTAGCGGCGCGATGCGCCTATGGTCGGCCCGAGCGCGCCTGCGAATTCGCTGAGACCCGCCAGCACAATCACGGTACCAAGCCAGAACGGGCTGAAAGGCGCGATCAGGGCAAACGGCAGGTAAAGCGCGGCGTCTGAAACAACGTCGGTCAGTTCGTTGAGAAAGGCGCCCAGTGGGCTTTGCTGGCCATGCTCACGCGCCAGCATGCCGTCTATCGCGTTGAAGCCCATGCGCACAAGCATCCACAGGGAAATCCAGGCGAAAGCGGCTGGTGAAGGATGCGCAAAAAAAAGCCACAGGCCCAGGGCCATTGACATCATGCATGCGGCTAGCGTGACCTGGTTCGCGGTCACGCCCAATGCGTGCAGGCGCCCGACCAGTGGCCTGAGCAGGGCTTGAAAGCCTGGCTTCAACTGGTAAATCGACATGTTTTTTTAGCCCCCCCTCTTTTGTCGGATTCTATAGGTGGCTGTGTTGCAGTGGGAATTGCGAAAAGTCAGCCAATTTTTTGAGACTGACCTGAGCTGAGACGACCTATGGAGCGGGATGGCCCCTGGGAATAATTGGCGGTGGAGTTAGCAGGCTGCTGAAATACCCAACGCTGCCAAGGGCGGCGAGGCCGTAAAGAGCCACTGCGCGGCGATTTGGTCGTCAATGA